>NZ_JAKFGN010000002.1:1251215-1564019 GCF_021502575.1 Bradyrhizobium sp. G127
AGCAGCCGCGCGAACGCGCGACGTCACATCGCGGACCTGCGCATAGGATTCACCCCACAGCGCGAATGTATCCGCGTGCTTGCCTGCAACCTCAATGGCCGCGTCCGATCCTCCTCCGACAAAGATCGGAATGCCGTCAGGGCGATAGGGCTTGACCTGAGAAAACCCGTTCTGAACCTGATAATATTTTCCGCTGTAGCTGAATGGCTTGTCGCTGCTCCACTCAGCCTTGACGATGTCGAGAAATTCCCCGGTGCGGGCGTAACGCTCGTCCTTATCGTGCACGAGATTGCCGTCCTGCTTCAGTTCCTCGGCGTTTCCACCGGTAATGACGTGAAGCGCGACACGGCCACGCCAGAGTTGGTCTATTGTCGCCAGTTGCCGCGCCAGCAAGGTCGGTGCGGTGAAGCCCGGCCGCTGCGCGATCAGGATATTCAGACGCTCAGTGACGCCGAGAACATGCTGACCGACCTGCAAGCTGTCGGGGCTTGTGGCATTGAACGCAAGCAAAACCCGGTCGAAGCCGGCATTCTCATGAGCCTTGGCGACGGTTTCGATATGGTCGCGGTTCACGACCGGTCCACTGCGCGGAATCGTCTCCGACGAATTGTTGTTGGTGACGAAGCCAATGAATTCGATGCTCATCGTGTCCCTC
The DNA here is from genome assembly GCF_021502575.1 of Bradyrhizobium sp. G127. NCBI lineage: Bacteria > Pseudomonadati > Pseudomonadota > Alphaproteobacteria > Hyphomicrobiales > Nitrobacteraceae > Bradyrhizobium > Bradyrhizobium sp. G127. Next base: position 1,251,871 of record NZ_JAKFGN010000002.1, read on the forward strand.
CTGTCAAAGATGTGAAAGCTACAAGTCAGATGCCCAGCGCGGCGCGGCCCGCCGTGATCCGGGTGCTGTCATCCTGCGGCGTATGTACCCGGCCGCACAGCACGTCGCGATAATGACGCTCAAGCGGATTGGTCCGGCTCAGCCCATGATTGCTGCTCAACGACAGCGCGTCTTCAACAACGCTCACCGCGTTGTTCGTCACCATCAGTTTCACGATGGCTGCCTCGTTTGGCGTAACCGTTATGCCGTCATCGAAATCCCGGACGAAGGTCCGGATCAGCCGGGCATTGACCGCGAGCTTTGCATCGATGCCGCCTGCGATATCCTGCGCGCGCGGCAGCGTTGCGAGCGGCGCACCGAGGCTGGAAGGTGCACGAGTTTTCAGGAACTGAAGCAGCCAGTCCCGGGCAGCTTGCGCGACGCCGTCATAGACCGCCGCGGTCAGCACAGGATGAATTATCAGCGGAATCACATCCGGCTTCAGCCATTGCTCTGACTTGCGGACATCGATTTCGTGGTCGAGTGGAAACAGTACGTCATCGAAGATGACGTCATGACTGCCGCTGGCGCGCAGACCGAGATGATCCCAGGTCTCGACGATCCGCGTCCCGGGCAGACCCGCAGGCACCAGAAAGATGCCGAGCCGAACATCCGGCTCGTCGGTCCTGGCCCAGACCAGATACCAACGCAGCACTGGGGCGCCAGTCGAATAGATCTTGCGACCAGTGAGCCGCCATCCCTCGGCCGTTCGCCGCGCCACCGTAGCCGGAAGCCCGCCCCGCGCGGGCGACCCCTGTTCCGGCTCGACGCGCAACGCGTTGATGAGGCCGACCCCCCCGGTCGCGTCACGAACCAGTTTCTGCGCCAGATGACGCGGCCAGTTCTCGGTTCTCGCGATGATCAGGTGCTGGATGAAGTGCATCGCTAGGATCAGCGCAACCGAAGGATCGGCCTTGCCAAGGACACGCAGGACGTCCGCCGTCTCGCGCATGCCGGCACCCGCGCCGCCGTGCGCCTTTGAGACCGTCAGCCCCAGCAATCCGGTTTTTGCGAGCTCACTGAAAACTCGCGGAGCGATCCGCCCCGTGCGATCGTTCTCGGCGCTGTCCGCAGCGAGATCCGCGGCGATCAGGCCGATCTTCTCAAGCAGCGTCGGCGTGGCATCCATGTCCGTATTCCGTTGCTGTCGCGATCACCAGGTTGCATCGAGGCCGAGCAATCCAAGGATCTGGCGCCGCAGATCCGCGAGATAGGGATCGCCGCGATGCCGCGGATACGCCCTGTCAACGGTGATGTCGGCTTTGAGGCTCGCGGGCCGGTCGCTGAACACCAGCACGCGGTTGGCAAGGAACAGCGCCTCCTCGACATCGTGCGTCACCAGCAGCGTGGTGAAGCCGTTGCGCTGCCATAACGACACGATTTCAGTCTGCATGCTGATGCGTGTGAGCGAATCCAGCTTGCCCAACGGTTCATCGAGGATCAGGATCTTCGGATCGTTAACCAGTGCGCGTGCCAGTGAGACACGCTGCGCCATGCCGCCCGACAGTTGATGCGGATAGGCATTGGCGAATTGGGAGAGGCCCACCAGTTGGATAGCCGCATCGACGCGGTGCCGCTCGCTCTTGATGATGCCCTGCGCCTCGAGCCCGAGGGCGACGTTCTTCCACACCGTGCGCCAAGGGAACAACGTCGGATCTTGAAACACCACCACGCGCGACGGGTGCGGTCCGGTGATTGGATGGCCATCCTCCCGCAGATTTCCCGACCGTGGCGCTTCCAGCCCCGCGACCAGCCGCAGCAAGGTGGACTTTCCGCAACCGGACGGCCCCAGCAACGCGACAAATTCACCGGGGTTGGCCCGGAAGCTGACCTGGTTAAGGACGGGGAGGACAGCGCCATCGATGTCGAAGTGATGACTGACGTCATCAATGTCCAGCGCGGCGCCCGCCGCCTGCACCTCCTGCGGCTTGTAAGCGAGCGCTACCATTTCACGACGCCCTTCTGCCAGATCAACAGCCAATCCCGCACCCGAAACAAAAGCGTGATCGCACCGGAGCATAACAGCGACATCACAATCAGAGCCGCGTACATGTTCGCGTAGGCCGCCCAGCCCTGCGCCCACTGCAGATACCAGCCGAGCCCGGCCTTCACGCCGATCATCTCGGCGACGACGAGAACGGCGAAGGACGATCCAAGGCCCATGAAGAGACCGACGAAAACGTGCGGCAGCGCGGCGGGGATTGCCACTTTGAGCACAAGGAACGACGGCTTTGCGCCCAGCGTCCGCGCCACGTCATAGTAGGCATTACTGACGCTCGCTACGCCCGACCACGTCAGCACCGTCACCGGAAACCCGGTGGCCAGCGCGATGAGGAATGTGCTCGCGCTCCAGCTCGACGGAAACGTGAAGAACGCGATCGGCAGCCAGGCCGTCGCCGGCAACGGGCCGATGAAGCGCAGCACCGGATGAACCCAATAGCCGACGGCTCGCGACCAGCCGATGGAGACCCCGGTGATGAATCCGATGAGCGCGCCGATGGCGTAGCCGCCGAGTTGCAACTTCACCGATGCAAAGACGCTGGCCCACAGCTTTGGCAGATCATCGGTATAGACTTCAACGATCGCCTGCGGCGGCGGAAAGAACGGCAGCGGCAGCCAGGCAAACTTCGCGGTCGCCACCTCCCACAGCGTCAGAAAAGCACCCAGCGCAAGCAGCCATGCCGCACGGCAGTTGACGCCCGTTCCAAGCTGGCCAAAGAAAGAGCCGCCGAGGGAAAGAGCGGCAATGACCGCCCCAATGACAAACGCCCCATAGGCAACGTTCTGCGTCTGAGACCAATCGCCGACGTCGGACCACGCCAAAACCGACGCGCCGAACGCAAACCACGCGATGCTCGCCGCGAGGCCGGTCCGGCTCGCCAGAATAGATGGAAAAGACACGAACGCGCGGCCACTGAACGCCGCGCCCTCCTCGACCGATTGCGGAATGGCAACCGCCTTAGACGCCGAAGACGTTGGCATAGATCCGCTCCGCAAGCTTTGCCGTATCAGTGTTTGGCTTGAAGACCGAGACGAGTTTGAGATCGTCCGCGTAAACCTTCAGCTCGCGCTTCAGCGCATCGCCTACCGGGTGGTGATGATGGGTGTGATAACGGATCATGGCTTGCAGATCCTCCTCGGTCGCCGTCTTGGGCGCATAAGGCAGGAACGATTTCGCGGTTTTCTCCGGATTCTGCGAAGCGAACATTGCCGCATCCAGCAGCGCCTGGGTGATGGCGCGCGCCACCAGCGGCTCCTCGCGAATGAGACTGCCGCGAAGACCAACGATGCAGCAGCTCACATCTTTATAAGGACCATCGAGATTGGAGCCGATTTCCTTGAACTCGCCGTCCTTGAGCCAAAGATAAGCGATCGGATCGGACGCAAGAATGGCCTGCACCTCGCCCTTCTCCGCAGCCAGCCGCAGAAGATTGCCGGGATACGGCCGCCAATCGACATCCTTGTTGGGATCGATGCCGGCCTTCGCGAGCTGGATTGAAAAGAAGTTCTTGTCCGGCCCCGCGAGATCGCCGACCGCGACGACCTTGCCTTTGAGATCTGCCACACTCTTGATGTCCGACTTGGCCGGTGCCAGAGCGCGCAGGCAGCCGCCATGAGTACCAGCAGCGATCTTGACGTCGAAGCCTTGCTCCAGCGGCTTCAGCCAGCGCAGCGCCATGCCGACGCCGGCATCGCTCTTTCCGGTGGCAATGGCTTCGAGCAACTGATCCGTCGATCCGCTGTAGTTGATCAGTTCGACGTCGAGATTCTGCTTCTGAAAGAAGCCATAGTCGATCGCCACGGGCAGCGGCGCGAGGCAGACGGCATTGGCGTTCCAGGAAAACTTCAGCTTGCGCGGCGCGCCGGTCAGCACCGGCGCATCTGATGCTGTCTTGCAGATCGGAAACTCGGAGAAATCGATGGCGCTGGGAGGCCGCGCGGGAAGCGCCTTCGCACCCAATACACCCAGCGGTGCAGCGAAAGCCGCGGCGGCGCCACCCTGCAGAAGGGACCGGCGATCCAGAATGAATTTTGATTTTCGCTCGTTCGTCGGCATCCTGTTCTCCATCTGAAAAAGGGCAGCAATAGTCATCGACGCGCGCTCTTGCGCCGCGCATCCTGCGAGGTCTCTACCCCTGAAAATCACTCATGCTCGCGCGCTTATTCGCGTGCTGATGCCGGAAAGATGCGGCCAGGCACCGCGCTGCGTCAATGAAATGGAATTTCGAATGTGGGCCATGACAACAGGATTTAGTCCCTCAGACGGCTTGTCGAGAGACCACCCATTTCAGCGAAGAAGGAGTATGTTATGCGGGATGCGAGTAAGAGAATATTTTGTTCGGCAGTGTTCCCGCACTTCGCTTCGCTCAGCCCGCTAAACGATCCGCTTTCTCGAGCGCGGCGACAAGATTTTGCTCATGGACCTGACCCACGAACTGCTTGAGATACGGCGCCTCGGCCAGCGAACGCTGGGCGATGATACGGATGCCGTCCTGCACTTCTCCTGAGAAGCCCAGATCCTTCAGGCTCACCGGCAATCCGACAGCGCGATAGAATGTGACTATGTCTGCCAGAAAGTCAGTCGACCGCTGCTCGAGACAGAGCTGCGCCAGAAGCCCGAACGCTACCTGCTCGCCGTGAAGCGATGCATTGAGCGAAGGCAAGGCAGAGAAGCCGCGGGTCAGCGAGTGCGCAATCGACAATCCGCCGCTCTCGAATCCAAGACCGCTGAGAAGGATTGTCGCTTCAACCACATTCTCGAAAGCCTCGTCCGGTTCCTTCCGGTCGACGGCCGCCAAGGCGGCGATCGCATCCCGCCGGATCACCTGATAGCACTGGGCGGCGATCGAGACCGCGAGGGCGGCCGGGCGCGCCTTGTAGAAATTCAGACCACCGGAATTATAGCACTGCTCCGCTTCAAATTTCTTTGTGAGCGCATCGCCAATTCCGGCAACGAAGAATCTTCGCGGTGCGCGCGCGATAATTGAAGTGTCGACGACGACGGCGTCCGGATTCGTCGGCATCAGCCTGACTTCCTTCAGCACGTGATCGTCGGAGTAAACAATAGCCAGCCGGCTGGTGGGCGCGTCGTTCGAGGCCACCGTAGGTACAACGATGATTCCTCCCCCCCGCAGGATACGGACACCCTTGGCGGTATCGATCGCCTTGCCGCCGCCGATGGCGACCACAACATCGCTCTTTGCCGCATTGGCCTTGGCAGCCATCGCATCGATCTGAGCCGCCGAGCATTCCCCGGAAAATTCGGAAAACTCTACGGCGTCAACGCGAGGCTGGAGCAGCGTCTCAAGCTGCGCGCGCAGAAAGCCGAGAACGGCGATATCCGCCAGAATAAATGGACGTCGGCCATACATCGGCACAAGCGTCGCAAGCTCCCCCAGGGCACCCGGCCCCTGAACGTAGCGATGCGGTCCGCCGAATGCGCGAATGGTCATTGATCCCCCCAAAAGAAGTCACGCTTGCCGCCGTCCATACAGATTAGCGCGCCATTGATGAAGGCCGCCTGAGTGGAGCAAAGGAACGCAATCAGCGATCCTACTTCCTCGGGCTGGCAAAAGCGTCCAAGCGGGTTCTGGCCAGCGATGATGGCACGCTTTTCGGGCGAGAATCCCGCGATCAGCGCGGTCTCGACATAGCCTGGCGCAATAGCGTTAACTGTGATCCCTGCGCTACCGACCTCTTTCGCCAGCGTGCGCGTAAAGCCGACAACACCCGCTTTCGCCGCTGAATAGTTCGTCACACCCGGCCGTCCGCCGCCGGTGACGTTCATAGACGACGTATTGACGATCCGTCCGAAGCCGCGCTCCCGCATCAGCGGCAACGCATACTTGCTGCACAGAAAGGTGCTGCGCAGATGTGTACGGACGATAATGTCCCAGTCATCGAGCGACATGTTCTCGGCCAGGCTGCCGAGATGACGACCACCCGCACCGGCGTTGTTCACCAGAATATCGAGATGGCCGAGACCCTCGCGGGCCAGGCGGACGACGGCTTCCGCACCCGCTTCCTCCGATACATCGCCGATGCAGGATACCGCCTGGATTCCGCTCGCGCGCAACTCCGCGACTGTGGCAGCGGCGGCTTCGCGATCAATGTCGTTGATGGCAATCGAACAGCCTTCTGCCGCAAGCGCGAGCGCCTCAGCCTTGCCGATGCCTCGCGCCGCTCCCGTGACGAGCGCAGCCTTTCCCTTCAATCCGAAATCCATACTTAGCCCTTCACGGCGCCGGCGCCGAGACCTTGAATGAAATACTGCGTGAGCAGCGCGAATGCTCCGAACAGCGGCAGCGCAATGAGCGTAGATCCCGCCATAATCTCACCCCAGCGCAGATCGAACGATCCGACCATCGACGCAAGCCCTACGGGCAGCGTCTTGTTTGCATCGCTGCCGATCATTATCAGCGCGAAGGTGTAGTCGGTCCATGACAGCAGGAACGAGAAGATCGCAACCGTGATCAATCCAGGCAGAGACAGGGGAAGAACAACCCGCAGAAATGCACCGAGCCGCGTGCAGCCATCGACCATCGCAGCTTCTTCCAGTTCGAACGGCATGCCTTTGAAGAAACCCCAGAGAAACCAGACCCCGAGCGGCAATGTCAGCGTGAGATGCGACGCGATCAGGCCGACCAGCGTGTCGCTGAGGCCGAGCCGCGCAAAGATCGTGAACATGGGAATCGCGATCAGCAGCGGTGGGAACATATAGGCATAGAGCATCGCGCCGACGATCAGCTTCTTGCCGCGAATGCGCTGACGCGTCACCGCATAGGCGATCATGATCGAAAAAACCATCGTCACAACCACCGTCACCACCGCGACGATCACGCTGTTCAGGAAATGTGTTGGATAATCGGTCAGTTCAAGCAGGTTGCGATAGTATTCAAGCGTGAACGGGCCCGGTACCAGCGAAATTGTGCTGAGCAGACTGGTCGGCTCGCGCAGGCTGGAAATCACCATCCAGTAGATCGGAAACGCCGAATAGACCGCGATCACAATCGCGGCGCCATAGAGGCTGAGCCGGGCAGGAAGCGACTTGACGGCGGCCATTAATCGTCCTCCAGCGGGAAGATGCGGAAGTAGAAGAACACGGCCACCGACAGGATCGCGAAGGAAATCGTCGCGATCGCCGCGCCGCCGCCGATGTCGAACAGGCTGAATGCATGGCGATAAGACAGGATTGCCAAATGCTCCGTGGAGCCCACCGGCCCGCCGCGCGTCAGCAGCCAGATCACATCGAATTTGTTGAACATCCAGATCGCGCGCAGCAGAACGACCACGGTCAGGATCGGCTTCAGCATTGGCAGCGTGATGTGGAAGAAGCGCTGGACCGCTGTGGTGCCGTCAACCCGCGCGGCCTCATATAGCGACGTTGGAACGGTTTGCAGCGCCGCAAGGAAACAGGTCGTCACAAACGGCGTCCACATCCACACGCTGACAAGGATGACCGACGCCATCGCAGCACCGGAGCTTTCGAACCAGTTCACCGGCGGCAGGCCCATCGCGGCGATAGCCTTGGTCAAAATGCCGATACTGCCGTCCACCATCCACTTGAATGTCAGGATGACGACCACAGTCGGCAGCAAATAAGGGAGAATGGAGAGCCCGCGCACGAAGTTACGGCCCGGGAATACCTCGTTCAGGATCAGCGCAAAGCCGATACCGAGCACCACCTGAAGCACGATCGAGCCGAGAGAATAGACGACGCCATTCCACAGCGCATGCCAGAATTCAGGCAACTTCAGAATGGCGATGTAATTATCGAGACCGACCCACTTGGCCTCACCGACAAATGAGTCGAGCTTGTAAAAACTCAGGCTGATCGCATAGGTCACCGGCGCGACGATCAGGACGAGCGTCACGAGAAGTCCGATCACCAGGAAGGTGTATATCGTCGCCTTTGAACTCAAAATCATCTTTCCGGGGAAAACCCGGCCGGGAGCATCCGGCCGGGGAGTTGGCACACGCGTTTCTTATGCCGTGAGCTTGCGCATCTTGTCGCCTGCCGCCTTGACGCAATCGGCAGCCGGCATGTTCTTCAGGATGCGGTTCTGCAACATCTCAGGAATCACAAAGCCTTCGAACACCTTGCCCGGACGCAGATCCGGCGCCGGACCTTCGGTATCGACCGAGGTCAGGATCACCGACTTGTCGACGATGAAATTCCTCATCGTCTCGACGGCGTCCTTGTGCTTCTCGATCAGCGGGTGAGCCCGCCAGCGCGCATCTTCGTAGACATCGAGGCGCGGCGGCTGGAAGTGCAGTGGCGCGGTGTGCAGGAAGTTGATGTATTGGTTCTCGGTGAACCACTTCATGAACTTCATCGACTCGCTGGAGTTCGGCGTCTTCAGCACAACCCAGCCGTCGTAACCGTGATTGACCGCCTTCGCCTTTCCTGCGCTGTCCATGTACGGCATGATTCCGTACTTGGTCGCGAGAGCCGGCGACGTACGTTCAAGTGCCTCAATAATGCGGCCGGCATAGGCCGTGTGTCCCACCTTGTCCGAGGAGAAGTTGGAGAGCACTTCACCGAAACTCGCCTGGCTCGTGCCGGACGGCATGGTCTTGTAGAGGTCGGCAAAGAAATCGAGATAGGCCGCGACCTTCGGTGCATTGGCGGGGTTGTCGATGGCGACATTCCACTTGTCGTCAAACAGCTTGACGCCTTCGGCCCACATGAAGCCCGGCGACAGCCAGTTGGTCGCGCCGTTGCTGCCGATCGGGAACAGCGAGCCCGAACGGCCGTCCTCGTTGAGCGCCTGTGAATTCTTGAGCATCTCGGCCCAGGTCTTGGGAACGCTGAGCCCCTTCTTCTCGTAGAGATCCTTGCGGTAATAGATCCACGCGAGATTGTAGTCGTAGGGATACCAGTAGGTCTCGCCCTTGATCGGGAAGAGAATCTTGGGACCCCACTTATGTTTGCCGGTCAGTTCAGTCAGAGGCATCAGATGCCCCTCAGCCTGCAACAACAGGACGTGACCGACGAAAGCGAATGTCGCGATGTCATACGGCTGACCGCCGCGGAGCGACGTCGTCACCTTGGTGAAAGCGTCGTCGAGCGGCACGGAGTCGACGATGACCTGAGTTCCGGTGGCGCGCTCGTACTCGGCGCACGCAACCTTCAGTGCGCGAATGCTGTCGATCGAGGTTTCCGTATTCAGGAAGCGCAACGTTTTCTTGCCCTGCCCCCACACCGCCGGCGCGCCGAGCGTGCCAGCGGCGAGCCCTGCACCCACGGCACCGGCACCCTTGATAAGCGCGCGGCGATCGATGTTCGATTTTCCGTTTTTAGCCATTTCCTTGTCTCCCATGGCAATTTACTCCCTGTGAATGTTCGTTGTTTTTTTGGCCGTCTAAAATCGCTTTCCCGTTGATTTCGAAAAAAGATGGAGCCGTCCGGCCTGAAGTCGGATGGGAATTCGCTGACCGAATGTCCAGTTATCGACACGATCGGTAAGAATGCGCAGGCGCGCGCCACTCACCTCGCCGATGCCAAGCGTCTGCGCGCCGAGTTGCTCAATGACGCCGACTTCAAATGCGAGTGCGTCCGGTCCCTCGCCAGGCGCAACATGCTCCGGACGGATACCGAGCACGACGTCTTCATTGATTGTCTGATATTGTGCAGGCAGTGTTATCCGCAGCGCGCCACTCTCAAACACCCCGTTCGATGCGCGCCCTTCGATCAGGTTCATTTCGGGCGAGCCGATAAATCCGGCGACGAACAGATTGACCGGACGATCGTAAACTTCGAGCGGGGCCCCTACCTGCTGCACATACCCGTCCCGCATGATCACGATGCGGTTGGCGAGCGTCATCGCCTCGACCTGATCGTGGGTGACGTACACCATGCTGGTGCCGACTTCCTGATGCAGCCGTGCGATTTCCTCACGCATCCGCACGCGCAACTTGGCATCGAGATTGGACAGCGGCTCATCGAGCAGAAACACCTCGGGTTCCCGCACCAGAGCGCGGCCGAGCGCAACGCGCTGCATCTGGCCGCCGGACAGCTGCTTCGGCTTGCGTTTCAGGAATTCATCGAGCCCAAGCATCTTCGCCGCCCGCTGGACCCGCATGTCGATCTGCGCCGGGTCCATCTTCCGCATCCGCAGGCCGAAAGCGAGATTTTCGTAGATCGTCTTGTGCGGATAGAGCGCGTAGTTCTGGAACACCATCGCGATATTGCGATCCTTCGGCTCAAGCCGCGTGACGTCGCGATCTCCAATGAAGATTTTTCCCGAGGTAATTTCCTCAAGACCAGCCATCATCCGCAACGTGGTCGATTTTCCGCAACCCGACGGCCCGAGGAAGACCACGAATTCGCCATCCCGAATCGTCAGATCGACGCCATGAACGGCGACCACCGGACCGTAAGCCTTGCGAACTTTTTCGAGCCTAATCTCTGACATGCATCACTTGCTCTGACCGGCCACGAAATCGTGGATGCGATGATTGATCGGCGCGAGCGCCGCCTGAATATCGCGGTAGATTGGAAAGCCCTGATCGTAGACGGCAACATGCGCCGGGTTTGGCTCCGCTCGCGATACGATGTGGACGACATCGGCGGCTGCGCGCTCGTCCTTGAACACGCCGATACCGACACCCGCCAGAAGAGCTGCCCCGAACGAAGCATCCGCGACGGCGGGAAGTTCGACGGTGATGTTCAGCACGTCGGCAACGATCTGCCGCCACAACGCGCTGCGCGCGCCGCCACCGGTCAGGCGCGCCGTCGTGAAGCCAAGCCCCTTGGCCTTCATCACCTCAAGACAATCCCGCAGCGAATAGGCCACGCCTTCATAGAGCGCGCGGACAAAGTGGCCGCCGCCGTGATTGAAGCCCGCCCCGACGAAATCGGCACGGAGCAGCGGGTCCCAGTAAGGACTGCGTTCGCCATTGAGATATGGATGAAAGAAAAGCCCCTCAGCGCCGGGAGGGACGAGAGCCGCGCCCGCATCCATGGAATCAAATACGCCGCTGCCGTCCTCGCCTTCGCGGCGGAAGAACGTATCGCGCAGCCACTTGTGCGCCGAAGCGCAGGAGTTTGTGGCCGCAATGACGTACCAATGATCCGGCACAACATGATAATAGTTGATAAGCGAGAAATCGGGCCGCGCCTTGGGCGACAACACATTGACCGTCGCCGCTGTCGCGAGTTTCACGACGCCCATGCCTTCACGGACCATGCCCGCACCGAACGTTTCAGCCGCGGTGTCCGACGTGCCGCACACCACCGGCGTGCCTTCAGCCAGCCCCGTCGCCTGAGCGGCCCTTGCCGTCACCTTGCCGACGACGGCGCTCGGCTTCACGATCGGTGGCAATGCCGCCATCGGCCAGCCGATCATGTCGCAAAGCTCTTTCGACCACTGGGCCGTCTTTGCGTCGATCATCAGGGTGCCGAGCGCATCGATCGTGTCGGTTTCCCATGTGTCGGTGAACTGCGCGCGAAGCCAGTCCTTGGCGACGTACAGCCGCTTCACACGTGCGAATGTTTCCGGCTCGTTGTTGCGCAGCCACAGCATCTGCGGCAGCGTCCAGGTCGGGTTGGCGCGATTGGCTCCGATCTCAAGGATTCGCGCGTCGGCCTTGTCGCGCAGGTACTGGGTTTCAGCCCGGCTGCGCTGATCGTTCCAGAGAATGGCCGGACGGATCACATGACCATCGGCATCCTCGAGTACTTGGGTATGCGCGCCGGCTGAAAACGAAATCGCAGCAATGTCGGACGCTGGACGGCCGGACGCCTTCAGGCCGCGGCGCAACGCATCGCATGCGGCAAACCACCAGCTGTCCGGATCCTGCTCGCTCCAGCCCGGATGCGGCGACGATGTCGCAACCGGCGCGGACGCCTCGCTGACCAGCGAGCCATCAGCCTTGATGATGCTGATCTTGAGCGAGCCAGCGCCGAGATCTATGCCGACCAGAAGAGGATCAGACACAGCCATAGTGCGCGCCCTCCCCGACAACAGCACGGATGTGCGCCATATCAATCACGGCGAATGTCTTTTGCATTCGGGCCGGCGCGCAGCCCCAGCTTGCCGGGATTCAGCAGGTTGCCGGGATCGAGCGCATCCTTGATTGTCTGCAACACATCAAGGCCAGCGCCCAGTTCGCGCTTCATCCATGGATTTCTGAAGAGACCCGCGCCGTGATGGTGAGCAATCGAGCCGCCGTGATCCAGCGTCAATTCCTGCACCGCATCCCAAAGCCTGGCATGGATCGGCAGCGCAACCTCGTCCGCCATCGGCGGCAAACGAACGGTCATGTACTGGCACGCTCCCTCAGGATAGACGTGCGACCAATGCGCGCCGAAGTGAATGCCCGGATGAATCTTGCGCACGGCATTGCCGATGGCTTCGTACATCGCCGGAATTGCCGACCAGTTTCCCGTGACCTCGATGGTGTCGTTGAAATAACCGGCATCGTGCCACTTTTGCGAATAGGCGACGTAGCGATTTTCTTTCCAGTGAAAGAAAGGCCCATCGGGGCCGACTTCGCCGCCGAGCTTCCGGGCAATAGCCAGCGCCATGTCCTGCTCGACTGAAACCAGCGGCTCGCTGCCGCTGAACATCAGCATCGCGAGATAAGGCTTGGCCTTGAACAGTGCGATGTCCTTGGTGCGCTCGTCACTTTCGACGCGATCGTAGAGCCGCACGATGGCCGGACGCAGCTCCGCCTGCATGATGAGGCGCGCGCAGTCCCAGGCTGCCTGCTGCGTCGGGAATGCCAGCACGACGCCGCGTTCGATCTCCGGCTTCTTCCAGATTCGCAGCGTCGCCTCGGTGATAACGCCGAAGGCACCTTCGCTGCCGATCATCAGGTCGCGGATTGACGGCCCAACCGCGCGACGCGCAACGGGCCGCACGTCAAGCGGCGTACCGTCCGGCAACACGGCCTTCAGGCCGACGACGATGTCCTCGATCTTTCCATAGCGGCTGCTGGCCTGTCCGCCACCACGGCATGCGAGCCAGCCGCCGACCGTCGAAATCTCGATCGATTGCGGCAGGTGACCGCACGTAAAGCCTGCTTCATTAAGCTCGCGCTCGAACTCCGCGCCGTTCATGCCCGCCTGCACGGTAGCGACCGCATCGGTCGGGTTGATGGAAACAATCTTGTCGAGCCGGCGGGTATCCAGCATGATCTCGCCGCCGAGCGGAATGGCGCCGCCGAGAACGCCGGAACCGTTGCCGTAAGGAATGACCGGAATCTTGCGCTGGTTCGCAAGCTGAAGAATCCGGACGATCTCATCCTGATTGGCGGGGCGCACAACAAGGCGCGGCACAACACCGGCCAACTGTCCTGCACGCTCGCGAAAGACCGCGAACGGTAAACGGTCGCGGGCATAGCCGAGACGCTGATCGAACTCCGCCAGAACATTGGCCTTGCCGACAATGGCAGCGAATGCGGACGCAAGACCTTCGTCAACATGATCAGTGTCGCGAACGGAGGCGATGGTGGTTGCAGTCATGACAGCCTCTGTCCAGAGGCCAAATTCGCCACGCTCACTCGACGTACTCCCTGATCGCTTCATTTTCTGGCGATTGAACAAACGGTTTGCGCAATCGTTTGTTCAAAAGTCGTATAATCTCCCCTTTTGGTCAAGTTAAAATTTAGCGCAGAGCTGGGCCTGTGGAGGCGCGGATGACAAGACCGTCCGGCGGTAATGGCGCGACAGGTTGCGGCGTACCGCCGCCGAGAAGATCAATCAGAAGATCGGATGCAATCTCACCCATCCGTTCGGTGGGCATCTTCACGGACGTGAGCTGTGGATAGAGCATGGTTGCAACAGGCGCGTCATGCAGGCCCATCACCGAGACATCGCGGGGAATTTGCAGACCTGCCTCATGCAAGACAGCCATGGCACCGGCCGCAGTGACGAGGGTTGCGCCGAGAACCGCTGTCGGCTTCAGTGCAAGAAGGCTACGCATGGCATCGGCGCCGCCTTCGGCCGTATATCCGGCGACAGCGACCAGTTTTGAATCGAACGGAATGCCGTGACGCTCGAGCCCATCGCGATATCCGGCGAGACGCTCGCCCGCATTGAATCCGCCGGGCCGACCCGAAAGATGCGCGATACGCCTGTGGCCCATCTGCGCCAGATGATCGACCGCGATAGCCGCGGCCGCGCGGCTGTCCAGCACGACACAATACGGACTGCCCGGCAATCGCCGGTTGAGCAGCACGAACGGCGTATGCGTGGACTCCAGTTCCTCGCGCAGCAGGCCATCATCATCGAGACTGGCGACCAGCAGTCCATCGGCACGGTTGCCGTGGGACAAGCGATGATACACGGCGTCTGTCGCACCCGACTCACGATGCGCTATCAATAAAGAGTAACCATGTCTTGCGGCGGATTTTTCCGCGCCACGAATGGCAGACGAGAACACCGGGTTGTCGAGTTGCGGAACGATCAGGCCGAGTGTTCGGCTGCGCGACGTCCGCAAACCCTGTGCAAGCGTATTCGGCGAATAATCAAGGCTGCGTGCGCTCGCCAAAATACGCTCGCGCGTCTCCGCCCGGATACGCTGACTTTCTTCGCCGCGCAACACCCGTGACGCGGTGGAAATATCCACCCCCGCCATACGCGCGACGTCGGCTAATCTCGGCCTCATTGATTGCAAGAAGTCCCAGTTGCATCCAAGCAGCGAGCCTAGTCTTGAAGACTATATAAAACAAGCAATCGCGCTCTGAGAATCTGTCGGAACGGCTGATGCCCGGAGCTGTCTATGCGATTTGTATTGGCCGTCTGCATACAAGATCGATCTCGATCAGGGCATCGTAAGCCAGACCGGTGACGCCGACGCATGTACGCGCCGGCAGCCGGCCTTCGGCGAAATAACTTCGATACGTCTCGTTCATCGCCGCATAGTCTTGCTTGAAGCGCGTGAGATAGATCCGCGCCATGACGACATGTTCAAAGGCAAGATCAAGGCCGGTCAGCACTCGCCTCAAATTCTCCATGACGGCGCTCGTCTGCGCCACGATGCCTTCCGGCAACCGGCCCGGCGCTTCAGGCGTATCCGGCATCTGGCCGGTGACGAACACGAAACCATCGGTCTCGACAGCATGGCTAAATGGCGCCACAGGCTTCGGCCCGCTTGCGATCATGTGAAATTGCAATGGTCAATCCCTGGTTTGTGGCCTGCGATAAGCGGTATCGAAGAGTCGCTTGCTGAGAATCGCATGGACGCCCCAGTTGCCATCGACGACCTGGGTCACGCCGAAATCGACACCGGCCGACATCAGCGCGATCGCTTCGTCCTCGCTCAGTCCTTTGATGTTCATCAGAAAGCGGCGCATCTTTCGGAAGGCATCCTTCATCGCGAGATCCAGCGATGATGTCGCATAGACTTCGCTTTGTCCCTTGGCCCCGAATTCGGCGAGATAGTTTGGATGGCTGAAACCAGTCAGTACCCAGTCGGTTTCGGTCTCGATCAGCGGATAGGTCAGGTCGGCGAATGCCTGACCCGCAAGGTCCGCCTTCTTGTGCAGAATCAGTTGAAAGGTACCTGTCATCGAACATTCGATGGCGGTGCCCCCCAATTCGCCATCGCCCTGTGTCGCGTGAGGATCGCCGACCGACAGCAGCGCGCCCGGTACCGAGACCGGCAGATAGACCGTCGATCCCTTACCGAGCCGCCAATTGTCAAGATTTCCGCCGAAATAGGAAGGCGGCACCGAGTCAACAAAATCGGCTTCGCGCGGCGCAACAGCAATGACACCGAAATGGGGACGCAGCGGAATGCTGATACCGTCGAGGACATCATGCCGCCGCTTGACCGTGCCGGGTGCGACCGGAACGCCCGGATAATCATAGGTTCTGTGAACAACGCCGAACGGATCAGTCTGCGGCTCCCACCGGTAGGAATACAGAGCGCGCGCATGCGGCGCACCGTCATGATCGAATATCTCGTAAATCGTCACGACTTCTCGCGGCTTCGAGTCGTCGAGAAATTCGTTATAGTGATAACCCCACCATGCCGCGACGCTGCTGCCAAAAACTTGCCCCGCGAAGTCGCGATTGCGGCTCGGCCTTGGAACAATGTCGAGTATGCGGACCTCAAGGACGTCACCGGGTTGAGCGTCCTTCACTGCAACCGGGCCCGTGCAGATGTGAACACCGAAGCCTTCGCCAGCACCGCGGCCGTAAACAGACGCATCGATTGGTCCCGCGCCGCGACGGTCGACGTTCTTCCGATCGCGGGTCCAGTGAAACACACTCTCGGCTCCGGCATCCCCAGCGATCATGCGTTCCGGGTCATCCGACGCATGCTGGGTCAGCGTCTCGATTGTGATCGTATCGCCGGAATTGACCTCAATCTGTGGCTGCAAGGAGCGGCTGAAGTAGCCCCAATGTACCCGCTCGGCTTCGACGGACAAATGATGATGGTTGTGACCACATTCAGCGTTCGACGGGAGACAATCGCTGTCGGCACTAATTCGGCGACCCGGGGGTGCCACGTGATGGTTGCGCAATTGCGTTAGCGCGGCCTGAGGCCAGCCGCGCTGCCCGGCGACGGGCGATGATGCCGAGGCGCGCTCGATTTCATGCTGACGAAACTCGCGCGGCGACAGTCCGAACCGGTTACGGAACGCACGGCTAAAATACGCCGAGTCGTTGAAACCGCTGCGATAGGCGATCTCCGAAATTGAATGATGCGCCTCGGCAGGGTTCGACAGATCGGCCCAGGTTCGCTGAAGGCGGCGTTCGCGTATATAATGGGTGAAGCTATTGCCGGTGCCTTCGAACAACTTCTGAAGGTAGCGTTCGGAGATGCCCTCGGCATCCGCAACCTTGGCCGGGGCAAGATCTGGATCGCCGAGTTTACGTTCGATCGTTTGATAGACCCGATACAGAATCGCGGCCTGTGTCACGCTGCCACTGGAATCAGACGTCGGCAGGGCATTACGCATGAAAGTCGGGAGCAGATCAGCAAGGCTTTGCGAGACAGCGGACCATTCAGGGTTGGACAACATCTCGAGCGACTGCGCTGTCGCCCCGAGCATTCGGGTGAAAATATCGGTGAACCCGCCGGGCGGTAGCACTTTGACTTCACCGAAGGCCGGGCCGCACAGTTTGCGGCCATGAAATGCGTCAGACGTGACGGACAAAACGATAGCCCGCATGTCGCGCTGGAAGGCAACGCTCCAATCGCCACGACGCGGCAACAGCAGCAGATGCGCGGCCGATACGATCTGGTGGCCGCTGCCGGTTTTCAACGCGACGCCCTCCTCGATCGGCATCAGCACCAGTGGCAAATCGTCAGCAAGATGATGCAGCGGGGAGATGGCCTGCGCGCCCGCCGACAGCTTCGCCATCACGACGCCTTCGGAACTCCGCCGCGATGCCGTCGCATAGCCGCGGTGGACGCTCGTGGCAGCTGAGGGCTGGAGGCCGACCGCGGCGAGAACGTCGCGCCACGCCTCTGGCCGGGCGTCTTCGGAATAGGACTCACTCGTGAACGGGCGAAAACTCATCAAACGGCCCCCAATAGGCCGAATCAAGCAACCTCCATGCCAGAGGCCCGGCACGGATTGCCCGATCTGCTGCGTCGAATGCGCCCAGACGACTCCTTCGCCATGTCCGAAACTCATTTGAGATCAGATGTTTAATCGCAACGGAATACACTCTTGCGGATGGTGCCGTGGACGCCCCAATTGGCGTCCACCACCTGTGTGACTCCGAAATCCGCGCCCACCGACATCAGAGAGATCGCCTCATCCTCGCTCAGCTTGTGCACGGTCATGAGAAACCGGCGCAGCTTGCGGAACGCGTCGCGCATGGCGCGGTCGAGGCTGGAGTGGTTGACGATTTCAGCCTGCGCGTCGGCACCGAGTTCCGCCAGGTAGTTGGCATAGGTGAAGCCGTAAACCGACCAGGCCTGCTCGGTCTCCAACATCGGATGGGTCAGTCCTTCGAGCGGCGTGCCACCTAGATCGCGATGCTTGTGCAGGATGAACTCGAAATCGCCGGTCAGCGACGTCTCGATCGCTGTGCCGCCCAGTTCGCTGTCACCCTGCGCGGCGTGCGGATCACCGACCGAGAAGAATGCGCCCGGCACCGCGACCGGATAATACATCCGCGCCCCCTTCCCGACGCGCCAGTCGTCGATATTGCCGCCGGTGTAGCTCGGCGGAATCGAACTGACATAATCCTGCTCCGACGGCGCCAGCCCCATGGTGCCGAAGTGGAGCCGTGCCGGCACCTTGACGCTGGTGAGAATGTTCTCTCGCTTGCGGATCGTGGTGTGATCGACGCGCACGCCGGGATAGTCGATGGTGGGATGCACGATCCCGTCCGGATCGGTCTGCGGCGTCCAGACGTAATTATAGACAGCCTTGGCGAAGGGTTCGCCCGTGGTGTCGAGTTCGAAAATCGTGACCACCTCGCGCGGCTTCGGCTCCTCGATCAGATCGTGATAATGAAAGCCCCAATTGGCCGCGACATTCGAACCGAAACACTTCCCGGCATAACACGCCTTGCAGGCAGGCCGCGGCCGCACATCGAGGATGCGGACCTCCAGCACATCGCCAGGTTCCGCATTTTCAATCGCCACCGGGCCCGTCAACAGGTGAACGCCGACGCCTTCGCCTGAGCCGCGGATGAACGGTCCTTCGGCCGGACCTGAACCACGGCGAGCCACTGCCTTGTGCTCGCGTGTCCAGCGAAACACGCTTTCGGCGCCGGGATCGTCGGCGATCATGCGCTCGTAGTCATCGTTGGCGTGATGGGTCAGCGTTTCGATGGTCGCGCGGTCGCCGGATTTCAGCGTCAGCGCGGGCGCGACCTTCTTGCTGAAATAGCCCCAATGGACCGTCTTGGGAGATACCGGAAGAAGATGATGCTTCATGCTGACAACCTCAGGCAACAATGAACGAACAGCGGATTTTGGATTGCAGGAGAGCCAACCCCTGCGACGGCGGCGGGAATAGTCATGCTTTCTCACCCTCCATCACGCTGAGGAAACGCTGCGTGACAGGGTTGCGTGGGTTGGTCAGAACCTCATGAGCCGGTCCTTCCTCGATGATCGAGCCGCCGGACAGCAGCACGACGCGGTCCGCCACCTCGTCGGCAAAACGCAACTGATGCGTCGAGATGATCATCGTCAGCCCGTCCTCAATGGCGAGGCGGCGGATCACCTCCAGCACTTCATTGACCAGTTCGGGATCAAGCGCAGACGTCGGTTCATCAAGCAGAAGCACGCTGGGATTGGGCGCCAGTGCGCGCGCGATCGCGACACGTTGCTGCTGTCCGCCCGACAGGTGGCGAGGCAAGGCATCGGCGCGATGACTGAGGCCGACGCGATCCAGCAGTTCGCTCGCACGCTTGTCGGCATCGACGCGGGAAATGCCGTGCACCCAGCGGAGCGGTCCTGCGACATTTTCCTTCGCAGTGAGATGGCTGAAAAGATTGAACTGCTGAAACAACATGCCGATGCCAAGCTCGGCGCGTTCATTGGCCAGCGCACGCGGGGCAAGAGCATTGCCTTGCAGCCCGAAGCCGATGCGGCGACCGCCGACCACAATCGTACCGGCATCCCATGATTCGAGATGATTGATACAGCGGAGCAGCGTGCTTTTGCCCGAGCCGGACGGGCCGAGCAAAGCCACCACCTCGCCGACCCGCACATTGAGGTCCACACGATCGAGAACGATCTGCTTGTCGTAGCGCTTGTGCAGTCCTGCGACTTCGACGGCCACGGCGTTGCGGCTGAGCATCTCGGCGCGTTTCGCGCGATCGACAAGCTCCAGCTTCGGCTTCGCCGGCGGCAATTCGGCGACGCCGAGATCGGTCACTTTTTCGCCGGGCGCGTCAGTTCCCAGCGGTTCATCGAGCGGCTGGAAGCGATACCACGGCAACAGCCGCATCAGCCGGTTTGACGTACTCTTGCGATCGAGATCGAGCCAATTCTCAATGATGAGCTGGATCGCGGCAATCGCTCCGGTCAGACACAGATAGATGAGACCGGACGCGAAGAAGATCGAGAAGAAATCGAATGTCGATGACGCGAGTTGGGTCGAGCGCAGCGTCAGCTCCTGGACTGCGATCACCGACGCCAGCGACGAATTCTTCAGCGCGCTGACGGTTTCGCTGCCAAATGCCGGGATCATGGAGCGGATCGCCTGCGGCGCGATGATCCGGCGCATCAGCACCGACGGCGTCATGCCGAGCGCCTGACCTGACAGCAATTGCCCGCGATCGACGCCGAGCACGCCGGCGCGCAGGATTTCCGAAATGAAAGGAGCCTCGTTGGCGGCAAGCGCCAGACCGGCGGCAAGGATCGCGGGGAGCTTGATGCCGATGTGCGGCAAGGCGTCGTAGGCGAACACCATTTGCAGGATGAGCGGCGTGCCGCGAAAGATCACGCTGTATCCCCGCGCCAATGCAGCCAGCAGCGGGAAGCGGCTGAGCTGCATGGCGGCGAGGATCGTTCCCATGATCAGCCCGCCGATCAGCCCCAGGGCAGTCACCTGAAGGGTGACCTCAATGCCCTGAAGCAGATACGGCATGCTGAGATAGTGGAGAAACAGTTCCATTACTGAAGAACCGGCCGCCTTACTTCACCACCAGGAGGCCCGGCTCCATGAGATTGTTCGGATCGAGATTCCACTTCTTGAGCAGCGCAAGCTGATCTCCCGACTTGTAGATTTCGGTGAGCGCATCCTTCACCGCGTCGCGGAATTTCGGCTTGTTCTTCGGAACGGCGATACCGACCGAATAGGGAATCGTCACCGCGATCGCCTTCTCGAGTTTGTCGGGATAGGCCTTCACTGCATTGTCGACCGTGTTGACGTCGTTGACATAGGTGTCGGCACGCCCGGCAAGGATCGCCTGAATACAGTTGGCATTGTTGTCATAGAGCTGGATGGTCGGCTCCGGCTTGCCTGCCGCCTTGCACTGCGGCGCCAGGGCCTGAATCAGCGGCACTTCGACATAGCCAGTGTTTTCGGCTGCCGCCGCACCGCACATCGATAGATTGATGCCGTCGATTTTCTTTGGATTTCCCTTGGCGACCAGCACGCCGTCGAAGACCTTGGAATAGGTGATGAAGTCAGCAGCCTTGGCCCGCTCTTCTGTCGCGTAGATGTCCGAGATCACGATGTCGGCCTGGCCGGCGGCAAGCGTCGTCAGCAGCGCCGCAAAAGTCACAGCCTTGTAGGTCAGCTTGAAGCCGAGGCATTCGCCGATCGCTTCGCCGAGATCGATGTCGAATCCGACATACTTGCTGGGATCCTTGGGATCGATCGATTCATAGCCAGGGGTATGCGGATTGATGGCATTGACAAGCGTTTTGCCCTTCCAGTCGGGGTATTTTTCCTGCAAGGCAGCACAGGCAGCCGGTGTGGCCGCCTCCGCCTTCGTGGGGACACCAAGGCTCGTGATAAGAACTGTGCCAAGAACAGCGCTACGCAATCCCGCAGCATAAAGCCGCCGCAGCGGCACTCTCGTGAAAAAACGCGTCTGCATCTGGTTTTCTCCTTCGACGTTGTCATGGCTGCGCCATGTTCCAAGCTCGAAGGAAGCGTAGTGTCAGATGTCAGGGACGGCTTGTCCCAGAGCGCACTAAAAGTTGGATCGCCCCGCGTCACGAAATAGGCAAAAGCTGCAAAAAATTTAGCCACCCACCACTTTCGAGACCTGCGGCCAACCTGAACAAGTCAGGCTGGCCGCAAGCTTAGGGATTCATCTACTTCATCGTTGGCATGACAAACTCAGGCCCCTGACCGATGCTTGTCGGCCAGCGGCTGGTGACGGTCTTGAGCCGCGTATAGAACCGAATTCCCTCCGGGCCGTGCATGGAATGATCGCCGAACAGCGACGCCTTCCATCCACCGAACGAATGGAATGCCACCGGTACCGGAATCGGCACATTGATGCCGACCATGCCGACACGGATGCGGTGCGCGAACTCGCGGGCCACGTCTCCATTCTGCGTGAAGATCGCAGTGCCGTTCCCGTACTCGTTGTCATTGATCATTTTCGCCGCCGCCGCGTAGTCGGGCGAACGCACTACACCGAGCACCGGGCCGAAAATCTCTTCCTTGTAGATCTTCATGTCCGTGGTCACGTGATCGAACAACGTGCCACCGATGAAGTAGCCGCCCTCGTTGGAACGGAAATCGCGGCCATCGACAACCAGCTTCGCGCCTTCCGCAACGCCGGAATCGATGTAACCCCGAACCTTGTCGAGATGCTGCCGGGTTACCAAAGGCCCCATTTCGGATTCCGCATTGAATCCGGAACCGACCTTCAAGGACCGGATTTTCGGCTCCAGCTTCGCGATCAAAGCATCCGCCGTCTTCTCGCCGATCGGAACCGCAACCGAAATCGCCATACAGCGCTCACCAGCAGAACCGTAAGCTGCACCCATCAGCGCATCAGCCGCCTGATCGAGATCCGCATCCGGCATCACGACCATGTGGTTCTTGGCGCCGCCCAACGCCTGACAGCGCTTACCTGTGCTTGTTGCGGTGGAGTAGATGTAGCGTGCGATCGGCGTCGATCCCACAAAGCTGATGGCCTCGACATCCGGGTTCAGAAGCAGCGCATCGACCGCTTCCTTGTCGCCATGCACGACATTAAACACGCCGGCGGGAAGACCTGCTTCGGCCAGCCACTGCGCAATGATCAGCGCTGCGGACGGATCGCGCTCGGACGGCTTGAGGATAAAGGTATTGCCGCAGGCCAGCGCTACCGGAAACATCCACATGGGCACCATGGCCGGGAAATTGAACGGAGTGATGCCCGCGACAACGCCGAGCGGCTGGCGCACGCCAAAGCTGTCAACGCGCGTGCCGACATTCTCGCTGACTTCTCCCTTCAGAAGCTGAGGGGCACCGACCGCAAACTCGACGACTTCCAGCCCGCGCTGAATTTCGCCCTTGGCATCCGACAACGTCTTGCCGTGCTCGGAGGTAATCACTGCGGCGAGGTCATCGATTCGATCTTCGGCGATCCGCAGAAAGCGGTTGAGAATCCGGGCGCGACGCAATGACGGCGTATCGCCCCAGCCTTCCGCTGCCGCGCGCGCGGCAGCCACCGCCGCATTGACCTCGGCCGTGCTGGCGAGGCCGACCACCGCGGTCTGCTCGCCCGTCGCAGGATTAAAGACCGGCGATGTCCGACCGCTACGGCCAGCGACAAGTTGGCCACCAATATAGTGCTTGATTTCCGAAGCCATAGAAACTCTCCCTCTGATATTTCGACGGTCTTTGCGCGTCTCTTCGGCGGCGGACAACGTGAAGTATTGCGGCTTCGATGTGCAGCAAATAGAGTCATCCAATGGATTGGGACAAAGTTCGGATTTTTCTCGAGGTCGCGCGCACCGGCCAAATCCTTGGTGCGGCCAAGCGCCTCAAACTCAATCATGCGACGGTGGCGCGCAAGCTGACCGCGCTGGAAAAGGACCTCAAAACAAGGCTGGTAAACCGCCAAACGACGGGATCGTCGCTGACACCATCAGGCGTCGCGCTGCTGGCCGCCGCGGAACGCGCGGAATCCGAACTCCTGCGCGTGGGGTCGCAACTCACGTCCGTGGCTGAGAAGGTTTCCGGAACGGTGAGAATCGGTGCTCCCGACGGTCTTGGAAACTATTTTCTGGCCAATCAGCTCGGCGCATTTGCGGCGGCAAATCCCGCGCTTGTCGTGCAGCTGGTCGCCCTGCCGCGAACGTTTTCACTGGCCAAACGCGAAGCGGATATCGTCGTCACGCTCGAACGTCCCACTGAAGGCCGGCTAATTTCCACGAAACTCACCGACTATACATTGAGCGTCTATGCGTCAGACGATTACCTGAAGCGGGCTGCCACCATTCAGAAGCCGAACGACCTGGCCGATCATCTGCTCATCACCTACATTCATGACATCATCTACAGCCGCGCGTTAGACTATGCTTCGACGCTCGGCGAACTGGTGACCCGCCGTTACGAATGCGGCAGCGTGGTCGGACAGGTCGAGGCCGTTCGCGCTGGACATGGCGTCGGCATCCTTCATGACTACGCCGCCGAACGTTATCCGGAATTGAAGCGAATTCTGCCCGGCATCCGCTTCACCAGAAGCTATTGGCTCGTTTCTCATCCCGATACGCACGAAACCCGCAAGGTCCGGGAAGTCCGCCGCTATATCGTCGCCAAGGTCCGCGAAGCGCGGAGCCAGTTCATCGTGGCCTAACGGTGCCGACTTCTGTCGACGCCGATAAGCTAAGCTGCGCTGTTCGCGCTTTCCGAAACGATCGCGCCAAACTTGGCGAAGAACTCGCCAGCAAGCTTCTTTGCGGTAGAATCGATCAACCGGCCGCCCAGCTGAGCCAGTTTACCGCCGATTTGCGAGTCGACCTCGTAATGCAGGATCGTTTCATTGTCCCCGATGGCTTCCAACCTGATCGCGGCACCACCCTTGGCGAAGCCCGCAACCCCGCCAGAGCCTTCTCCGGTAATCTTGTAACCGTTCGGCGGATCGAGATCGCTCAGGGTCACCTTGCCGCCGAACGTCGCCTTCACCGGCCCGACCTTGATCACTACTTTCGCCGTCATCTCGGTCGGCGACGTCATGTCGAGTTCCTGGCAACCCGGAATGCATTGCTTCAGAACCTCTGGATTGTTGAGGGCCATCCAAACCTTTTCCCGCGAAGCTGGAATACGCTGGCTGTCATTCATTTGCATGGGAGCACCCGGATCAAAAGGAAAACAATTCAGACTGCGCAGTAGCGCTCCTGGATGGATTTATCGGCCAGCAGAGCCGCCGCGCTGCTTTCGTAAACCACCTCGCCCTGATCGATAACAATTGCCCGGTCGGCGAGACGCAATGCCCATTCCACATTCTGCTCGACCAGCAGGAGCGTGACACCTTGATCTCGCAGGCGGCGGAACAGCACGCCCATCTCTTCCACCAGCACCGGCATGATGCCTTCGGAAGGCTCATCAAGCAGGATCATTTTCGGCTTAGCGATGGTCGCGCGGGCAATGGCCAGCATCTGCTGTTCGCCACCGGACATCGTGACCGCTTCCTGATCGAGCCGCTCCTTCAGGCGAGGAAAGCTCTCCGCGATTTCATCAATCGCGACGCGCTCGTTGATACCGGCGGCGCTGGCGACCAGACCGAGCTGGAGGTTTTCGCGCACGGTCAGACCGGGAACGATCCGGCGCTCCTCCGGAACATATGCAAGGCCGAGCTTGAACCGCTGATGCGCGCGCAGAGGCATAAGATCGGTGCCGTCGAAGGTCACGCTGCCCGTGGTCTTTGACATCAGCCCCATGATGGAGCGAATCGTGGTGGTTTTTCCGGCACCGTTCCGGCCGACAAGAGCGACGACTTCGCCCTGCCCAACCGAAATCGACACACCATGCAGCGTGTGGCTTGCGCCATACCAGGCGTGGAGATCCTTGGTTTCAAGCATAGCCATCGTTCTGTCCCAGATAGACGCGACGGACCTCCCGGTCCGTCTGAATGTCACGCGGCGTGCCGTCAGCGATCAGGCGGCCATGATGCAAGACGAGAATACGGTCGCTGAGACCGAGGATCATTTTCATCTTATGTTCCACAAGGAGAATCGTCCGCTGCGTGGCGAGCTTTTCCAGCAGCGCCACCATTTCCTTGGTTTCTTCAGGCCCCATCCCTGCCGTCGGCTCATCGAGCAGCAGCACCTCGGGGTCTGAGATCAGCGCAATTGCGATCTCGAGCGCACGCTGCTGACCATGCGCCAGAAATTTCGCGGTTTCGTCGCGTTTTCCGGTCAGACCGACGGCTTCAAGTGCCGTGTCGGCCTTTGCGCTCAACTCTGGAAATCTGTCGCGATTGGTCCAGATGTTATAACGCGACTGACTCGCCTGCGCCGCGACGCGCACGTTCTCATGCACGCTGAGATCCGGGAAGATGTTTGTAATCTGATAGGATCGCGCAATGCCGAGATGCACGAACTCGTGCTGCCGGGTGCCCTTCAGATCCTTGCCCTTAAAACTGATCGATCCGCTTGACGGCGTCAGCACACCGGAAAGCACATTAAAGAATGTGCTTTTGCCTGCGCCATTCGGCCCGATGATCGACGTCACCTTGCCCGGCTGGAAAGCGGCAGTCACTCCCTCCAGCGCAACAAATCCGCCGAACCTTCGTCCGATATTTTCAACGGCAAGAAGCGGCGCGCTCATCGCATGACCTTCGACAGAAAGGTGCCCCAAATTCCCTTGGGCAGGAACAGAACGAAAAGAATGAAGATGGAGCCGACGATGATCTGCCAATGCGATGTCCATAGCGAGAACACGTCCTCCATCAAAAGGAAAACCAATGCCCCGATGAACGGACCGAAGAAACTCCGTGCGCCGCCGAGCAGGGTCATCATCACGATCATGCCGGAGGTGTGATAATGCAGCACATCCAGCGGCACGAAGGCAAGATGAAGCGCCGACATCGTTCCGGCCAGCGCGCAGATCAGGCCCGAAAGCGTGAACGACAGCAGCTTGGTGCGCTCGACATTGAACCCGCAGGTACGCGCGCGCCGCTCATTCTCCCGAATGGCTTCGATCGCAGCTCCGAACGATGAATTCAGAATGCGTGATACGACCCACAACGCGAGCGCCGCGAAGATCATCAGTATGTAGTACTTGTTGACCGGATCGAGGAAATTGATGCTCCAGCCGAACAGATTGATCCTGTTCACAGTCAACCCGCGGAGGCCGTTCTCGCCTCCCGTCCACGATGACGCCTGCAGCGCGACATAATAAACGAGTTGCGCCAGAGCGAGCGTCACCATCGAGAAGTAGATGCCGCGCGTCCGCGTCGACAACGCGCCAATGATGAATGCCAGCAGGCCGCCGCCGAGAACACCGAGCGGTACCGCAATATACCAAGGGATGCCGAATTTCCCGATTGCGATGCCAGCGATGTAAGCGCCGGCACCGAAGAAGGCCGCGTGCCCAAACGACAGCATGCCGGTGTAGCCAAACAGCAAGTTGTAGCCGACTGCGAGGACGCCGTAGACGAGAACGTTTACGGCCAGAGCCTGAGACGGCAGCACCCATGGCAGCAGGCAGAGCGCCGCGATCGATAGCGGCACCCGATACGTCGTCACCGTCGTGGTAAGCCCGGACGGCTTGCGCTCGGTGGACAAGGCAGGTGCGGCAAGGGCGGGAGATGTCATGTTCCGCTCCGTTACGCGAGTTTGCCGAACAGGCCTTGCGGCCGGATCAGGAGGACGACCGCCATCAGCGCAAACATCACGATGGTCGCCATTTCCGGCGCAAACAGCGCGGTCATGCTGATTGCAATCCCGACCAGCAGCCCGGCGATGATTGATCCAAGCAGTGAACCGAGACCACCGATCACGGTGACGACAAACGCTTCTGCAAGTACCAGTGATCCCATTTCCGGATTGACGCTACGCATCGGCCCGGCAAGCACGCCGCCAAGCGCCGCTAGTCCCACGCCAAGACCGAATACCAGCAACCAGACCTTGCCGATATCGACACCGAGCACCCGCATGATGGTCGGGTCACGCGCACCAGCCCGCACGATCAGACCGAACTTCGTCTTTTCAAGACCAAGCCACAGCAGCAGCAGCACGGCGATGATGACCCCGATCACGAACAGACGGTAGATCGGGAAGAATCCGACGCCGAGATCGACAACGCCCGTGAGTTGCGGCGGCGTCGGGAACGGAATCCCGTCGCTGCCGAAGATCATGCGCACGGCCTCCACCAGCACGTAGCTCAATCCGAAGGTGAGCAAGAGCGGATCGTCGATCGAGCGGCCATACAAGGGACGCACCAGAACGAACTCGATGATCATGCCGAACATGCCAATCATGATCGGCGCGACCAGCAGCCCCCACCAGAAGCTGCCCGTGAGGGACGCCACCCATAGTCCAGCATAAGCGCCCACCATGAATAGCGCGCCGTGTGCGAAGTTCACCACACCCAGCATGCCGAAAATAATCGACAGGCCGAGCGCGGCGATGACAAGGATCGCGCCAAGGGCAACTCCGGAGAAGAGCTGCATCAATATGAGTTCTGCATCCATTGGAGGCTTGGCTTTCCTGTTAGGCGGGGAAGCCGAGTTCGGTGCAACTCCGCAGAACGTCTTCGGAAGCCGCTTCATTCGCGACGACCTGGAACAGATCCATCTCGTTCTTCATCTCGGCTTTCTTCTTGGATTCGAGAACCAGCACCGACTGCACCGACTGATGGTCGCACTTGCGGTAGCGCTGCGGACCCTTCGCGACGTCGTACTTGAGACCCTCCAGCGCGGAGATGACCTTGTCGGTGTCAGTGCCGCCGGCCGCCTGCATCGCGAGCAGCAATGAGTAGACGCCGGTGTAGCCGTAGGCGCCATAGTCGGTCGGAATCGCACCACCGTTGGCGGCGCGATAGGCATCATTGAAGGCCTTTGCGGACGGAATCTGGCTTTCGAGGCCCCAATAGTAGTTAGCGCCGCCGACAACGCCTTCGAAAACCTCAGGACCGACAGCGAGCCGTTGATTGTGCAGCAGCACCGGAACCACAATCTTCATTTGCTGCTTCATGCCGAAATCGACCGCCTGCTTGATCGAATTGGCCTGATCGCGGCCGAAATTGCTGATGCACAGGATGTCGGGACGCATGGACCGCAGGCGCGGCATGAAGGTCGAGTAATCGGCCGCGCCGAACGGATGCAGTATCTCGCCCACGCTTTCCGCACCGATAGCAGCCTGTGCCCGTTTGAAGCCGCGCAGCATCTCGTGCCCGTAGGCATAGTCGGCCGAAAGATAGGCGACCTTCGAGCCCTTCTTGAAGGTATGACGCGCCACAGCGCCGGCTGTCATCGTCGGGTTGAGGGCCTCGTGGAAAGTGTACTTGCTGAAGTCCTTGACCTCGTTGATGGTGTCGGACTGGCTGATCGACACATAAAGGACGCCGCGCGCCCGAGTCACCTCGTTAACTGCAAGCTGCACAGCGCTCGAAAGCGATCCGACGATCGCATGTACCTTGTCCTTCTCAATCAGCTCCAGCGTGCGCGTCGCGGCTTCGCCGCCGTTCAGCTTATCATCCCGCACCAGCAGTTCGACCTTGCGGCCGCCGATGCCGCTCTTGTCGTTGAACTGCTTGACGGCGAGTTCGGCGCTCTTGACCTGATCCTTGGCTTCCGCGGCAAAGGGGCCGGTCAGCGGCGTCGGAAAGCCGATGCGAATGGTGTCATCTGCCGCACGCGCGACCCACGGCATGGCCAGATAGCTTGCGCCTGCGCCGAGGGCCGTCAGCGCGCTACGGCGGGAAATTTTTCGTTGAGCAATATTTCGGATTACGTCCGTCATAGTTTCCTCCTCCATATTAGTTTATCGATTGTTGGCTTCGTTAGAACCTTCCCAATGCCTTCAGGATTCTGCCCGGCGTCATCGGCACCTGAGCGATGGAAGCCCCGAACGGCGCCATCGCATCATTGATCGCATTAAGCGCAGCAGCCGAGGCCGCCGCAGTGCCGGCCTCTCCGACTCCCTTGGCGCCTAGCTGTGTATCCATCGTGAGCGTCTCGACGTGGGCAATCTCGATGTCCGGCATTTCGACCGCCATGGGTACGAGATAGTCTGCGAGTGAACCGTTGGTGAGCTGTCCGCTCTCGCTATAGATGCACTCCTCAAAGAACGCGGCGCCAAGCCCCTGCACCACTCCGCCGCGTATCTGCTCGTCTACCAGCATCGGATTGATGACACGGCCGCAATCCTCGACAACCCAGTGTTTCAGGATTTTGGCGAAGCCGGTCTCAACATCTAGCTCGACGTGACAACCCTGCAACCCGTTCGTGAATGCGAAGGGATAACCCTGCGGGGCGTAATGATGAACGACCGAGAGCTGCGCCTGCGTGCCGGGGGGCAATGTATCAGACCGGAAATAGGCAATCCTAGCAATTTCGGCGAGCTCGATGCGCTGTTGTGCCGTGGCCGCGTCGACGATCCAGCCGTTCTGAATATCGAGCCTGTCCGGTTGCTCCTGCAAAATAGCGCTTGCGACCGAAAGTACATTGCTCTTGAGTTTGTTCGCTGCCTGAAGCGCGGTCTCGCCGCCGATGCCCGCTCCGCGGCAGGCCCAGGTCGCGCCACCATGCGGCGTCACTTCCGTGTCGCCGGTGATGACCTTCACCCGCGCGCGATGGACGCCCAGACGATCGGCGACGATCTGGCCAATAATGGTTTCGGTGCCCTGCCCCAGTTCGGTGACCGAGATGAGGCAATGGATATCGCCGGACGGCGTAATCTTGATAATCGCGCCATCCTGCGCGGAAATGCGCG
The DNA here is from genome assembly GCF_021502575.1 of Bradyrhizobium sp. G127. Classification (NCBI taxonomy): domain Bacteria; kingdom Pseudomonadati; phylum Pseudomonadota; class Alphaproteobacteria; order Hyphomicrobiales; family Nitrobacteraceae; genus Bradyrhizobium; species Bradyrhizobium sp. G127. The sequence goes on from NZ_JAKFGN010000002.1 coordinate 1,282,167, forward strand.
CGCCGCCGACACCATAGAACGCCGGTCCCGGGTTCGTGATTTCAACGAACGCGGCGATGCCGATGCCACGATGAATACCGCGCTTTCTGAATTCCGATTGTTCGGCGCGAAGGCGATCATAGTTCATCATCGCCCGCAGTCTGGCGAGACAGGCATGATGGGACAGCGCTTCGAACCTGTAGCCGGTCGGCGATGCGCACGGGTAGGCATCGTCCGGGATCAGGTTGCGTGTGCGGACATCGAAGACATCGAGACTGGTCTTCGCCGCGACCATATCCACCAGCCGCTCGGTGACGGTGCAGGCAATCGGATGCCCGACGGCCCTGTATTGGCTCATCTGCACCTTGTTCTGAAATACGACTTGCAGGTCGGCCCGGTAATTCTGGAAGCCGTAGGGCGCGCCCATCAGCCGGTAAACCTGATTGCCCTCAACGACGCTGGTGCGCGGATACGCAGAAAACGCACCGATACCGGTTACGTCTTCCACATCCATGGCGAGGATGGTGCCGTCGGCATCGGTCGCCATGCGCGCTCGGACCCGATGGTCGCGCGCGTGAATATCGGACACGAACGACTCGATCCGATCTGCCACGTATTTAACAGGGCGGCCCAGCATCATGCTCAGGCCCACCACCGCCATCTCCTCATGATACATGTGCAGCTTCATGCCGAACGACCCACCAATGTCGGGCGCGATCACACGCACGCAGGCTTCGGGGATGCTGTAGTGCCGGGCGTAGATGTCCTGGAACTGGTAAGGTGTCTGCGTTGCGTGATGCACCGTCAGCCGCGGTTCGTTCGGATCGTAATCGGCGACAATCGCACGCGGCTCCATCGTTACCGCAGTATGACGGCCAAAGTGGAATTCGCCTTCCACAACATGCGCAGCGTCTGCAAAAATCTCGTCCACGCCGCCGGTGTCGATTTTTCCGCGATAACAGACGTTGTCGCCGAGTTCGGGCGAAATCACCGGCGAGCCGGGCTCTCGCGCTTCATCTATATCGACGACCGCCGGAAGCTCCTCAAATTCGACATAGACTGCCTCGGCCGCATCTTCGGCCATTGCGCGCGTGTCCGCGACGACAGCAACCACAGCCTGTCCCGACCAAACCACCTTCTCGATCGGCAGCGGCAGTTGGGGCGGCGATTTCATGCCCTTGAAATGATCAAGCGTGCCGACCCACGGCGCGCAGAGACGCGCAAGGTCCTCCCCTTTCGCCACCAGCCGGACGCCTGGCATCTTGCGTGCGGCTTCCGCATCGATGGATACGATACGCGCATGGGCATGTGGACTGCGCACGAATGCGGCATGCACCATGCGCGGGAGCACGATGTCCGATACGTAACGTCCGCGTCCGGCAAGAAGCCGTTTTGCATTGGGGCGCGGAACCGAGCGGCCGATATAGGAATTCGGACGATCGAGCGAGGTCAGCGGCCCGTTCATGCCCTGACCTCCCCGTGTTCTTGCGCGGTTGGCGCACCGGCGCGACTTTGTGCAACGCGCTCGATTGCATCAACGATCGCCTCGTAGCCGGTGCAACGGCAATAGTTGCCCGACAGCGCATCGCGAATATCCTCACGCGAAGGCACGCCCGGCTGGGACAATAAACTGTGAGCGGTCATCAGTACCCCGGGGGTGCAGAATCCGCACTGCAAAGCATTGCGCTGATGAAACGCATCCTGGATGTCGGCAATGACGGCGCGTTCGCTGAGCCCTTCGATGGTCTCGATCGTCGAGCCGTCTGCCTGCACCGCAAACGTCAGGCAGGAGTGCACTACGCGATCATCCAGCAAAACGAGACACGCGCCACAGACACCCATCTCGCATCCGGTGTGCGTACCGGTCAGTTCAAGCGTCTGACGCAGGAAATCGGCGAGTGTGTCGCGCGGCGCGACACTGCTCGAGACAGCGATGCCGTTTACAGTCAGCTTGATGGCGACGGTCTCGGTCATTCCGGCTCCATGATCCGGCCAAGCAGCCGGCCGAGCAGAACGCGGGCAAGATGCAGCCGCATCTCCGGTGGCACCTGTTCATCCTCCGGCGGTTCAAGATCGTCGCCGACAACAGCCTGCGCCGCAACGATAGCCTCTTGGTTCAGGCTACGGCCAGTGAGGGCTTCCTCGGCCCGCCGGGAACGCACGGGCGTATTGCCGACGCCAAAGAATACGATGCGCACCTGCGCAATCACGCCATCCGTGAACTCGGCGAGAATTCCGAGGCCGACCAACGCGAAGTCGCCACGGCGGCGCGCCAGTTCATCGAAGGCCCAGCGATGCGAGGGGCGGACCACCGGCACATGGATCGCAACGAGCAGTTCGCCAGGCTTGATCGCGGTCTGAAACAGATCGAGGAAAAAATCATCGGCGGGAACGCGGCGCGTTCCTTCGCGGCTTGTGATTTCCAGTTCGGCACACATCGCCAGCGCCATTGCGGGAAATTCCGAGGCCGGGTCCGCATGGGAGATACTCCCCCCGAGAGTGCCCTTGTTGCGAATGGCAGGATGCGCGACGTGAGGCGCAGCTTCCCGAAACAGCGGAGCATGTTTGGCGATGAGAGGATCGGTCATGACCTCGCAATGCCGTGTCAGCGCTCCGATCCGCAACCACTCACCTTGCAGTTCGATGCCGCGCAGCGATTCAACATGTGCAATGTCGATCAGGACTTCGGGAGCCTGCAATCGCAACGCGAGCGCAGGCACAAGACTCTGACCGCCCGCGATATAGCTCGCGTCCTCGCCAAAATTTGCGAATGTCTCAAGCGCCTCTGCGACCGTGACGGGCCGCACATAGCGAAATGCTCGGGCCTTCAAAAACGCCCCCCGGTTCGTTTTATGCGTCCAGAATTGTGACCATCTGGTCTTAAATCTAGATCACGCCGCGGAAGCTCCGTCAATCACAAAAGACCATTTGGTCACTTTTTGCGAATAAGGTATCTCGGTATCCCGCAACGCACCGAACCCAGATGGCAAAAAAAGCAATTAAACCAGCCAAGAAAACACCGCGCCGCAACATGCGGGCGGCGGATCGCGAACGCTTCATTGTCGACCAGGCGGTCCGCTTTTTTGCGGAGCACGGTTTCGGCGGACAAACGCGCGAGCTTGCCAAGCGAATGGGCATCACCCATTCCGCAATCTACCGGCACTTCCCGAGCAAGGAGGCGCTGATCGAGCGCGTCTATGAAGAGATTTATCTCAGCCGCTGGTCGCCATCATGGAGCGACCTGATCCGGGATCGAAGTATTCCCTTGCAGATGCGGCTGGTTCGCTTCTATCTCGAGTATGTCGAGCAGGTCTTCGAGTACAACTGGGTGAGGATCTTCGTCTTCTCGGGCATGAAATCCTTCGACATCACCAAGCGCTACCTTGAGATCGTCCGGAAGGAAATCATCGAGCCGGCCTGCAGCGAACTACGCCACGAACTCAAACTGCCCGCGCGCGACGTAGCACCGCTCTCGGAACGTGAAGTGGAAATGTTCTGGGGATTACACGGGCGCATCTTTTATATGGCGATCCGCCGCTTCGTGTATGACACCCCGACGCCGAAGCAATTGGACACCATCGTCGTCGATGCTGTTCGGACATTTCTCGATGGCGCAAAGGGCTTGATGCCAGAGCTTGTGCCACCACAGAAGCCGTAACCCTCGTTCAGCACGCTTTGAAGTGAACCTCTCCGCACAGGAAACCCGCCGGCGGCGGCCGTCGCGCACGGGTCGTCGTATCCGCGATCCTTCCCCCGGTTCCTGAACAGCCATCAGTACGGAAAAATCCCGTAGAAAAATGCAGTTCTGCAGTTGGCACCTCCGTATTGATATGTTACTGATATGTCAGTTGGGATAAATTCGGAGAGAGCGGCGATGGAACTCGTTCAGACCGTCATGACGGACCGACAGCGGAAATATCGGGCGACCTATCGGGAGCGTGTCGCCGGCTGGTACAACGGCTGGCTTCATATCCTGCTGATTTACACGATCGGGTTCACAGCGCTTTACGTGTACATCGCCAACATGCGCGACGTGCGCGCCTGGGAATTGCTGACCATTCCCGCCGTCTTCCTGATCGCAAACTTCTTCGAGTGGGCCGTGCACCGCTATGTGATGCATCGGCCATCCAATATTCCGGTGCTGCGCGCTGTCTACAGCCGCCACACCCTGATGCATCACCAGTTCTTCACCGAAGAAGAGATGCGTTTCGCCGATCATCACGACTGGCGCGTGACGTTCTTCCCGCCTTATGCGCTCGTCGTTTTCACCTTCATGTCGATTCCTGCAGGAATCGTGGCAGGCTACGCCATTTCGCCAAATGTCGGCTGGCTGCTGATTACGACCACCACATCGATGTACCTGATCTATGAGTTCATGCACTTCTGCTGCCATGTCGAAGAGAACTGGTTCGTGCGCAACATGCCGTTCGTCAACACGATCCGCCGGCACCACACCGCGCATCACAACCAGTCGATCATGATGGAGCGCAACATGAATCTGACCTTCCCGGTCATGGATTATGTATTCGGCACCTCAGATCTCGATCGCGGTCTACTGGGTCACATCTTCAACGGCTACAGCACCCGCTATGTGAAAACAAACATGCGCAAGACCGCACGGACACCGCGAGTGGCCACCACCACACTTCAGCAAACCAAAGCCTGATTCGAGCGTGACAAACCGAGATGAGCAATGAATCAGCTTGAACCGAATATCATACAACTTGTCTGGTTCACGGCTCTCTGGAGCGTGTGCTGTCTCGGCTTTCTTCAACTCGCCGGCATGTATCCGCTGGAGTCCCGGGCCGCGAGGATTCCCGTTCCGCTGGTGATCGTGAGCACCGTGCTTTGGGTTGTCCTGCTGATCGGCGCATTTGCCTATGCGGTCGCCGAGTTGCGCTGGAGCAGCATCGTTGTCGTCGCAGGCTTGCTGTTTCTATTTATGCCTGAGCCGTTTCAGGCGATCCCGGAACGGTGGCGAAACAGTTCGACAGGGCTGGTCGTCACGGGACTTGTTCTCGCTGCGGCGTTGACCGCTCTCGGCGCGTTCACGTCAAATCCCATCACGTCCTTTCTGAAATCCATCACCTGATAATCGCCATTCCGGAGACGGGTACATGCCGCATCGCATCAAGTTCCTTCTGTCCGTGGGCTGTCTTTTAGCAGCTGCGGTGGCTTACTTTTACATGGCGCAAGCGGGTAAAATCGGCCCGAGCTACGCCGTCGCGTTCCTTGGCGTGTTCGCCACCATCGCCATGTGGGTGTTTCCTGAGGTGATGAAGAAGGGTGATGACGACCGGCGCATCCGGTCGTAACGAGGGGCAAGAACATGACTCACTACATCGGCGACAGAACGATTGACGGCATCGCAGTGTTCGCTAACGGCAAACCACTGTCGCCCTATTACGACCAGTTTGCACTCACCGATCGCGGCTTCGAATGGAGCTACGAGGGTCCGGAGCCTGCGCAGCTCGCCTTCGCCCTGCTGTACGATCACCTGCACGATGCCAACAGGGCCAAGGCCCTGCACGAACAGTTCATGAAGAACATCGTGGCGAACTTCGACAATGTCTGGGAGCTCACCTCCGAGGACATCGACGAGTCGATCAAGGCTCTCGCTTGAAGCCGCGAACCCTTCTCGCCCCGCTCACCGGAACAGATTGATGAGTTCAGATTTCCGCGCCGCCGTGCTGCACAAGGTCGGCACGCCGCTGGCAATCGAGAAGATTTCTGCCGCAGCCGTCGAGCCGGATGACGTCAGGGTGCGGATTCGCGCCACCAGTCTTTGCCATACTGACCTCGAGGTCATCGACGGCTCCCTTCGCAATCCGTTGCCGATGGTACTCGGCCATGAAGCCTCCGGCGTAATCGAGGAAATCGGCCGCAACGTGACCCATCTCAAGGTCGGCGATCATGTGGTGCTGTCGTGGAATCCACATTGCGGTCACTGTTTCCAGTGCGACCGCGACCAGCCGATCCTGTGCGACACCTATATCGAGGCCGGCCCGCGAGGGATGCATTTCGACGGCATGTCGAAAGCGGCCCTCGCTTCGGGAACGCCTCTCGCCCATCTGATGTATCTTGGCACCTTCGCCGAATACTGCGTGATCCCAGCCCAGCAGGCGGTTGTGGTGCCGAAGGAGATACCGTTCGACCGCTCCTGCCTGATCGGATGCGGCGTCATGACCGGCGTCGGCGGCGCGCTGAATGTCGCGGACATCCGCCAGGGCGACACAGTGATGGTGTTCGGTTGCGGCGCTGTAGGACTGGCCGCCGTTCAGGGTGCAAGGCTCGCCGGCGCGGGGACCATCATCGCGGTCGATCTTGATGACGCTAAACTGCAGATCGCCGCCCGTGTCGGAGCGGATAAATGCGTCAACGCCACCAAGGAAGACCCGCTGGAAGCAGCGCGCGCGGCGACCGGCGGTCGCGGCGTGGATGTCGTGCTCGAATCCGCCGGCCATCCGACCGCCTTCCGGCAAACCACCGAGGCCGTGCGCCTCGGCGGCCAGGTAATCTGGCTCGGCAAAATCGACGTGACCAAGGATGTGAGCTTCCGCTGGGGCTCGCTGATGGGCGAAAAACGCCTGCGGCGCTCAAGCTATGGCGGCGCACGGCCACGGCGCGACTTTCCACTCCTCGCCAAGGCCTATCTGGAGGGACGACTGAAGCTCGACGAGTTGATCACCCACCGCATGAAGCTCGAATCGATCAACGAAGGATTCGATCTTCTTCGCGCCGGGAAAACCATCCGCACCGTGATCGATTTCTAGCAGCGTCCCGTCAAAGCGTGGATCGCGCGAAACTTTCGATATAGCCGACCAGCCGGTCGGAAGCAGCACCCGCGCGATCTGGATCGCGCTCCGCGATGGCTTCGGCGACTTCCGCATGCAGCCGCGCGGCGAGCGGCAGATCGGCAGTCTCTCGATAGTGCTGATACCAGAATCTGCGCGACAGACCGTGCATCAGGCCCATGGAACGGCTGGCGAACTCGTTGCGCGCCGTCGCGGAAATCAGCGCGTTGAACTCCTGATCGAGCCGCATGAACGCCATCGCATCGGATTCAAGCGACGCGCGTCTCATGCTCTCGGCGATAACGGCGAATTTTTTGCGCTCGGCGTCGTTGGCACGCTCCGCCGCAGCGCGAGCCATCAGGCGCTCAAGTTCCCGCCGCACTTCAAGCAGCCGCAACTGACTGTGCAGATTGATCTCGGATACCAGAATGCCGCGCCGGGGCAGGATATTCACAAGGCCATCGCGCGACAGCCGCTGAAGCGCCTCCCGGATCGGCGTGCGCCCGATCTTCAAGAGTTTAGCCAACACTGCCTCCGAGAGCACTGTGCCCGGCTCAAGCCGCAGCGTGACGATCATCTCTTCGAGTTCAGCGTAGGCCCGGTCCGTCATCGACAGTTCGGAAGGCAGCTCGGACACAGACATCTCGCGCCGGGGCCGAGAACCGGTTGCGCGGCCTGTCTGCCTGCGGCCCGCACGTTTAGGCACCTTCGCTGTTGCCAACGGTTGAATGCTCCGTTTATCGATCGGCAGCCAGGGCAGAATGTCATAAAGCCGGATGCGAACACGCGCATTATGCGTCTAAAGCGCTCGGGCTCAACGCTTTTTCGCTTCCCCGCACAAGAATCGTTGAACACGCTGCGCCCAAGCGCCGCGCAGCGGGGCTCCGAGTAAGTCAGCGCGGCCGCGGCAGGCAATCAGGATCACCGCTGCGCAGGTGACCTAGGCGGACAATTCGCGGGCAATCACCAGACGCTGGATCTCGCTGGTTCCTTCCAGAATCCGGAGCACCCGCGCCTCGCCCGGCAGGCTCGATACATCGTATTCCTCGAACGCGCCGTATCCGCCATGGACTTGAAGGGCGATGTCGGCGGCCTCGCCGGCCATCTCAGTGGCAAACAGTTTTGTCATTGAGGTTTCGAGGCGGAACGGCCGGTCCGCGTCTGCGAGACATGACGCGTTTCGGATCATGAGTTCAGCGGCATGAATATTTGTCAGCGCATCCGCAAGCGGAAATGTCAGGCCCTGATGGTTGAACACCGGAACGCCGCCGACCTTGCGATTGTTGCCATAGGACTTCGCGAGATCGACTGCCTTGCGGGCAAGACCCAGCGCAGTCGCGGCAACAAGAATACGTCCGATGCTCAGCGTGGTGAGAATCTGCTTCAGGCCGTCGCCGCGATTGCCAATGATATTGGCCTTGGGAATGCGGCATTCATCGAGGAACAGTTCAACGGAATCCGCGATGCGCCAGCCGATCTTGCGACCGGGTTTGCCGACCGTGAAGCCGGGTGTACCGACTGGCACCACGAAGGTCGAAAGGCCACGTGGGCCGAGATCTGGGTCTGTTACCGCGACGAAGGTGGTGACGCCGTGCAGCGGCGTGCCGGCGTTGGTTGAGAACACCTTCGAGCCGGAGAGCACGAACGAATCGCCGTCCTCCACTGCGCGCATCTTGACGCTGGCGACGTCGGAGCCGCCGCTCGGCTCCGTGACGCCGAACGATGCGACCATGTCGCCCCGGCACAGCGGCTCAAGCCACTCCTTCTTGATCTTATCCGAACCGTAACGGGCAATGGTCGTCATTGGCGCGCTGTTGCAAAGATAGATCGCAGCAAAACCCGGTTCGATCCGAGCGAGCTGCTCGGCAACGATTGCAGCGCCACGGGTACCAAGGCCGCCCCCACCGAAATTGGGGTCGTAAGCCGTGCCCATGAAACCGAGCGCGAGAAATTCCTTCATCAGCTCGATCGGGAATTTGTGTTCATCGGCAAACGCCTTGATCTTGGGGCGCAACGAACCTTCCGCAAACTGCTGCAAACCGTTGCGCAGCATGGTTTCGTCTTCGTTCAGATCGAGTAGCATCGTGCCTGTCCTGCTCGTTATACTGTCTTTGGTCGTGCGTCAGCGCCGGTACTTGGCGAGAGTTTGCTGCGCGGCTGTCTCGCGGCAATTGTCGAGAAAGAGGCGGTTCGCCTCGAAGTCCATCGCCTCGGCATCTTCCATCATGTAATTGGAAAAGAAGCGCTTGGTCGCACGCACTGCGGGCCGCGGCAGGTTCGCGATTTTCTGGGCGATGCTCAGAGCCGTCTCAAGTGCCTTGCCATCGTCGCAACAATAATCAACCACGCCGATCGCGCGCGCGGCTTCGCCGTCGAGCACCTCGAGGCAAAAACAAAGTTGCCGCGCCTTGACCAAGCCGACACGTGACACCAGCGACTTGATGCCCCAAGGGGTCAGCCAGCCATGCGGCACCTCGGGCAAGCTCCACTGCGATCCGCGTCCTGCGACCACGATGTCGCAACTCGTTGCCAGGGTGAAACCGCCTCCAACTGCGAACATCTCGACGGCAGCGACGATGGGCGTTTCGAGGAAACCCATCAACCGCCCGAGATCGCCGCACTCCTGCTCGAAGCGGCCCATGGCCTCAAGATCAAGATTACCGATGAACTTGAGATCGCTGCCAGCGGAGAACCCCGGCGCCGCGCCAACCAAGACGATCGCACCAACATCCTTGTCGCGGTCAAGTTTAAGAAGCGCGTCCTTCACGCCATCGACCAGCGCCTGGTCCATGGCATTGCGGCGAGCGGAACGCAGCAGCGTCACCATCGCCACCCCACCACGCATCTCGATACCAACGACTTTCTCTTCAATACTCATATCATGTGCCGAGATACATTTGCTTGACCTCGGGAGTCTCCGAGAGCTGCCTGGCGTCGCCATTCATGACGATGCTGCCCGATTGCAGGATATAGGCGCGGTCGGCGCAACCCAGCGCCATCATGGCGTTCTGCTCGGCCAGAAGAATCGCCAGACCCTCCCGCGCGAGATTCCTGACGATCGCTCCAAGCTCCTCAATGATGATCGGCGCAAGGCCGAGCGTCGGCTCGTCGAGCAGCATAACCTTGGGGCGTGACATCAGGCCGCGGCCGATGGCCAGCATCTGCTGCTCACCGCCCGACATTGAGCCCGCGCGCTGAATGCGACGTTCCCGGAGTCGAGGAAACATTGTGAAGATGCGTTCGAGATCACCACCGAGATCGTTGCGGTCGGCACGGTGATAGGCGCCCATCAGCAGGTTCTCGTGGACGGTGAGACGCGGAAAGATCTGGCGTCCTTCCGGCACCAGAACCAGCCCCGATTGGACGCGCTCCACGGTGGGCAGCGCTGAAATGTCCTTACTGTCAAAGCCGATCGTTCCGGAGTCGGCCTTTTTGAGACCCGCAATCGTCCTCAGCGTCGTGGATTTTCCGGCTGCGTTCGAACCGATGAGAGCGACGACTTCCCGCTCCTGAAGCGAGAGGCTCACATCACGCAGAACCTTTTGCTTGCCGTAGCTGACGTTAAGATTTTTCAGATCAAGCATGTTTCTTGCCCAGATAGGCGGTCACGACGGCGTCGTTGGCGAGAACGTCGGCGGTCGTTCCGGAAGCGATAACGGCCCCGTGATGCAGGGCGATAGATCGGTCGGCCAGACGTCCGAGAAAGCCCACCTTGTGATCGATGATGCAGAGCGTCACGCCATGGGTTTTCAGATCGCGAAGCACGGCGTCGAGATTGGTGATCTCGTCGTGGCCGAGCCCCGAAGCCGGCTCGTCCAGCAGCAGCAGCTCCGGATCGCAAACCATCCCCATAGCCACGCCGAGCATCTTCTCGCCGCCGTAGGACAGCGAGCCTGCCTCGTCGTTGCGATGTTTATAGAGTCGGCACAACTCGAGCATCTGATCGATCTTTTTGCTTAGTGTCTTTTCAAGATCTGCCGTCGCACCCTTACCAAACAGCGTTCGCAGGCGTCCCGCGCCAAGCGCGCGCTTGACGTGAAGATGACATGCGATGCGCATGTGCTCCGCGACGGTCAGTTCCGGAAAGAGCTGCGGGTTCTGGAAGGTCTTGACCAATCCCTGCTGTGCGACCTGGAACGGCGTAAGCGCATTGATGTTCTCACCCTTCCAGATGATCTCGCCGCTTGTCGGCTTCAGGATGCCGGCAATGAGACTGAGCGTCGTCGTCTTGCCCGAACCGTTCGGTCCGAAGATGCCGATGATCTCGCCGCGTTCGATACCTAACGTGACATTGGAAACGGCGGTCAGGCCGCCAAAGCGCTTTGTGAGGTTCTTGATATTAAGCAGCATTTTTTCTGCTCGACAAAAGACCCATGATGCCCTTCGGCATGACCAGGATCACGAAGATGAGGATGGCGCCGTAAAGCGCGATGCGAAGTTCGGCGCTAAGCTCGATCATGTGAGGCAGCGCGGTCAGCAAAAGCGCGCCGATCACAGGGCCGATCAGCGAGTTGATGCCGCCAAGCAGGACCATCGCCACGATATCGAGGCCGAGCGTGATCGACAGGTAGTGCGGCTCGACGAACCCGGCGTAGAAGCCGTAGAACGCGCCGACGAGACCGGCGAGCGCACTGCCGATGGCAAAGCTGAGCAGCTTGTACTTGAAGACATCGATACCGAGCGTTTCACCCAATTGGTCGTTCAGGCGGATGGCGGCAAGGCATTGGCCGATCCACGAGCCGAGCACGCGCTGGCAGATAATGTAGATGACAACCAGCAGAGCCAGCGTCACGTAGTACCAGGAAAACCCGCTCGAGAATGTGAGCGAACCCCATGGTGTCCACAGCGACGGCTTCTCGACCACCGTAATGCCGAGCGAGCCGTTGGTGACACTGTTCCAGTTGAGCGTGATCAGCCGCAGCACTTCCGAAAACGCCATGGTGACGACGGCGAAGTAGAACTCTTTCAGCTTGAAGCGGAAGCAGATCGTGCCGACGAGAATGGACAGTGCCATTACCAGTGCGAGAGCGCAGGGAATGGCAAGCCAGAAATTCCAGCCGAAGCTCGTAACAAGGATCGTCACCACGTAGGCCGATACGCCAAACGAAGCGGCATGGAACATCGACAACTGGCCAGTGAAGCCGAAGATCAGATTGAAGCTGACGGCAAGCGACGCCGCCATGAAGCCATAAATGGCGATCGCCAGCGTGGAATCGCTTTTGACGAACCATGGCGCCACCAGCGCAACGAGCAGACCGCCTAGGATAGCAAATCTCATGACTTATCTCCGAACAGCCCGCTCGGGCGAACAAGAAGGATGGCGATGAGGAAAACGAGCCCATACGCATCGCGGAAGGCAGACGGAAAGAACACCGACCCGATGTTTTCACTCACGCCCAGAATAATGCCGCCGCCGAGCGCGCCGATCACGCTGCCGACACCGGCAAGGATCGCGGCCTCAACCGCCTTCAAAATGTAGGCTGCGCCGATGGTCGGCTCGAGCGAGTACATGCTTGCATAAAGTCCGCCTCCGAGCCCGGCGAGCGCGGTGGAGTAGACAACGACGATGGTTTGGAGGCGCTCAGTGCGAATTCCCATCAGCGCCGCGGCTTCCGGATTCTGCGCATAGGCAAACGCGGCGCGGCCGAGCCATGTCCGCGTCAGCGCCAGATAAGTGCCGAAGATGATCGCGAGGAAGACAAGGCAGACGACGACCTTGATTTTCGGCAGGAACATGCCCGCAACCTGAAACGCGCCCGGCAGAACATAGGTCAGATCTTTCGGCGTCGTCGTAAACGCCGCAAGGATAAGCGCCTCGAATACCGAGATTAGCCCGATCGAAACCAGAAGACCGTTCACGAGATTGCCGCGCGTGAAGCGGAACAGCATCAGGTCGGACAGATAGCCGATGATGCTGACAATGAGAACGGCGCCGATCACCGCCACCGGATAAGGAAGGTGATTCACATCGTAGAGATACCACGTGCTGTAGGCGCCGAGCATCATAAACGCTCCGAGCGCAAAATTCACGATGCCGGTGAGCCCGAACGTCAGCGTCACACCAAGCGCAATGATGCCGTAGAGCGAACCGACAATAATGCCGTTGAGCAGCTGACCGAGAATGAGCTGTGTCATGGATAAGAGTACCCGTTGCGGATTGGCTCCGCGAAAAACACCAACATGTGCAGTTGAACGATCGGGAAGCGGCGCCCTGGATAGGCGAGGGCGCCGCCTCTCCTCTCGCTATTTGGTCGGGTCGAACTTGACGACCTCGATCGTGCCACCCTTGCGGACATGCACGACGTCAAATCCGAAGACTGCTTCGCCGGTCTGGTCGTACTTGATCTTCCACAAGCCGTCGTAGGTCATTTCCGACAGCACCTTGCGGATCTTGGCGACGTCGCTGACCGTACCCGCTTTCTGCATGGCTTCGACAAGCATGTAGACGTGGTCATAGCAGGAGGACGAGCAAAGCGGTGCCTGATCGTACGGGAAGTCACGCTTGTGAATCTTCTTGTAGCTCTCGACGAAAGCCTTGGTCTTCGGCTCGGTCTTCTCGGCTTCCTCGAAGTACTTCGGAACGTAGGCGATGTAGTCGGCAATCGTGTCCTTGTTCTTGAGCGCCGGGCCGATCGAGCCACGCACCAGGAAGAAGCGGTTGCCGAAGCCCGATTCCGTGGACTGGCGCACGATGTCGTACAGCACCGCATCCGAGTAGCCCGGAAAGAGAATGTCCGGCTTGCCAGACGCGAGCTTGGCGAGCGCTGCGCTGAAGTCCTTGGTGCCCGGCTCGAAGAGTTCGACCTGCAGCTCAATGCCGGCATCCTTGAACAAGCCGGTATAGATGTCGACGGCAGTCTTGCCGAAGGCATCGTTCTGGAAAAGCATCGCCACCTTTTTGGTATTCAGCTTTTTCAGGTAGTCGACCATCAGCTTGCCGAAGCCCGACTGCCCAGCATCCCAATTCCAGGTGCGCAGCAGATAGTCGTGATCCGGCTTGCCCAATGCGTGGTGCGCGGACGTTGCGCCGGCAAACAGCAAGAACTTGCCGTTGTTCTGGTTGGCAATCGGCTCGATCGCATTGAACACGTTGGTCAGGAACGGTCCGAAGACGAACTGAACGTTCTCTTCCATCATCTTGCGGAATTGCACGGTCGCCTCGCGCGGCTCGCCGCGCGTATCCATCTGCAGCAACTGAATCTTGTAGGTCTTGTCGCCGACCTTGAAGCCGCCCTTGGCGTTGATCTCTTCAACAGCGACCTTGGTGCCCTGCGCGGACATCCATCCGTATGTCGCAGTCGCGCCGGTCAGGGCCTCGATCTGCCCCAGCTTTACCGTTTCCTGGGCGACAGCCATTGGGCTGAACGACACGGCCGCCATTGCAATGGCGGCGACGCAAGTTTTCTTTATTTCGAACATTCCACTGTTCCTCCCCGAACGGTGTTGTATTATTCAAGTGACGTACTAGTAATATATTACAAACTGACGGTCAACGCTTTCCGCACGAGGACGGCTGCTTGTGAAGATCATTGGTGATTGTGTGCAGCGCACTGTCCTTGTTTGTGCGCCTGCGCTATTTGAACCCGGTAACGTAGTATCGCGAAGCGAGTCGTGCCCGGCAGATCTGTTTTGAGGTTTTCATCATCACATGGCTAGGAAAACCGGAATTGCGCCCCCGACCGAGTCCCAGGCCGACATGGCCCACCGCCGGCTGGAGGAAATGATTGTCACGTTGCAGCTCCCTCCAGGCAGCCACTGGTCCGAAGAGGGTCTGGCCGATCAGATCGGCATTGGACGAACGCCGGTCCGCGAGGCGGTGAAACGTCTCCAGGGGGATTACCTCGTCAGTATCTTGCCGCGGCATGGTTTGATGATCACGGAAATCAACGTTCATGAGCAGTTGCTCGTGATCGAATTCCGGCGCGAACTCGAAGCCTTCATTTCAAGGCGTGCCGCGCTCCGCATTTCCGCATCCGAGAAAGAATTGCTGACCGTGGCTGCGCGGGAGATCGACAACGCCGGCGCCAAGGGCAATCTGCAAAAGTATCTGCGCGAGGTCTTCAACGCGAACCACCTGATCGCGACGGCGTCGGGAAATCCCTTCGCGGCCAAATCGATTTCTCCGCTCCATGCCATGTCCCGGCGGTTCTACTACCGCTATGAGAGAGATCTCCAGAATCTCGGCGCGATGGGCTCGCTTCACGCCGAGCGCGCACGGGCCGTCGTTCAGCAGGATGAAAAACTGGCCGTCGAGAAAGCCAACGCGCTCATGGATCAGATCGAAAGCTATACCCGTCGAATATTCAATCTCAGCGTCGGCGCGTTGTAGATGCCGACGCCAAAATTACAGAAACAGGCCTCAACCCGCCTTCCGATCGTGCAAGGATGACGCGAAGAATGCCGCGTCCATCTCCTTGAGCTGATCGGCCATCTTCAGCGGCGCAAATTCCATCTGCTCGAGCACGTCGCGACGCACGTCGATACCGGGCGCAACCTCGGTAAGAATCAACCCCTTTGGCGTGACATCGAACACAGCGCGCTCGGTGATGACCTGCGCGCTCTGACCGCGCGCGACGCCTGATGCGACCGAGTATGTAATGTGCTCGACGCTGGGGACGAACTTGCGCACCTTGCCTTCCTTCACGATGCGCAGCTTGCCGCCGTCGAAATCGACTTCGAGCCCGCCCGTCGTAAAAGTTCCTGTGAACACGAGCCGCCTCGCGTTCTCGGCAATATCGATGAACCCCCCTGCTCCGGGATTCGCCACACCGAACTTCGAGACATTGACCGTGCCCTTCTCATCGAACTGAGCGAAGGCCAGCGCTGCGAACTGACAAAGACCGCCGTCGATCGCGTCGAATTGATAGACGCCATCGAGGATGGCATCCGGATTGAGATTCGCCGAAAACTGCCAGCCGGACATGACGATACCGCCGTATGAACCGTGCTCGGTCGTGAACCAGTAGTCTTGCAGTCCCCCGTTGGCGAACTTCCCCTGTTCGGCCATGACGAGGGGAACGTCCGCAGCCGCGCCAAAACCGAAGATCGAAAGTTCGCGCTTGCGAACTTCCTGAGCCGCGCGCATCGCGACGACCTTGTCCGCTGACATCGGGATAGGCGGAAGCTGTGACAGCGGCTTGCGCGAACCACCGAAAAAGGCGGCGTCGAACTTTACATCCGTAGTCATCATCATGTTCGGGTCGACGACCACCGCATCCACGTACATGCCGGGAATCCGGACATCGGAGGCGGGCCTCTCGGCGTGCGCAACCTGACGGCGGACCTGCGCAATCACGCGCCCTCCGCTTCCTTTTGCGGCCAGCGCCAGCGCAATATTCGAAGAGACAAGCGCGTCATTCTCGAATGAGAGATTACCATATTCATCCGAAGACGATGCGCAGATAAAGACGGTGTCAAGCTTCCAGGCCGGATAAAACAGATAGGGACTGCCGTCGAACTCGATGCGCTTGACGAGATCGTCCCTTGCGCGCTCGGTGAAGCGACCGCCGCCGTGCTTTGGATCGATGTACGTGTCGAGGCCAACGCGGGTCATATAACCCGGACTTCGGCGGGCCACCTCGCGCAGCCAGTGCATGGTGGCTCCGATTGGCCACGAATAAGCTTCGATCTTGTTTTCGCGGATCAGACGCATCAGCTCGGGCCGCTTGCCGGTCACGGGATCGACCGGATTGATGTAGGAACCGCCGACGATGCGCTTCATCAGCCCTTCTTGGGCGACGTGATCCATGCCCTTGATCCCTTGGGCATCACCGGTGCCTACCGGAAAATAGAACGTCAGATTCCGCGGCGCCGCTTCCTCGCGGAAGCGATCGCCCAGTGCCTTGAGCAACGTATCGGGTGTCACCCATCCGATCACACCGACACAACCGACCGACGAACCATCCGGAATGGATGCCACCGCCGCGGCAGCATCAACAATCTTGCTCATGACTTCACCGTGAAACGCTCGAAGGTTTTCTTGGAACTTGGCGACTCGCAGTTCAGCGCGAATTCGCGCGATGCCACTTCATCTAGGCGCTCCGCGTCAGCCATGATGAAGGGTTCAAAGAATCGCTTGGTGGATGCAATAGCTTCCGGCGGAACTGTCGTGAGGTGGTTCGCAACATCCATTGCATGGGACAACGCTGCGCCAGGCTCCGCCAGATCATCGACGAGGCCAATGCGCTCCGCCTCGACCGCATCGATGGGTTTCGCGCCCCATGTCAGCCGCCGCGCCCGCACCGGCCCGACCCGCGCGATCAGCGCCGTCAGCCCCCACGGTGGCAACCAGCCGTTCGGCGCTTCCGGTAAATGCCAGCGCGCGTTGGATGCGCTCACGACAATGTCGCACGACGCTGCAAGAATAAATCCGCCACCGAGGGCGTAGCCTTCCACCGCAGCGATCACCGGCTTGGCTCGGTACCCGATCGCACGCGCAAAAGCTGCCGTCACCGCTTCGTGGTGACACATTTCGGCGATCGACAGACCCGCCAGTTCCTTCAGGTCGCTGCCCGCACAGAATGCCGGGGGCGCACCCGTTAACACGATCGATCGCACATCCTTGTTGTGCTCGGCTTCAGCCAGCGCCGCGCCCAGTTGCGCCATCAGATCCGAACCCAACGCGTTGCGGCGCTGCGGCCGGTCGATGGTCACGACCGCAACCGCTCCCTGTAACTGGGACTTTATCATCTCAAGGTATCCTATTGGCCTATACGTGCGCCGTCAGCATTCACAGCTGCGCGGACATCCTGTCCGCGGATTTCACGGGGTGATAGATCGTTCCGGACCGCCATGACCGCGGCGTGACCGATGGCGTGCCCATAAGCAAAGCATTGCGCCGTCACGCGCGCCGACGCGACCGCTTCATGCTCAGCTGACAAGCAGCGGCCCGCCACCAGCAATCCTTCGCCCCGCTCCGGAACGAAACAGCCGTAAGGAACTTCGTAATAGTCGTTAAGCAACCATTCGACTTTCGGCTTCTCGCCCGAATGAAGCTCGATCGGCCATGGCGAAACCGCAATGCCGTCGGCGAACTTCGTTCCTTGCACCACGTCGGAATTCATAAGACGCTTGACGCCGGAAACCTGACGCGTTTGGCGGACCCCCACTTGAACGCCGGTGTC
The DNA here is from genome assembly GCF_021502575.1 of Bradyrhizobium sp. G127. NCBI lineage: Bacteria > Pseudomonadati > Pseudomonadota > Alphaproteobacteria > Hyphomicrobiales > Nitrobacteraceae > Bradyrhizobium > Bradyrhizobium sp. G127. The sequence goes on from NZ_JAKFGN010000002.1 coordinate 1,300,063, forward strand.
GTTGAGAAAGGCGTTCTCGCAGCCCACAAGATTGTCGTGAAAGAACCGCGCATACTCCCGCGCCTGAAGCCGCCCCTCGATTTCGGCATCGGTGAAATCGCGAGCGAATAGCGTGTTCAACTCACGTCCATCGGGACCGATCACGCGCGTGCAGTTGCAGAGCAACTCGTTCGGCCGCGTGGTCGCGAATAGCCAGATTTTCGCGCGGGGCAGCACATAGTCGCCGGCGTTATGCTTGGCCCGGATCATCGCCGAGATTTTCTCCGGCATGATGGTGTCCGCACCGTACTCCGCGATGAAGCGATCGATATCGACACCGAGCATGCGGAAGATCATCGTAGGATTCTGCACCCGACCCTGGTCGCCGACGAAATTGGGCAGACCCGCCATGGCCACCACATCCGCGTCGCCGCTGGCGTCGATCACAATCTTGGCGCGCGCATCGAGCGGCCCCTGCTTGGTCCAGACCTTCAGGCCCGCGATGCGATCACCATCCATATGAACGCCAGTTGCAACCGCGTGAAACACGATGTCCACGCCCGCCTCCCGGAGCATGGCGTCCGCGGCTTCTCGCCAGACATGAGGATCGTGCACCCTCGCCCACGTCTTCCCGTAGAGAACGGGATCCGCGAGACCTCCCATCGACTCGAGACGACGACAGAATTCATCCGCAAAGCCGAAAACCACCTGCTTCGGGCCTGCGGTGAGATTTTCCGTCGCCTCATAGAGACCGCAAACGGTTCCGGACAGGCCGGCAACCGCACCGCCGCCGCAGAACCCATATCGCTCGATCAGGGTAACCTTCAGCCCCTGCCGTGCGGCTGAAATCGCGGCCGCCACACCGGCCGCGCCGCCTCCGACAACCACAACATCTGTATCAACCCGGCTGGCGTCGCGAAAATCCAAGGCTCGACCTCTGATATCTTAGTGATGCACTATTGGTATCTCATAATGCAAAACGAGCAGCCTTGCAACCGCCTCAGAATGCGGCAGTGCAACGGCGTGAGAGGCCAGCGCGGTTTGACGAAATCTGTCGTTCCCCCACGGTCCGGGAGTTCTCTGAGAGAGATTCAACGGCACTATCCTGGCGGCATAGTAAAGCCACGCGGCGGCCCGGAATCGAAAGGCCGGCATCATCTGCCGGCCTTTTCCTTGGTAATACGTAGCAACCCGGGACTTCAGCAGACCGGGAACACGGTCATGTTCACCACGTTGCGATGTAAGTGCCCTTGAAGCGGGTATCGAGGAACTTCTTGACCGGCTCTGAGCGGTAAGCGGCGATCAGGTCCTTGACCCACGACTTGTCCTTGTCCTCCTCGCGCACCGCGAGAATGTTGATCCACGGCCCTTCGAGGCTTTCGCGCGCGATGGCATCCTTCGCCGGATTGAGACCCGCCTGAACGGCATAGTTGTTGTTGATCGAAACCAGATCGACATCCTGCAAGGAGCGTGGAAGTTGCGCGGCGTCGAGTTCGACGAATTTCAGCTTCTTCGGATTTTCCGCGATGTCGGCGATCGTTGCCGTCACGCCGACGCCCGGCTTCAGCTTGATCAGCCCTTGCTCAGAAAGGATCAGCAACCCCCGCGCACCATTGGACGGATCGTTGGCGATCGCCACGCGCGCACCCTCGGGCAGATCCGCCAGTTTCTTGTACTTGATCGAATAGACGCCCTGCGGCGACGCGATGGTGTTCGCAACCTTGACGATCTTCCAGTTGGTCTTCGATATCTGGTTCTTGAGATAGGGTTCGTGCTGGAACGAATTAGCCTCCAGATCCTTCTGCGCCAAAGCCTGGTTCGGCACCACATAATCCGTGAACTCGATCACCTTGATGTCGAGGCCGCGTTCAGCAGCAACCTTGCGCACGACGTCAAGCACCTCGGCGTGCGGCCCGGCTGTGACGCCGACCCTGATCGTTTCTGCCCGGGCGGCACCGATCAATGTGGCAAGAGCAATGATGGACGCTGTCAGCGTACGCATGGAAAACAACTCCTTATTGATGATTCAGGAATGCCGCGAACGTTTGTCGAGACGCCGGGCAATGGTGTCACCGATGGTCTGGACGCTCTGGACCAGCGCAATCAACACCAGCACGACGGTCAGCATCACCTCGGGCATGAAGCGCTGGTAGCCGTAGCGAATTCCGAGATCGCCGAGACCCCCGCCGCCGACCGCGCCGACCATGGCCGAATAGCCGATCAGGCTGACCGCGGTAAGTGTCAATGCGAGCGTGACCCCCGGCATCGCCTCCGGCAGCAGAACTTTGCGCACGATCTGCAACGGGCTAGCCCCGAAAGCACGCGCGGCCTCGATCAATCCCTGATCGACCTCGCGGATCGCCGCCTCGATGACGCGGGCGATGAACGGCGTCGCCGCAATCGTCAGCGGCACAGTGGCCGCGGCGGTACCGATCGACGTTCCGGCGATCAGGCGGGTCAGCGGCACAATGGCGACAACCAGGATGATGAACGGCGTCGAGCGCGTCGCATTAACGATGAGTCCCACGATGCGATTGACGGCCGGGGCCGGAAACAGCTCGTTGGCCCGGCTGGTCGCAAGGAAAATCCCAAGCGGGAGGCCGATCAGCGTTCCGAACAGGCCAGCCAGCGCTACCATCGTCAGCGTATCGAGGGTCGACCAGACGATCATTTGCAGAAGTTCAGGAGACATAGCCAAGGTGCTCCACGGCATTACCGCCGGATTTGAGATGTTCAATGATCTTGCCCACGAGATCAGGCGACGACGGCACGGAAACGATGAGCGTGCCGAACGGATGGCCCGCGATGGACTCGACCTGTCCATAGAGGATGTTCACATCGACATCGAATGTCCGCGAGATATGCGACACCAGCGGCCCGCTCGCATCGACGCCCTTGAATGACACCTGAAACACCGCCTGATCGCCCAGCTGCTGTACCGCCTTGAGCCGGGCCAGCAGCCATTCCGGCGTCCGACTGCCGGTCACTGAACCAACGAAACGCTTCGTGACCTCGTGCTGCGGCGACGCAAAAATATCGAGTGTCGTTCCCTCCTCGACAATCCTGCCGTGTTCCAGCACGGCGACGCGATCGGCAAGGGCTTTCACCACCGCCATTTCGTGGGTGATGAAAAGGATGGTGAGGCGAAGTTCGCTGTTGATCCGCTTCAATAGCGCGAGAATTTGATCGGTCGTCTCCGGATCGAGCGCGGACGTCGCCTCGTCAGACAGCAGGACGCTAGGATTGGTCGCGAGCGCGCGGGCAATACCGACTCGCTGCTTCTGGCCACCGGACAATTCAGCGGGATAGCGGTCGCGCTTGTCGACCAGCCCCACCATGTCGAGTAGGGGCTCGACCCTTTTGACGATTTCGCTTTTCGCGACATCGGCAATTTCGAGAGGCAGCGCAATGTTCTGAAAGGCCGTCCGGGATGACAGCAGATTGAAATGCTGGAAGATCATCCCTATGGAGCGCCGCTCCTGTCGCAGCGCGGGCTCATCGAGCGCCGTGATCTCAGTGCCGCTGACGCGAACGGAGCCTAGCGTCGGGCGTTCGAGACCGTTGATAAGACGGATCAGCGAAGACTTGCCGGCGCCGCTGCGGCCGATGACGCCGAGGATGGCCCCTTCCGGCACTTGCAGATTGATGCCGTCGAGCGCGACGACCTCGCCGGAGCCCTTTCGCGCCGGATAGACCTTTCGAATATCCTCGAGGACAATCCCCGACGACGATGGTAGCGAAAGACCCGCATGCAATGGCGTTCCACTTCGCTGTGGCCAGGGCGCGTTCATCTGATGAGTCGGTTCCGTGATGTGACAAAGCCGCGCAAAGGCGGCCTCCTTTGACTATCAGAAAATTGATGCGCTGCAATGCACCTATGCGACAAAGCAATACGTCGGTTACGTACGCGCGAACACTGAAAGATTTTTTCGAATTGGCGAGGCCGCGCAGTCGCTCTGTTCTACCCAATATTGCATCGCAGCCTCGCAAAAAGGTCTGGCGCGTAGAGACAACAGACCGTGACATCCCGACGTCCAGCCAAGTCGTTATTGAATTCTCGACGCAGAATGTCGCCCTCGTCCGACGCGGTGGAATAGCGGCGAATCACTTTCAATGAATTAGTGAACTTTTGAGTTAGTGACGAAGATCAGGGAGGATCGTCATATCCACCCGACTGGCTCAAGCGCGCCGAATAGAGAAAGAAGCAGACTTGGGCTCCTTGCTGTCTATATCGACAGCCCCTCCAGCCTCGACAAGGCTATTCGCTTTTTCACGGAGATCTCGCTTAAGAACTTTTCCGAGAGAATTGCGCGGAAGCTCGTCCATGATAAAGACGTACTTCGGCTTTTTGTAACCCGCCACGAGACCGCGCACCTGATCAACAATCGATTCCGGCGTGGGTTTGCGCCCAGGCGCGGGTTCGATGAAAGCGGCAACGGCCTCACCGTAGATCGCATCCGGTACTCCGACCACCGCAGCATCGGCTACATCTGGATTCACGATCAGGGCCTGCTCGACTTCCTTGGTGTAGATATTGAAGCCGCCGCTGAGGACCATGTCCTTCTTGCGGTCCACGATATAGAGATAGCCATCGTCGTCCGCCTTTGCCACGTCGCCGGTGCGTATCCAGCCATCGACGATAGCTTGGGCGGTCTCTTCCGGCCGGTTGTAGTAGCCGCGCATTACCGAGTAGCGGCCGGGCTCGCCGACACGAACCAGAAGCTCGCCGGCCTCGCCTGTTTTCACGGTGTTGCCGGCATCGTCCACGATCCGCACTTCCACACCCGGCGTCGGCCGGCCGATGGAAGCGGCATGATCGAACTGCTCCTCATGAGACAGGGACGTCACGCCACCGACTTCGGTCATAGCAAAGAACGACACCAGCCGCACATCCGGCAGAAGTGCGAGGAATTTACGCTTGAGTTCGACCGGAAAGGCCTCTCCGGTCACGACGATTCGCCGCAGCGATGCGCACTTCGATGGATCTGCCTCGATCTCCGGCAACATCATGCGGCACACCGTCGGCACCATGCCGACCACCGTGATCTTCTCGCGTGCGATCGTCTCAACAGTCTGACGCGGATCAAATTTCTTCATCACCACGAGGGTGCCCCCGAGCGTCATGGAGTTCGAGAGCCGCGCAAAGCCTGTTCGATGTGCCAGTGGCGTCGTGACGAGGTAGTGATCGTCACGCGAGATGCCCCATTCCACCGCATTGATGAAACAATGCTGGGTGATGATATTGGCGTGGGTGATAATCGCGCCTTTCGGCTTTCCGGTCGTTCCCGACGTGTACATGATGACGGCATCGTCAGAGTTCACGGACAGCGGCGGCAGCGGCACAATACTGCACTTCCGCAGACTGTCATAGGCAATGGCGCCTTCTGCAACCTTTCCGACTGAAATCCGTATAGCGTCGGGATTCGCTTCAAGAACATTTTTGATGGGATCGCCCGGACCTTCAAACGCGATTGCCGATGGCTGACTGTCGGAGCAGATGTGCTCAAGTTCGTGCGATGTCAGACGCGTTGTCACGGGAACGACGATGACGCCAAGCGCGAACGCCGCATAAAACAGTTCAACAATCTCTACGCCGTTGTTGAGGAAGAGCACGATGCGGTCGCCCGCGCCGAGCCCCTGCTCCTTCAGTCCGCTAGCGACGCGGGCAATCCGCCGCTCAAGATCGCGGTAGGCGATGCGCTCGTCCTCACAGACGAGCGCGGTCTTGTCGGGATAACGGACGGCCTGCGCGCGCAGGACGGTTTCCATCCTCATATCGCTTGATCCTAAGCCAGTTTGAACGCGGGATAGTTCACGTCATCGGCGAGATGATCCCAGGTCACCTCAACGCGCTGCCCGATCGCCACCTTGTCCGGATCGGTGCCGAGCACGTTGCCGAGAATTCGCACGCCCTCGTCGAGTTCGACCGTCGCAACGGACAGCGGAAGCCGGCCGTCGAGACCCGGCCCGGGAACACGGATCACGGTGCAGGCGTAGATCGTACCCTTGCCCGAGACTTCGCGCCATTCAAGGTTGCGGCTGCCGGTGTAGATGCTGACCGGACGCGGATAGTGTTGAAACTTTCCGGTGTCCTTGCAGTACTGCAAAACCAGCTTGCCTCGCTTCGCACCGTCCCAGAACGCTTGGGTATCGACATAGACCGACGGTTTTGGGACCGGACGTCCCGCCTTTTCTTCTGCCATTGTCAGGCCTCCAGAATCATTGCGGCGCTGGTACCCCAGTTCCGCGCATAGGGGATGACGCCGATGCCCGTAATCAGCGCGTTCTTCGGATTACTCACCTGACGGCCACCGCCTTCGCCGAACATCTGCCGCACGGCTTCGGCGAGGTTGAGCCCGCCGCTTGCGAGGCCCGGTTGACCGGCGGAGATCTGTCCGCCGCCAGTGTTGAGCGGCAGCGTGCCCTTGATCGAAAGATCGGTGTCGAGCGTGTAGTCGCTGCCATGCCCGCGCTTGCAGAAGCCAAAGTCCTCGAACTTCATCATCACGGCGATGGTGAAGTCGTCATACGGCTGAAACATGCGAATGTCTTTCGCGGTCAATCCGGACTGCTTATAAACTTTCGGCGCAATCTTCGAGAACCCGGTCTCGGTGATGTCCGGACAGGACTGATTGCCGTTGACGTTGGTGATCTCGGCATAGGCCGTCGGATAAACCATCTTCTTGATGCCAAGGCTCTTGGCCTTCGCCTCGCTCATCACGAGGAACGCGTTCGCACCATCGCAGAACATCACGCAATCGAGCAAACGTAGCGGATCGGCGATGACGCGGGACTTGTTGTAATCGTCCATCGTGATCGGCGTTTTGAACTTGCTATAGGCGTTATCGTTGTGGAGAGCATGTTCGCGCTGCGTAATGGCGATCTTGCCGAGCGCTTCCGGCTTAATGCCATATTGATGCTGATAGCGGCTCATCAGCAGGCCGAACGTCGCGGGCGGTCCCTGCACGCCCGGCGGGTCCTGAAATTCCGAGCGATACGCGCCGTAATTGGCACGCCACGAGGTGCTTGGAGCATCCGCCGAGAGCACGACCACGACTTCGCACAATCCGTCGCGGATTGCCGAGGCCGCACGGGCAACACCGCCGGTCGCCGAACAGCCTCCGGTGCCACCGTAATTCAGCCAGTTCGGCGTAAGCCCGAGGGCTTCGGTCATATACACCGCGAAGAAGGGGTTGGGCGCCTCACTGAGCGGACAGGTCACTGCCAAGCCGTCAATAACGTCCTTCTCGATGCCCGTGGCTTCCAGCAGTTTCGCCAAAGCTTCGCCGCCCAGATCATAGGCGCTGCGGCCAGACTTGAAGTTGATCGCCGTTTCCGAATAGCCGGCGATCACAATGTCGCGTTTTTTTGTCATGATTATTCTCCGCGGAATGCCGGTGACCGTTTTTCGCGAAAAGCCTTGAGGCCTTCGTCGCGGTCCTTTGTGAAATAAAGCAGGAAGGAGGCGTCGCCCTCAGCTTCGAACCCGTCCGGCAACGACATATCGATACCGCGGTCGATGACGGATTTCGTCATCATTACTGAGATCGGCGCATTCTCGCTGATGCTCTGGGCAATCTCCCGGGCCTTGTCGAGCGCCTTGCCCTGCTCGGTGACATGATTGACGATCCGGTAGCGTTCAGCTTCCGCGGCCGTAATGCGCCGTCCGGTCCACATCAGTTCCTTGGCAAGCGGCTTGCCGATCAGACGCGGCAGTGTCTGCGTTCCGCCTCCGCCGGGCATCATGCCGAGCTTGATTTCTGGAAGACCGAACTTCGCATTCGCGCCCGCGACGATGATATCGCCCACAAGCGCGAGTTCGAGACCACCGCCCAGGGCAAACCCTTCGATCGCAGCGATCAGCGGCTTAGTGAACGAGCCGATTTCCCGGAACAGGCGATTCACCTTTCGGTTCCGCTTGCGAAACCGATAGAAATCGAAATAGCCGTTTTCCTTGATCTGGAATTCGCTGGTGTCGATACCGGTGCAGAAGGCCTTATCGCTTCCGAGAAGAATGACGGCGCGGACATCGCGGTCATGCTCGACCTCGTTCAGAATCCCAAGAATTTCCTCGGCGGTCTGCTCGCGCAGCGAGTTCAGTTTCTCAGGGCGGTTGATCGTGATTTCGATCCACCCCTTCTCACGTTTTAGAATGACGTCTTGATAGTCCATGGAACTCGGTCTCCGGTCTTGCTCTTGATGTTGGGTGTTTTGAGTTTTCAGTGCTCGGTGTCGGCGCTGTCGCCCATGGCCGCCGCTATCTGCCGGTGGAGTTCGGCGATCCTGTTGGGGTCGGCGCGAGCCTCATCATCGATCCTGACTTCCAGGGCGATCCTCGCCGGTTGACTGAGGACGATGGCTCGGTCGGCCATTTCCAGCGCATCGTCGATGCGATGGGTAATCAGCAGACAGGTTTTCTTGAACTCGCGCGCGATCTGGTAGAAATCCCGGCGCAGCGTTCCTGATGTGACGTGGTCGAGCTGACTGAATGACTCATCGAGGAACACGATCTCCGGATCGATCGCGAGCGCGCGAGCGAGCGAGACGCGCTGGCGCATTCCGCCGGACAACTCGTGGACATACTTGTCGTCCGCCCCATCGAGACGCACGCGCCGGAGCCACTCCTGTGCACGCGTACGCGCCTCGCTCTTCGGCTTGCCCAGAATGAGAAGCCCAAGCTCGGCGTTTTCGACAGCCGTGCGCCAAGGAAGCAGGCGATCAGTCTGGAAGCTGACGGACAACCGGCCCTTCAGCTCCTTGAACGAGTTGTAGGGATCGACACCCGCCACACGAACCGAACCCTGGTTCGGCGACGTGGTGCCCATGATCAGGTTAAGCACGGTGCTTTTGCCGGCGCCGGTCTGGCCGAGCAACACGACGATTTCGCCGCGTTGAACGTTTAGCGACAGGTTATCAACCGCGAGATAGGAACCGAACGTTTTGGAGACGTTCGTGACTTCGATCAGATCATTCGTCATCGGACCGTTGCCTCCGCACGCCACCGCAACGTGAGCTTTTCGACGCCGTTGACCGCGGCCTGAAGCACCAGATTGAGGATCACCAGAAAGAAGGTCCATGCCAGCACCTGATCGATCCGAAAAGTCGACTGCGCGAGATTCATCCGCGCGCCGATACCGACAGCCGATGCAACGAGCTCTGCGAAAATCACCATGCGGATCGCGTAGCCGATCACGGATTTCGTGGTCAGGAAGATGTAAGGCACGATATGCGGCAGGATGAGATAGCGCAGCACCTGCCAGCGCGATGGCCGAAAGCTCTCGATCATGTCGACGAAGTCCTTCGGCAGCGCTCGCATGCCTTCGTAGATGTTCAAGGCATAGAACGGCAACAGGATCACCAGCAGGATGAAGAATATCCGCGTCTCCGGATTCTTGAACCAGAACACGGCGACCAGCATCCACGACAGCGCGGGAATGCCGGTATCGATCACTACGATCGCCTTGAGATACGGCCTGATGGCAGGCAGCATCCCCATGGCAAGGCCGAGCGTCACGCCCACGGCCATGGCGATCGCCACTGCTATCGCCAGCCGAACCAACGTGACTGCGACGTGGTAGGGATCAGTGAAGAAAAGCTCCCGCGCCGCATTCCAGACCGCGACGGGCGACGGCATGATGTAATCCGGCACGTAACGGCTGGTTACTTCCATCGCGATCAACAGTGCGACAACCACGACGCAGGTCGCGAACAGATCACGTCTGCTTTCCGGATTCTTGCTGGGCCGGGCCATCATCGATAGCGGCTTGACGATAGGCCGCTCGAGTTGCACCCGTCCCGGCGCGTTCTCTGCCTTGGCACTCGCTGACATCTTGTGTTGCATCCGTTCAAACAGCGAAGAATTTGTCGTCGACGGGTTTCGTGAGCAGCCCGTTGCGCGCAAGAAACTCGCTGGCTTTGATGACCGACGTCCGCGCTGCGGGATCCGTCATCGGACGGAAGCGGAATGTCAGTCGCTTCGATCCCATAGCTTCCTTCAGAATGTCATTCGGAACGCCCGTCTTTTCACCGAACAGGTCAACGGCTTTTGCCGTGTCGGCATTGATCCCGCTCAGGCATTCCTCGAAGACCTTGCTGATTCTGGCGACGATACCGGGGTTCTTTTCAATCAGTTCTTGCCGCACGCCGACGCCGAAGTACGGCAGATCGCCCTCGCCGATCTTGTGATAGGCGTCACCCGCCTTGAAGATCACGCGTAGATCCGGCTTCTTGACCAGCCCTGTTGTGATGTTTGGCTCCCACGACAAGGCGGCATCGGCTCGGTCCGCCATCACCAGGGTTACGGAGGCAGCAGGATTGTCGACGTTCTGAATCGTCGCATCCTTCTCAATGTCGAGGCCGTTCGCTTCCTTGATGAGTGCGCGCACCATGCGATAGGTGCCGGTAGATTGAAGGGCAGCGATCGTTTTTCCCTTGAGCTGTGCCACATCGCTCACGCCGCTCTTCGGCGCGAGCAGCGCAATCATGTTCGCATCGGTAATGGTGCAAAGATACTTGATCGGGACTCCGGCCTGATGACGCGCAGCAAACGTGTCCCAGCTTCCAATGCAAACGTCGTAGTTACCGGCAACGAAATCGTTGTAGTAGGTCGAGACCGCTGTATAGGGCGCAGGGTCCGGCAAGCTCAGGCTATTCTTCTGTCCGAGCTTGTTCGCGAGAATGTATTGAACGGGCAGCACCGTGAACCCGGGCTGCAGCGCGGCCCATCTCACTGGAGTGGCAGTCGCGGCAAGCGCCGCCCGGATGCCTGGCGCAGCCATCAGGGATGCGGCTCCCGATGCGGCAACAAAACCTCGTCGTGTGAACCCTGTCATCGCGTTTCCTCCCCCGTTTACGCGCGTCTGATTGCGCGCATTTTTTGGAGACTCCATCGCCCGCTCACGGCGAGCGCAGATCCTCTCCTTTGTTGCGATTACTCTAACCTTGCCAAAGCCGGGACGGTGGCGCATTTTCTCTCCCTGTTCGTTCCAAATATGAGACGTTTGGGCACGGTAAGGCCGTACAGGAGCCTGATCGGCTGAGGCAGGAGAGACGCGCTGCGATGACCCGGAAACTCGATCTGAACGCCCTGCTCCTCTTCTTCGAAGTCACCAATGCCGGGAGCATCAGCGCGGCGGCGAAGAAACTCGGCATTCCGAAATCGACCATCAGCCGCAAGATCCAGTTTCTCGAGGACCAAACCGGCGCAGTGCTGTTCAGGAAGGGAAGCCGCAAGCTCGCCACGACAGATATCGGTCAGGCGCTGTTCGAACATTGCGAACGCATTGCGGCCGAGATCGACGAGGCGGGACTCGGAACCGCGCGCATGCAAACCGAACTGCGCGGCACACTGCGCGTGAGCATGCCAGTGGACTTCGGCATCGGTTGGCTCAGCCGCGCCATCGCCGCTTTCGCCGTCAGCTATCCCGACATCCATCTGGTGATCGACGCCAACAGCCGATGGGTTGACGTTACCGTGGAACCTTATGACGTCGCCGTGCAACTCGGTCCCCTGCCCAAGACTCAAGGCGGCACACGACGTCTGGCCAGTATCACCCGTGGCGTCTACGCCAGTCCCCAGTTTCTCGACCGTATGGGAACGCCCCTTAACATTGATGACTTTGGCAGGTTCGACTGCATCGTGACCGAACACCAGCGCGCCGAAGGCGTCTGGAATTTCCGCAGCGAGCTCGGCGCCAAAGTCATCAGCGTCGCCGGACGCGTGACCGTCAATCATATCGGCATCGCGCGCGAACTCGTGATCGGCGGAGTCGGCCTCGGCATCCTGCCGAACATCATGTGCCAGAACGATGTGAGGACAAAACGGCTGGCCCGCGTGTTGACTGACTGGGAAAGCCCTGCCCTCGAGGTCTCTGCCACTTTCCCGGGCAAGCGAAAAGAATCGCGGCGCCTGCGCACCTTTCTCGATTTCATGGAACAAAAACTGAAAATCGAAGGCGAAGCCTCGACACGCGCAGCGGCTGTGATCCGTCGATCCGGTGCATGATTGGCGCAAATATCGTGTCTGTCTGAGGACCATCAGTCCCCTTATGTTGTCAGAAGTGAATCAAACTCTTTCCATAATCACGATCATCAGTATATCCGCGGGCTGCGCGCTCCGGATCGCGTGCGACTTCTGTGCTGCAGCGGTATCCACCTCTACACCGTTCCGCAGTTCTGAAAGACGTGCTTGATCTCGATGAAATCGATCAGCGCATCGTATCCGTGCAATCTGCCCAGCCCGCTGCGGCGGTAGCCGCCCGTCTCCGCTTCCGCAAACAGTTTGTTGTGATCGTTGATCCAAACCGTTCCGTTGCGCAGCGCGCGCGCAATCCGCATGGCGCGGGCGCCATCGTTGGTCCAGACGCTTGCGGATAGCCCATATTCGCTGTGGTTGGCGCGCGCGACCGCCTCCTTTTCGTCCTCGAATTTTTCGATCACCACGAGAGGGCCGAATATTTCCTCCTGGATGAAGAATGCGGACGTATCGCGATGCGCTAAGAGCGTAGGCCCCATAAAGAAGCCATCGGCGAGATCGCCGCCGGGCCGCTCCCCGCGCAACACCACTTCATCCGCGGCTTCCATCGATTCCTCGATTCGGCTGGATACAGCATCGAACGCTTGCGCATCAATCAGAGGCCCGATATCGGCTCCCGCGACCCCGCCCGGCGCAACTTTAAGGCCCGCCAGTGCCGCCTTGAGAGCGGATTTCATCTCGTCATATCGTGAGGCGTGCACCAGTATGCGCCGCGCAGCGGTACATTGTTGCCCAGAGATGATCGTCGCTGCTGCCGCCAGCTTCGGCGCGATCTCGGCAACATTCGCATCTTCAAACACAAGGCAAGACGATTTGCCGCCCAGTTCCAGTGATAGTTTCTTCATTGTTGGCGCAGCCGCAGCCATGATGCGCTGGCCGGTCGCGTTCGAACCGGTAAAGCTGATAACATCCACATCGGAAGACGCGACCAGATACGCCGCAACATCGTGCCCTTGTTCACTCACCAGATTGACGACGCCTTTCGGCAGTCCATCCACTTCATGGAGAGATTTGATGATCTCGGCCGTGATCAAAGCTGTCTGCGGCGCCGGCTTGATGACCACGGTGCATCCCGCTGCCAATGCAGGCGTCAATGAACGTATCAGGAGAACGGCAGGCGAATTCCAGGGGATGATGAGACCGGCCACTCCCGCCGGCTCCTTGAGCAAAGTGGAAAATGCGCCGGGCTCCACCTCGAAGACATGGCCTGGAATGTAACGTGCAAGGCCTGCGTAATAACGTATCTCAGAGACAGAACCCGCAATCTCGCCGCGCGATTGCGGGAGCGGCTTGCCGTTCTCCATCGTCAACAGTCGAGCCAGTTCGTCCGCACGGCGCTCCATCAGATCAGCCCAGCGGAGCAGCACGGTTTGGCGCAGCCGTGGATTCTGTGCCCACTCAGGACGTTCGAATGCTGTTCGGGCAGCCGCCACGGCAGCCTGCGCGTCGGCGACGCCGCTTGCGCTATAAACGCCGATGACACGTTGATTGGAAGGATCAATACTGTTTGCAGATTGGCCCGAGAGGGCCGGCTGCCAACGGCCATCGATCAGATTCTGGGCATGAAGCGACATCTGACGTTATCCTAGAAGTATGAAACTCGACGGTGAATTGCCCCGTTGAAAGTGACGAGGCGCTCATGGCGATATCGGCTGCCGGGAGGCTAACCGTGAATAAGGCCCGCAAATGCAGCTTGCGGATCGTCAAGCAACACGCGGGACAGGTCGACGTCCTCTTCGCCTTTGACGTGAATGCGCTTGAAAGTCATCGGCTCCGATTCGATCGGCTTCGTTGCGTCGAGACCCATCTTGGCGCTGATGCCGGCATTGCTGCTGGGGTCGAGCTTCGAACCCTGCGCTCCCGAAACAACCAAAAGATCTCTGTCCGCCTGAAAGCGCGTCGCAATGGCCCATTCGATCTCGTTCGGCTTGTCGATATCGACATCCATGTCCACGACGACGACCTGCTTCAGATCATAGTGGCCGCCAAAAGCGCCCATGATGATATTTTTCGGCTCGCCATTATTGGCTTTGTCGATCTTTACGACGAGATGATAGCGGCATATGCCGCCCCATGTGAGCCGCACGTCGCGTACGCTGGAGAAGCTGCGCTGCAGATGTTCAAGCAGGGTTGCTTCGCGCGGAATTTCACCAAGCACCAGATGCTCCGCACCGCCACCAACGATGGTGTGAAAGATCGCGTTCTTGCGATGGGTGATCGCATCGACCTGAATGACCTCACGATTGGCGCGGGGACCATAATATTGCGGGAACTCCCCGAATGGTCCCTCAGGCTCTCGCACTTTCGGGAGAATGCGTCCTTCGATTACGATCTCGGCATGAGCCGGCACCCGAACCCGATTGGTTTGGCATTTCACCATTTCGATGGGATGCCCCAGCAGCGCGCCGGCAATCTCCATTTCGTCTTCGTCAACCGCAGCAATCGCTTGCGACGCAAGAATGCAAGCCGGATGAACGCCGATCACAAGCGCGATCTCCAATCCTTCGCCGGCCTGCTCCGCCATCTTGTAGTAATGCAGCGTATGGCGCGGCAGCAAAAGAACACCGATCCGGTCGGGACCGCTGACCTGGCAGCGATGGATCGAGACGTTTTGAATTCCGGTTTTTGGATTTCGCGCGATCAACAGTGCAGCCGTAATGTAGGGCCCGCTGTCGTGTTCGTTGTGCTTCGGTATAGGTAACTGCCTCAACAGATCCACTTCGCGGTGAACCACCTCCTGCGCAGCAGCGTCCTTGACCTCCACCCAGGGAATTGGAGCACGGACGGCTTTTTGGAAATGCGTCAACAGATCGTCGGTGACGATACCAAGCGAGTCCGCCACCCAGCTGCGGTTCGCAAAGATATTCGCTACCACCGGAATGGTGTGCTGATCCGGTGACGGAAACAGCACGGCGCTGTCATTTTCGAGCCGCTTGGAGACTGCGGCGACTTCGTCAATCAGCGACAATCCGCTGCGCGTCACCGCAAGACGATCCGTTGCAGCGAGCTGCCTCAACCAGCTTCGCAAATCGGGCGCGGCGCTGGGGCTGGTGGGTGCCTGGAGATTCCTGGCTTCCATGGTCATATCCTTCGGAATGATTGGTCTTGTCGTTGAAATCAGGATGCGTTGCCGCGCGCCGCAGGACGGCGCTTCAGGCCGAGGCCCTCACCCCACCGCTCCACCACGCCGACGTCGATGTCGAACAGGTCCAGCACACGGCCAACCGTGTGATCCACCATCTCTTCAAGGCTGTTGGGCTTGGAGTAGAACGCAGGGACCGGCGGCGCGACGATCGCGCCCATTTCCGACAGCGCAGTCATGGTCCGCAAATGCCCGGTGTGAAGGGGTGTTTCCCGCACCATCAGCACCAGCCGCCGGCGCTCCTTCAGAGTGACGTCCGCGGCGCGCGTCAACAGGGTGGTGGTGACGCCCGACGCGATCTCGGACATCGAGCGCATGGAACACGGAGCAATGACCATGCCTGCAGTGCGAAACGAACCGCTCGAGATCGACGCCGCCAAGTCGTCCACGGCATGGACCGTGTGGGCCATCTCCTTGACGTCCGTGATCTTGAGCGATGTTTCATAGGCGAAGGTCACTTCGGCCGTCTTCGACATCACGAGATGGGTTTCGACGCCGGCATTACGCAGCAACTGCAGCAATCGGACGCCATAAATCACCCCCGATGCGCCCGAAATTCCCACGACAATGCGCCGCTGCGGAGGCTCGATCATTCGTTTCCTGCCCTTCAGGCTATCGGTTGCGCACGACCCATCTGCCGAAACAGCGGGACCTTTGCCACAGGCTACGCAAGGCCTTTGATCAGCACAAATAATAGATTTTGATTTTTTCAATCATTTATATTGATAATATGAAGAGCAGCTTTTGGGATAACCCGATGGATTTCAAGCAACTCCAGTATTTTCTTTGTCTTGCGCAGGAGGGCAACGTGACGCGCGCTGCCCGCCTGCTCAACATCGTGCAGCCCGCCTTAAGCATGCAGATCGCCAAACTTGAGAAGTCGGTTGGCAAACAGCTTTTTTACCGCTCCGCACACGGCGTCTCGCTGACGCCAGCTGGCGAAACGCTGGCCGGGCTCGCAAACTCGATCATGCAGAATGTCGATCACGCGCGGGACGAGATGGCCCGATTGGATGGCACGATTTCGGGCCGGGTCAGCATCGGCATGATCACATCGGCGGCGCAAAGCACGCTTGCAACTTCATCGGCAAAGATCGCGGTGCGCTATCCGGAAATTCAGCTCCTCGTGTGCGAAGGCTACACGGAGATGCTGGTCGACTGGGTCGCAACCGGCCAACTCGACATTGCTATCGTCAACCTGCCACCGGGAAAATCGACACTAACGGCGCGACATATCCTCGACGAGGAGATGATGCTCGCGCGCGGTCCCCGCAACAAGGTTGAATTGCCCAATGTTGTGCCCTATCGGCGTCTGAAAGACCTCAGCATCGTCATGCCATCGCGCCGTCACGGCTTGAGGCGCATCCTCGACGCCGCCGCTGCCGAGGCCGATTTTGCGCTGAAACCGCGGCTGGAGATCGACACCCTTTCGGCCATTTGCGATGTCATCGCTACCACCGATCTTGTTACGGTCCTGCCCGGGATCGCGCTTTATCCCGACCTAGCAGCCGGGAAGATCGAAGCCCATCGTCTGCGCAAGCCCGGGATCGTCAGAACAATCGCATGGGTTACGCATCCAAGGAGAGTAGTGTCCGCAGCCATGACGGCGGTCATGGACATCATTGCGGAAGACCTTCATACAGCCGCGACCTCCGCGTCCCGCCTGGTGAACCGTTAAGCGTTCTCACGACGGGATCGTGATAAGAGCCGCCTCATCCAGCGGCCATTCAACTTGCAGTTTCTGCGACAAACGATCTTGCGTCGGGCAAGGCTTACGAACAAACTGTCGGTCATGCGCAGCGTTTCGACCAGAACGTCGCGAATCCCCGAAGAGATCGGCAATCTGATTGCCTCTCCGCAAGCCTATGCGCGCCAAAAGCAGCTGCTGTCCGCCTTCCGTGGGCTGCGCGAAAGCAACCCCGTCGGCCGGGTCGAGCTTGAGGATTTCGATCCATTTTGGGCGGTGACCCGCTGTGCTGATATCGTCGCCGTGAGCCGTCAGCACGAGATTTTCCACAATGGCGACCGTGCGACTGCGCTCGTGCCTCGCGCCACTGATGAAAAGGTCCGGGCGCTCATGCGCGGCAGTCCGCATCTTATTCGTACGCCGGTTCACATGGATGCGCCGGAACATCCAGCCTATCGCGCGATAACCCAGTCCTGGTTTACCCGGCAAAGCGTGTCGACACTGGAGGATCGTATACGCGGTGTTGCCCGTCATTGTCTGGATCGCATGAGCGCACTGGGAAGCGAATGCGAATTTGTCCACGATGTTGTACGACCGTTTCCGCTCCGGGTGATGCTGAGTATTCTTGGAATTCCGCAGGACGACGCGCCGGAGGTTCTCGCCCTCACCGAGAAGTTCTTTCAAGGTCAGGACGAGATCGACATTGCGGACAAGGCGTCAGCCAAAGACCCGGCGCGGCATGCGAAGCATTTGTTTCATGTGCTTTCCGAGTTTAGAACCTATTTCAAGCCGTTGATCGAGGCCCGTCTCAAGGCGCCGCGTGACGACGTCATTACGGCAATCGCGCACGCTAAAATCGACGGGACCTCCATTCGCTCCTTTGAGGCGATCAGCTATTTGCTGATCCTCGCCACAGCCGGACACCACACGACGTCCTCCTCCATCGCAGGCGGAGTGTGGGCGCTCTGTCAGCACCCGAATGAATTCAGAAAAGTTGCCGCGGATCGTGATCTGATCCCCAATCTTGCTGAGGAAGCGATACGCTGGACGACACCGGTCCAACATTTTATGCGTACCGCGGCGAGAGACACCGAATTGAATGGCCAACGCATTGCCGCCGGCGACTGGCTGATGCTGTGCTATTTGTCCGGAAGCCGGGACGAAGCCGTCTTCGATAATCCGGACTGCTTTTGCGTGGATCGTTCTTCCGAAGCGGCCATCGCGTTCGGGCACGGTGCCCACATTTGTCTTGGCCGGCATCTTGCTCGGCTTGAGATGCGCATTTTCTTCGAAGAGATGTTTGCCCGGATCGACCGCATCGAGTTGAACGGCGAGCCACGACGCTGCGCGTCCGTGTTTGTTGGCGGTCCGACGTATGTTCCGGTGCGATACAACATTGTTGCCGCGTAGTCGCCGTGGCTCAACAGAACGCGGCCGAAACCATTCAATTGGTGCCCTTCAGCCGCGAGCGACAACACCCTGAGCGCTGGAGCTTAAACTCGCAGGTGAAATCGGCATTTCAAGATTGGCGTAGAGTGCGTCTGCTATATAGAGAAGTTGATCCCCTTCGGTGGAGTGTCCCATTTGGAAATAGGTCTGTGCAAGACCTCTTTGGCAATGAGCCATCTCGGGGCGCAAGCCGAGTTCCGAAGCAATTTTGAGAGCTTCAAGATAGGAGGTTTCAGCCGCGTCCAGCTGTTTGGAGCGGTGACAGGCCTCAGCCATCAACCGGCGGGCCGAGGCTTCGACGGCGCGATAGTGATGGCGCGTCGCGAGATCTAACGCGCCCTCGGCCTCCGCAGTGACGCCATCGGCGCGGCCCGCCAGCAATTTGGCGAAGCCGAGATACACGGTCGACCACGCCACGCCGTAGGGAAATTTTGCGGATTGGGAAAACCCAACGGCTCTGGCGAGCAATTCGACACCGTCACTGGCGCGACCGATCAGGCTGTAAGTGTGCCCTAAACTCGTTGATAGAACAGGAACCAGAAAGCTGATCTGGGCCGAGCGGCAGATTTGATATCCGTGCTCCAGCGATGTAAGCGCGCCTGCCGCATCTCCTTGATGAGAGAGGACGAAACCGGCGTACCAGTAGGCAAGCGCCATGTCGTAGGGGCGGCGTACCTCGTCCGCGATTGCACAGGCTTGCTGAGCCGCCGCGGACGCCTGACGAAAATTGCCTAAGTAAGCGTGAGAGGCGGCGAGCATTCCCAACCATAAAACTGAACTCGTTCCGGTGGTTCCGATCCGCTCCTGTCGCAGCGGCCCGCTGGTCCACGATTGATTTTCTCGAAGCAGCGCCAAGGACTGCCGGAAATCGCCACGCCACATGTAGGCCTGTCCGAGAAAAGAACTCGCTGATAGTTCCAGAAGGTTGTTCTTGATCTCTCTTGCAATACGAAGGCCGCGCTCGCCGCATTCAACGCCAGCATCGAGATCACCTTGCCAGTTATGAACGAATGTCTGCGCGACGTTGATGGCGGCCAAACGAGGCCGGTCCTCGATCGAATGGGCCATGGCTTCGGCTTCGCGCAAGCACCTCTCAAGGGTTGGATATTCGGTGGTTGCGCCGAGGATTGCCCTGAGCCCCAAGCGGATATCGATCCCGATCTGAATATGGGTCTTATCCTGTGGCAAATGGGCAAGAGCCTGAATCGCCTGTTCAAAGAAGATGTGCGCTTCCCGATAAGCCGACAACTCGACTGCCTTGTCTCCGGCCTGGCGCGAATAGACCAGCGCTTCTTTCCACAATCCGCCGTTCAGGGCATGGTGACTCAAGCTTTCAACCATTTCCGCGAGGTTGCCGCTGTATTGGGATTCAATGGCCCTCAGAATCCGTCCATGCAGCTCTTGACGCGTCTTCGACAGCAGACCGCTATAGGCGACTTCATGGGTAAGGGCGTGCTTGAACCTGAACTGAAAGGAAGCCGTGTTGGGAACCTGATACAGAAAATCGGCGGCCTGCAGATCGGCAAGCAGTGCCTGCAAGTCGATGCGCGGGATTTCCGCGACTTCTTCCAGCAACGCGGCATGAACGTCGGGACCGATCGCGGATGCTGTCTGCAGCAAATCCCGCTGTGCGGGAGCCAAAAGATCGATGCGGCTGGCCAATACGGCTTGGACACTTTCCGGAATCTTGATGTCGTTGAGCTCCCGAACAAGATCGTAAGATCCCATGCGCCCCCGCAACACACCGCGCTCCACCAGAGACCTAATCGTTTCCTCGATAAAGAGCGGGATTCCGTCTGTTCGTCGAACGATCAGATCGCACAACTGCTCGTTGGTGTTATCGTTTCCAAGCATCGTGCGTACGAGGCGCTCCGCCGCGGGTCCATTGAGCGCCTCGACCTGAATCGCGCTATAATAATTCTTGCCGGCCCATTTGTGTTCGTATTCAGGACGACACGTCAGAATGATCAATAGCCGATGACTTTCGATCTCATCCGCGATGCTTTCTAGCAGGGTGCGGGTTTCGGCATCGGTCCATTGCATATCCTCGAACCACAGCAGCAGTGGGCGCGATCTAGCCCCGCGCAGGATCAGGCTTTTCCCGGCTGCCAGAATTTTTTGCCGCCGTGCCATTGGCTCGAGCGCTAGCCACTCTGCGTCTTCCACCGGTAGATCGAGGAGCGAATGGATAGCCGGAATCGCGGATATCAAATCTTCCCCGAATGAGGAGATCTTCGCTTGAATCCGCCGCTTGACGTCATCTGACGTTGCCTGTTCCGGAATTTCAAACCATGTTCGGATCAAATTAGAAAATGCGAGATAAGGCGTATTCCTCGTGTAGGAAGCGGTCGCTGTTTTAAGGACAGTCCAGGCGGCGGCATCCGGTGAATGCAGGATTTCATGCACCAGCCGGGACTTTCCGGCCCCGGGCTCGCCGACCACACAAATCAGCCTACCGCGTCCTGCGACGGCCTCGTGCATCGCATCTCGAAGAATTCCCAATTCGGCATCGCGACTGACGAACTTGGTTAAGCCACGCGCGGCCGTCACCTCCCAGCGCGTCCGCGCGGACGTGTGGCCGACGATCTCAAAAAGCTCGAGCGGTTCACGAAATCCTTTCACAGCACGGGGCCCGAGCGAATTGACCGTTATCAGGCCCTCGGCCAGGCGCGCCACGTTCGCCGTGCAGTAGATGCTTCCAGGCGCAGCCATTTGCTCCATCCGGGCGGCAAGATGAACCGTTGCGCCGATCGCGTCGTAATCCACCGAAAGATCCGTATTGACAGCGCGGACAAGGACCTCTCCCGCGTGCAAGCCGACGCGAATGGCGGGCTGGGCGTCGGATGCGCCTCGCATTGCATTCTGCATATCCAAAGCCGCATAGGCTGCTCTGACCGCGCTATCCTCATAAGCCAAGGGCGCGCCGAATAACGCCATGATACCGTCACCCTCGATGCGGTTGATGGTGCCCTCATAGCGATGGACAGCATCGATCATGAGTTGCAGCGTCGGGCGAAGACGTTGCTCGACCTGTTCGGGATCGAGATCCTGAATGAGGCTGGTTGATCCTTTCATGTCGGCGAACAAAACCGTTATCTGCTTTCGCTCGCCTTCGATCGCAGCCCGGGATTCAAGCAACCGTTTCGCCAGATGCCGTGGAAGATTGATGGGCGCGGCAATGTTCTCCATGCCGGCTTGCTTCGCGTAAAGAGGAGCGCTGCCGCGATCCGTACCGCATTGGTCACAGAACTTTTGAGACCGTGGGAGCGGCGATCCGCAGGTCATACATGCTTCAACCAGCGACGCGCCGCAGTTCCCGCAGAACTGGGATTGAGGGGAATTCCTGGCGCCGCAATTCGCGCAGACCATAGAACCTCCGGCCCCTGAAAAAGTAGCTAAACTCTTTCAGCGGAAATTTACTTGGTCGAAATCAAGCCCTCAGCCACAGGTTGGGATTGTAGCCCAATCCGGGCGACCGTGCACGCAATCTTGCCGAAAAACCGTTTTGAGCTTAGCGTCGGTAGCTGTTGAAGATGTCCTCACTCAATGGAGGCTTTCGATGGGTTTGGTTTTTCGCAAACAGATCCCAGGCAAGGCAGACATCAACGAGATTTTTTCAAAAAGATATCTGCCTCGTACAAAAAGAGTATACGAGAAATTCGTCGAGTCCGGCGGATATCATTTTGGCGATTTGACAGCATGGTATTGCGGCCTTGATGAGAAGGAAAGGCGTCTCTGGGAAAAGGAAATCGACGGATACTATCCGGCGGATGTTCAGGTCGAACTTGTGAGAGTCATTGGTGCCGCGCTGCTTCACAAGGATGAAAATGGATATCCTGTTCCAATTCCGATCACGTTCATCTGGAATGGCAAGGCCACAGATGCGCCGCCGACGGGGATCAGAACGACATTCAATGCCTCGGAGCAATCTTACCTAGTCGAAGTCTTTGGGTACCCCGCGCCTTTGGGTTCATCCTTGTTCACCAGGCGGCTGGGAAAAGATCCCCAAGAGGACGCTGCTACATACGAAGAATAACCACCCGACGGCATTCGATTGAGCGCTCCCTAACGGGCATCGATGTGTACCGGGGAGTACTCCTTCTCCAACCAGGAAGGAATGCGGACAACGGCCCCGCGGGTGTCGCCGCAGACCGCGGTGACCTGACCAACAAAGCCTATTGCTCAGATCTTTAAGTGCGTTAAGCGCCACCGCACCAGATCATCAGCACCGGGGCCTTCCTCCGGCAAGATATCGGAAGTCCTGACAGGATTTCCCGTCTCGCGTTCGACGAGCGCAAGCTTGACCGCCCGACCGTTCTTCCGATTTACGAACTTCAGCGGCGGCCCCGCATCTCCCGACACTGCCCACTTGTCGCCAATTTGCGCCAGCGCTTGCGTCACGATGATTGTATCCCATCCCTTCCGGGTCAGGATGTACTCATAACGCTCCGGGTTGTCCTGATACAGCCGCCGCTCGATGAGTCCATTTTCCTCGAGATGTTTGAGCCGATCAGACAGTGTCGCGTTTGTCACGCCGGTCGATCGGCGCAAGTCCTCATACTTGCTCAGACCGAAGGACAGATCGCGCAAGATCAGCACGGCCCATCGATCGCCAATGGCCTCCAGCGCCCCGGCTATCGAACAGGCCATTCCGTCAAAACTTTTCGATCGCATAAAACACTTGCCTCCTTATAACTCTTATCATTAGAGTTACTAATTGTCCAGCCGTGCCACGTCAATGAAGCGTGGCGCCTCCATACGAATGATGAGGATCGGAAAACACATGAGTGAACTTCTCGCTTTGGCCATCGAATCGCATGGGGGCACCAAACGCTGGAACGAATTGAAAGCCGTCGATGGCGACATGTCCATTACCGGTCAGTTGTGGACACGAAAAGGCTGGCCGGACGCCTTAAAAGATGTCCACGTTACGGTCGACACCAAAAGTCAGCTGACGCGGTATCAGCCATTTACGGCTCCAAACAAACGTAGTGTCTGCCGGCCAGACAAGACGCTTATCGAGACGCTCGACGGTCAGGTACTTGAAGAGCGCAACAATCCCCGATCCGCATTCGAAAACCATCGTCCCGAGACAAAATGGGATGCTTTGAATCTCGCGTACTTTAGCGGTTACGCAATGTGGAACTACCTTTGCTCACCTTTCATTTTTGCGCTTCCTGGAGTGGCAACCGAGGAAATCGAGCCCTGCGAAGAGGACGGCGTGCGGCATCGCAGGCTTAAGGTCACATTTCCTCGCTCCATCGCCACCCATTGTCCCGAGCAGATTTTTCATATCGATCCAAGCGGCCTCCTCAGCAGGATGGACTATAGCGCGGAAGTCGTTGGGGGCGTTCCGACTGCGCACTTCATGTCCGACTACAAAGACTTCGGAGGAGTAAAAATAGCCACGAAGCGACGTGCCTTTCGAAGGGGTGCGGACGGAACAGCAGTACGGGATGCCGTCGGTGTAGCCATCGACATCGCCGACATCCGCCTGTCTTGAAGAGCCACCTGACGCAATAAGCGGCCGCGAAGGTCGTACAGCACAGTGGAGGAAAGAATGATCAATACCGATGAGAAGCGTCATCTGGTGACGCTCGACGTCAATGGGACCCGGCACGCTATCACCGTCGAGTCCCGAAAACTCTTGGTTCACCTGCTGCGAGACGACCTCAACCTCACCGGAACCCATGTGGGCTGCGACACCTCCCAATGTGGCGCCTGCACTGTTGATATTGATGGACAGGCCGTCAAATCTTGCACCGTTCTTGCGGTGATGGCCGACGGTTCATCGATCACGACGATCGAGGGGCTGGCATCCGCCGCCGGTGACCTGCATCCAATTCAGGCGGCATTTCATGAACATCACGCATTGCAATGCGGTTTCTGCACGCCGGGAATGATCATGAGCGTTCGCCAGCTGCTCGCGAAGGATCCGAATCCGACGGAGAGCGAGATACGCCACAACCTCGCCGGCAATATCTGCCGTTGCACCGGCTACCACAACATCATCCGCGCAGTTGAGTCACTCGCCACCGGAGCATCCGACCATGACTGAACCAGCAGCTATCAAATACGTCGGTCAGCCGTTGCGCCGGAGGGAGGACTTCAAGTTCATCACTGGTAAGGGACGTTACACCGATGACATGAAAGCACCGGGCATGTTGCACATGGCGGTGCTGCGATCGCCTCACGCGCACGCCGTCATCAAACATATCGATCTATCCGCAGCGCAGGCCGCGCCGGGCGTTCGTGTGGCTCTTTCCGGCACCGACCTTGCGGGCAAGATCAGCTCCATCGTTCCAAACTGGATTATCCCGGGAACCAAGGTGCCAGATCGGCCCGTGGTCGCGGTCGACCGCGTTCGTTTTGTCGGAGAATGCGTCGCTCTAGTGGTAGCCGAGACACAGGCCACGGCTCACGACGCCATCGGGCTAATCGACGTGAACTATGAAGTTCTTCCAGCGGTCGTCGACGAGGAGGCCGCGATCAAGCCTGACGCACCGCAACTTCATGACAACGTCCCCAATAACGTCACTACGCTCTACAAGATCGGCGGCGGGAACTACAAGAAAGCGGCAAGCGAGGCCGACCAGATCATCAATCTACGTATTGTCAACAATCGCCTGATTCCAACCTGCCTGGAAACGCGCTCGATCCTCGCCGAACCGAATGCCGATGGCACTCTCACTCTCAACATACAGAGCCAGGTGCCTCACATGCACCGCCGCTGGATTGCCGATGCGGTCGGAATTTCCGAGCATAAATTGCGGATCGTCGCACCAGATATTGGCGGCGGATTCGGTGCGAAGATGCACCTTTACCCGGAAGAACTGCTCTGCCCCTATCTCGCGCGGCAACTCGACGTGCCGGTAAAATGGTGGGAGTCGCGGTCCGAGAGCCACCAATCCACGAACCACGGTCGCGCGCACATTGAGAACCTCGAGATCGCAATCCGCAATGACGGAAAGATCCTCGGCCTGAAAGTGGAAACCCTCGGCAATGTCGGCGCCTACCTATCGAACATGGCGACCGGTGGTCCCACGGTGAACACCGTCAACTTTGGCACCGGCGCTTACAAGATTGAGAACTACGAAGCGTTCTCTCGCGTGGTTGTGACAAATACCGTTCCTGTCGATGCGTATCGCGGTTACGGTCGGCCCGAAGGCGGATACATTGCTGAACGCGCCATAGACGCCGTGGCGCGCCACCTCAACCTCGATCAGGTGGACGTGCGCCGCAGAAACTTCATCCAGAGCGCCGATTTCCCTTACAGGCCCTATAATGGGCCCGCAGTGATTTATGATAGTGGCGACTACGAGGGCTGCCTTGCGAAAGCGATGGAGGCGTTCAAATACGAGGCCCGCAGCCGCGAGAGAGATGCACTCCGCGCAAAAGGCCGCTACCGCGGCATTGGCGTGGCGGCCTATACCCACATGTGCGGCATGGCGCCTTCGCGCCGGCTGTCGCTGATCGGCTTTAACCGCGGAGGCTGGGAAAGCGCACGCGTCAGCATCGACTCAAGCGGCCGGGCCACAATTTATTCCGGCTCGATGAGCCAGGGACATGGTCACAACACATCGCTTGCACAAATCGCGGCCGATATTCTTCAAATCCCGATCGAGAACATTGACATCGTGCAAGGTGACACCCGGCAGGTACAAGCGGGGCACGGGACATTCAACTCCCGCTCGATGGCGGTCGGCGGGTCGAGCGTCCATGTTTCTTCCCAGCGGATCGTTGCAAAGGCAAAGAAGATTGCAGCGAGCATGCTGGAAGTCGATGAAAAAGACGTGTCATACCGTGCCGGCAAGTTTAGCATCCCGGGGACTGACGTCTCGCCCTTGAGTTTCCGCGACGTAGCCCGCATGGCCTATGTCGGCTCAAAACTTCCAGACGGACTCGAGCCTGGCCTTGACGAGACGGTGTTCTACGATCCGACTGGAATGGGTTCACCATCCGGAATTCACATGGCTTACGTCGAGGTCGATCCCGAAACCGGGATCGTCGATATTCTCGACTACGTCGCAGTGGATGATGTTGGAACGATCATAAATCCCCTTCTCGCCGCCGGACAAATTCACGGGGGTGTGGTGCAGGGAATCGCTCAAGCTCTCTATGAAGAGGTGAGCTACGATCCGGATACCGGCCAACTGATGACCGGCTCGCTGCTGGACTACGCGGTCCCGCGCGCGGAACACGTCCCGAACATACAATCATTATTCCAGGAGACCCCGTCCCCAACCAATCCGATCGGGGTGAAAGGTGTCGGCGAGAGCGGATCGATCGCGGCGCCGCCGTGTATGGTGCACGCCGTGCTCGACGCGTTGTCGCCATTTGGAATCTCCCATCTCGACATGCCGATGACCCCGCCGCGGATATGGTCGGCGGTTCAGAACGCACGCAGCGGAGCAAGCCAATGATCCCGGCCTCATTCGACTACATTCGCGCAACTTCTCTTTCCCAGGCGATCGGGCTGCTGCAGGACGATCCTGACAATACCAAACTGCTGGCCGGCGGCCACACATTGATCCCGACGCTGAAGCTTCGGCTGGCTTCGCCTGCCCTCCTGGTGGATCTCGGCAGCATCGGTGAGCTGCAGGGTATAGACATTGGCGATCACATCAGGATCGGCGCGCTAACGCGGCACGCCGAACTTCTTGCCTCCGAAAAGCTGCGCGAGGCGCTGCCGATCTTTCACCAGACTGCCAATATGATTGCTGATCCGCAGGTGCGAAACCGCGGCACCATAGGCGGGTCGCTGGCCAACGCCGACCCATCGGCCGACTGGCCCGCCGTGATCATCGCGCTGAAAGCCGAACTGGAACTCGCTGGCCCGAATGGCCGCAGACGCGTAGCGGCGAAGGATTTCTTCGTCGATATTTTCACCACTGCGCTTCAGGCGGACGAGGTTCTGACCGCAATCCATATTGCACGACCAAAGCCGGGCATGAATTTTCGTTATCGCAAGATCCGCCATCCGGCGAGTGGCTATGCCGTCGTAGGCGTCGCAGCTGGCGTACACCTCAACGGCGGCGTGGTATCCGAAGCCACGCTTGGCATCACGGGAGCCTCGGCAAAGGCATTTACGCCTGATGCAGCGGTCGACTTTCTAAGCGGGAAAACTCTTTCGATCGACACGATTGAAAGAGCGGCAATACTGGCGAGTGAGCACGCCGGTTGCCTTTCGGATCACTATGCATCAGCGGACTATCGTAAGCATCTCGCCAAGACGGAAGTCGCGCGCGCGCTGACCTCGCTGTCGGGAAAGCCATGATCTCGGCAGACACGCATGGTGGCAGCACGTCCAGGAGGGGTCCGACGTCCCCCCGAACCGCTACCTGGTCTTGCGGGGAGCCGACTTGCGAACCTTAGCACCCTTCTTTTCGGGGGCGGAGGATCCCGCGAGCATATTCGCACCAGCCGCAAATCTCTTGCGGTTGAAGGGAACGGCGCCGGCTCCCGGAACGATTTCAATATCTTCAACCTGAAGCGGCTTGCCGCGAGCCGTTACTAGCTTGGGATACTTGATTTCCTCGCCGCTGGAACGATCGTTGAAAACGACCTGCGGTCCGGCCGGTTCAGCCAGCCAGTCGTCACCCCACTTTTTGAGCGCCAGATAGGTCGGGAAGAAATCTTTGCCCTTGTCCGTCAACACGTACTCGTATCGCCCTGCGTGCTCGGCCAGAGGAATGCGCACCATGATCCCGGCATCCACCAGTTTCTTGAGACGCGAACTCAGAATGTTCGGAGCAATTCCGACGTAGTACTCGAACTCATCGAACCGCTTGACGCCGTAATACGCCTCCCGGAGCAGAAGGATCGACCAGCGATCCCCCACGATTTCTATGGCCCGAGCCACCGAACACTCTTTGTTGGCAATTCGGCTTCGCTTCACGTCAGGCATCGCAATCCCTAAACCGTCGAATCCAGATTCTCGACCTTATATTGGGGCACCACGCATGTCTGTCCAGCGTTACCTCGCCTCCTGGTCGAATTCCTGGTCTCGTTCCGTCGGAGTTTGCCCACGGTTTTAAGGCATTGGTGCGGCCTCAATAACACCTCCAAACGTTTCCCAGCGCTCTCCCACCAGACGGCGAAGCTGCATCGATTTAATTGGCGCCAAATCATCCGGGGCCGTGTTGATTCTGATACCTGGCAAAAGCATATCGAGTTCGAGACCCTTCAGGTTAGTGGCTTGGCGCATGATATTCTCACGGGTCAAGTCATCGCCAGCCAGCTTCAAGACCTGCACCATGGTTTGCGCCATGACATAGCCTTGCGTGTTGGCCGTCGCGGTTACGTCCGCCCCAGGATAGTACTTCTCTATGAAAGCAAGATAAGCCTTTACGGCGGGATCGTTCGCCAAGGCTGGATCGGTTGCATCCTTAAGAAAGCCGCCGCTTATCACGCCCTGTGAAATATCGAAGCCCGCCGGCTTGATGACGCTGCCGATCGAGGCAGATGGAATGTTGAGAATATGGACTGGCTTCCAGCCTAGTTCCGCAATCTTACGGATGGCCTGAGCCGCGAATTTCGGACCGGCGAAGTTCATGAAGATATCTGCGCCGCTGGCTTTTAGTTGAACGACCTGGGAATCCACAGTGGGTACGGAGACTTCATAGCTTGCTTCCGCGACAATCGCCTTGGCTTTCGTGCCAAGCCCCTGCTTAAAGCCATTTAGGATATCCTTGCCGTAGTCGTCATTCTGATAGAGCACCGCGATCTTGCCATCGGGATGATTGGCCGCGATGTACTGGCCGTAAATCCGGCCCTCGGTCAGAAACGATGGCTGAAACGCCGTGGTCCATGGGAAGTTTTTCGGATCGTTCCATTTGGAGCCGCCACCGCCGACAAACAGGTGCGGCACCTTCCTGGCGTTTACGTATTTATGGATCGCGGTATTGGTCGGAACACCGAAGGTGCTGAACAGCAACAAGACTTCATCGTTCTCTACAAGCCTGCGGACCTGCTCTACCGTCTTGGGCGGGCTGTAGGCGTCGTCGTAGCTGATGAATTTGATCTTGCGGCCGTTGACGCCGCCTTCCGCATTCACCTTCTCGAAATAGGCCGCCTCTGCTTTTCCAAGCAACCCCCAAGCGGAGCCCGGCCCGCTGTAAGGCATAGTATTGCCGATCTTGATTTCGGTGTCGGTGGCACCGACATCGTATTTCTTTTCGCCCGCCAGAACAGCCCCGCTAGCACTCATTGCGATCAGGGCGGCAGTTACAATGGAGCTAATACTCAACACCTTGCGCATCTGCTTTCCTCCGGATTTTTCGCACTATTATTCGTTCCGGCTGCGCTTATGCGCAGCCGGTTACATGGATTTAAACTGTCTTAGAGCGATCAGGCCGCCTGACCTGATTCCGCGGGTCCTTTAACCGACGGTTGCGACGCGCGTGGATGCGCGACCAGCACCCCCGCCTCCGTCAACCGGTTCAATTCTTCTTCACTGATACCAAGTTCGCTGAACACAGCATTGTTGTGTTCGCCCTGGAATGCTGGAATACCAATCGGCGTCAGCTCCTCTCCCGAGAAATGCCAAGGACGTCCGGGCAGACTGTATTCGCCACCATTCCGATCCGACACATGCTGGACTGCCCCCCAGTATTCGCTCCACTCCGACTTGATGAGGTCCTTGGTGGAGCGGATTTCACCCATCGCTATTTTGGCTTCATCGAACTGGGCATCAAGCGTCGCCATGTCCGGAAACGTCAACATCCAGGACTGGATGATCTGATGCAGCGCGCCGAAATTAAGCCGCCGCGCCGCCGCCGACGCGAACCTTGGGTCATCCATCAGATCGACTCGCCGCATGGCGCGCAGCCATGACGGGAAGGTGCGACTGCCGACGATACTGGTCGCAACGGTAAAATGTTCACCGTTGGGGCCGGTAAAGAAGGAGCAATCGGTCGCGCCGAGAACTGCAGGCTCCGCCCCGATATCGTCGTCGGACATGTCCAGATGAGCACGCTCGTTTATGGCAAGCAGAGTCGCCGCCATGGCGACGTCGATATACTGGCCCTGACCGGTTTTCTGCCGGCTGTTGAGCGCGGCAAGAATCGCGATCACCGCCTGCAGACCTGTATAGACGTCGGCATGCGAAAGACTGTCGGTGCGCGGCTCCACCAGCGCCTCGCCGTAATGGCGCACACTGTTGTGGGTGAAACCCGCTTCGGCCTGCACCGTCGGCGCATAGGCCATGCGGCTGCGCCATGGACCGCTCTGACCGTAGCCGGTGATCGACGCGTAGATCAGACGCGGATTGCGTTTGGACAATGTCTCGTAGTCGAGGCCGAAGAAACCGAGCGTTCCCGCGCGAAAATTCTCCACTACGATGTCGGCGGTGTCGCACAATTTCAGCGCCAGTTCATAAGCACCTGGCAGATTGAGATTGATGCTGACGTTGCGCTTGCCGGCATTTTGTTGCGCGTAGTAGCCCGACATGCCATCCGTCGAGGGAAACGCAAAGCGCGAAACGTCGGGGCTTGGCGGCTCGACCTTGATGACTTCAGCGCCGAGATCCTGCAATGTCCGTGCGCACAAGGGACCCGCGAGCACACGGGAAAAATCGACGACGCGGATTCCGCTGAGAGGACCGCTCATGTCAGCGCCCCGCAAACTTGGCGAGGCCCGGACCGTTCTTGCGGAACGATGCAAGACCGATCTTGAGATCCTCGGATGCCCAGATGGGTGCCTGAATGACGGCCATGGCCTCGTCGGCGGCATCCACGCCTTCGTTCACCGCGACGTGCACGAGTTGCTTGGTGGCCGCGTGAGCCAGCGTCGGCCCCTGTGCGAACTCTTCCGCCACCGACAGCGTCGCTGTCTCCAGCGATTCCTCAGGCACCGTGAGATTGATCAGACCCCACTTTTCCAGCGTCGGAGCATCGTAGCGCCGCGCCAGCATGGACATTTCCTTGGCGCGCTGCGCGCCGATGCGCTGAACCTGGCGCTGGATGCCGCCGAGCAGCGGATGTAAGCCGAGCGTGGCTTCCACCGAACCGATTTTTGCCGATGACGCCGCGATGATATAGTCGCATGACAACGCCAGTTCGAGTCCGCCGCCAAGGCAGACGCCGTGAACGCTGGCGATCAGCGGGATCGGCAGCAATTCCATGAAGCGGAGGAACTCAACGCCTGTCAGGCGGCGATTTTCGTTCGTCTGGCCGCCGCTTCCCTCCGTAACGCGCTTGTCGAAGATATCGAGATCCGCGCCAGCCGAGAAATGCCGCAGCCCGCTGCGGATGACGATAGCGCGACTGCCGCTCTTCTGCGCTTCTTCGACCTTCTCCACAATAGCGTTGATGAGCTTGGGGCCCAGCAGATTGTAGGGCCGGTAGACCATCGTCAAAATTGAAATATTGCCGCGCTGCTCGCGCGTGACCAGTTCCTCAGACACGACGTTTCTCCTGTTTATGCGCCAATATCCTGGCGCTCGACCTTGTTTTTCAGAACACCGATTTTTTCGACTTCAAGCTCGATGGCGTCGCCGTGTTCGAGAAACCAGCCGAGTTCGAGACCGCAGCCGTTTCCGACCGTTCCCGACCCGATAAACTCACCCGGCATCAACGTCTCGTCCTGCGTGACGTGGGCGATGATCTCCTCGAACGAGAACAGCATGCCGTCGCTGACGCCTTTGGATCTTACCTGACCGTTGACGCGGACTTCCATGTTGAGCTTGTAGGGATCGCCGATCTCGTCTGGGGTCACGATCCAGGGACCAAGAACGTTACCGCCGTCGAAGCTCTTGCCCTTTGCGGGGCCGAGACGGCCTTCCATCTCGACGCGCTGCGCATCGCGAGCGGAGAAGTCGTTGAAGATGGTGAAGCCGAAGATATGATCGTGTGCCTTCGCAGCCGAGATGTTGGCACCCTTGCCTTTGGTGATGACGCCAAATTCAAGCTCATAATCCATCACCTTGCTGTAGCGCGGCCACTTCACTGTGGTGTTGGTGCCCTGCACGCTGAAGCGGTTGGTAATGTAGTAGATCGGCTGCTGACGGTAGATATCAGGAAGCTCCGGCAACGGTTCAGCGTTGAGCCGCTCCAGTTCCTTGGTGTCGCCGCTCATACGCGCCTTCAATTTGAGCGATCCGCGCGGCGACTGTACGATATGGATCGGGAACGACATACCGTCGCGCATTTGCCGGGGCTCCGGCACGGGCGCGAGAATATCGACTGTTGAGAGAATCACCGACAGTTCAGGGTCTTTGCCGTACTTGTCGAACAGTCGCCGCGCCCGGTCGAGCGCGCGGTCGCCGCCATCGATCAGCGCAAGCATCGAACGAAAAGTATCATCGGCTTCGCCGGATCGTTCGGCAGCCGAGCCGATAAGGAAACCTCTGCTATCATTGTCGTGCACAAGCGCAACACGCTCATGCCCGCTTGATCGGATTGTGGCTAATTTCACCCGTCGCTCCCCGGTACGTTTTTATCGTTTCGTTGAGCGTGATCTATTAACTTGCATTTTGCAAGTTAGATTCTGGTGCGAGCAAAAAATGGCTGCCATGCGCGCCGCTGCGGCGTTCTTTATCGTCGGAGATCAAGAACTTAAGGAACCCGGAAGTACGCCTGATAGAAATGCTTCTCGCGCGTGATCTCATAGAATCTTATTGCTGGCCGGACAGGCCGTCGCAGAATAAACGGAACGCTCAGCAAGGCGACCGCATGAAAGACGTCGGGACGCAGGACTCCGGTCGGACCGACCACCAGAGAGCCCCAGTCATGTCCCACAAGGATAGCCCTCTCCTCGCCGACAGCCTGCACCAGTCCGACGAGATCGCTCGCCAAGTGGAGAATGTCATAGTCTTCGATTGAAGCAGGCGCGCTTCGGTATCGCCATAACCTCGTAAATCAGGCGCGATAACGCGAAATCCCGCCGCTGCTATTGCCGGGATCTGATGACGCCAAGAATACCAGGATTCGGGCCATCCACGGCAAAGAGCACCAGCGGACCGGAGCCAGCCTCGACATAGTGGATCCGAAGATCGTTTGCATAAGAAAATTTGTGCTGAACTGAGAGGTCGGCCATCTCCTTTCCAATTGAGTAACTACAATTATTGTAGTAACATTAAGGCACTATTGCGCATCGCGCCACGACAGACCGGCTCGTGACCGCGCATGGCTGCAATACATGCACACCTTGTTCTTGTTTGAAACGAGCGAAGAAACACTTCGCGCTCATGCTTAAATTCGCGAGCCGCGAACTGGCTGCGGGCAACGCCATGCGTGGCGCCATTCGAACGAACTGCAGACAAAGCCAGACATCGGCCGGCAACAAGCAGCGATGCAGCAAAGCCATCATAGGCAATGAGCGCTTCCTCAAACCGCAGAAGGTTCTCGTCATGCGCCAAGTGGGATTGATCATCCAGGATGGATTTCAAATGATGGGTTTAGCCGCCTTGACGGCTTTCGAATTTGCGAACCTTGAGCTTGGAGGACAAGCCTATCGCTTTGCCGTCAAGTCCGAGAAAGGCGGCTCGATTCAATCTTCACTCGGAGTGGCGATAGAAGCACAGCCGCTTGCCGAATTCCCACACACGGTTATCGTCATTGGAGGTCTTGCCCCTCAATCCTTCTCTCCTGCGGTGCGGAGCTATCTTGCGAAAGCAGGGCGAGAGAATCGTCGCGTGGCAGGTATTTGCACGGGAGCCTTCGCGCTGGCGCAGGCCGGGCTTCTCGATGGCCGCAGCGCGACAACTCACTGGTATTATGCGAAAGCCCTGCAAGAGCAGTTTCCGCTCACGCGGGTCGACGAAGATCGCATCTTCATCTCCGACGGCAACATCTGGACCTCGGCAGGGATGAGCGCGGGGATCGATCTGACGTTGGCGCTGGTCGAGGCGGATCACGGCTCAAAGATCGCACGTTCCATCGCGCGTCGACTGGTCGTTTACCATCGCAGGCATGGGGGCCAATCTCAGTTCTCCGCGCTACTCGACCTTGAACCGCGCTCGGATCGCGTCCGCAAGGCGCTCGTCTATGCGAAGGAGAATCTGCGCAACGCTTTGACCGTCGAAGAGCTGGCGGAACGCGCCCATATCAGTCCGCGCCAATTCAGCAGGCTCTTCCGGGCAGAGACAGGTCAGTCACCGGCAAAAGCCGTCGAACAGTTGCGGATCGAGGCCGCCAAGGCGCTGCTGCAAGAAGGCCGACACTCCATGGACATTGTCGCCCGCGACACAGGTTTTCATGATCGTGACCGGATGCGCAGGGCTTTCATACGATCCATCGGCCAGGCTCCTCAGAGCCTCCGGCGCAGCATCAATCAGCCGGCCAAGGGGAGCGACCCGCAATACGCCTAATACCATCATGTCCGGGATTCACGCGTATCCGTCATTCGTGACGGCAGGCATTGCAACTAGTGTCTCCGCCGAATGGGCCCTGGGGCCACTGGAGGAGAGACAAAATGACAGCGGAATCTCGGATCAACTCGCTTGAAACATCCTATGGCCGGCTGGCTTGGCGCGCCGACGGTCCCGAAGGCGGGGCACCGCTTGTTCTCTTCCAGCGCTTCCGCGGCACGATGGATGATTGGGATCCCACATTTATTCATGCGCTGTCTGCGAAGCATCGTGTCATCCGCTTCGATAGCGCCGGCATCGGCCGGTCGGAAGGAACGGTGCCCGACAGCGTCGGGGGGATCGCAGCCGTCGCGGCCGAGGTCGTCCAAAAGCTCGGCTTCAACCAGGTGGATATCCTGGGCTGGTCACTGGGCGGCATCATCGGCCAGCAGTTCGCACTCGACTTCCCTAACCTGGTGCGCTGCCTGATCGTCGCAGGCTCGAGCCCGGGCCCGATTGCGGACGGTCCGCAGCAGGATCCGCGCGTGCTGCAGGTCATGACCAAGGCGACAGACAATGACGAGAGAGATTTTCTCTTTCTTTTCTATCCGGAAACGGAGACCGCCGTAGCCGAGGGCCGCGCCTCGCTGAAACGCATTGAATCCCAGCCGAACAAAGGACCGGGAGTGTCCGCTGCCGGATTCATGGGCCAGATCAAAGCAATCTCAACTTGGCAGGGCGTGCTGGGCCGCGCCAAGGAGCTCAAACTGCCGATCCTCGTTGCCAATGGCGCACATGACGTGATGCTGCCCGCTTATCGATCCTACGTGCTGTCACAGCAGGCGCCCAACGCCAAGCTCGTCCTTTATCCCGATGCGGGTCACGCCTTCCTGTTTCAGGTGATCGATGACTTTGTCGCCGAGATCGACCGTTTCCTCGCATAGACACGGGTCATGACGGAGCTTGTGGGCAGCCACCGCAGTGTGCCTCGCCCCGTGATGCTCCAGGTCAACGCAGCCTGAGCATACCGCCGTTCCGCTGTATAAAAGGCTGCTCGACTTGAATGCGCCCGCGGGTCCGGTCAGGAACGACAGCTACTTTGCGGCCAATCCTTCGCCCGATTTACAAGGTGCCGCTCATTCTCAACGGAAGCTACACACGCGAAACTGCATCCGAAGCTGTTCGGAACAGAATGGCCGACACGATTTCATCTGGCCGCCCGTATATCCCCAATTCCGATCTGCCCGAGCGCTTCCGCTTGAATGCTCCGCTCAAACCCGGTCGATGTCTCCACATTCCTTGCGCGGAAATCCGCTACTCCGACTCCGAAGTGGCTTGAGGAGCGAGGCGATCTGTCCGTGCTAAAAAAAATAGCGCCACGAGAGCAGCCAGACTCAGAAGTGATGAAACCACAACCACCCCCCTGCCCATCGGTTCAATCAGTAACCCAAATCCGACGGGTGCCAGCGCTTGAGCGATGCGTGATGGAGCTCCGATGATACCGAGCCGATAAGCATAATTATTGGGACCAAAGATCGCCAATGGCAAAGTGCCCCGCGCAATTGTAAGAATGCCATTACCGGCACCGTGTAACAGCGCGAAACCCGCTGAAGCCCCCCCTCCCAAAACCCCAATGACGAGAGCTCCGATCGGATGCGTGATGCAGGCGAGTCGCATCGAGAACAACGGATGGAACCTGCTCAGAGTGCTTGCCTCCAGAACGCGAGCGACCACCTGCGCTGGCCCTATCATCATGCCAGCAAACACAGCTTGTGCCGGCGTGGCACCGAATGTCTCGACGATGCGCGGCAGATGAGCCGCCATCGCCGACGTCACGGTCCAGGCTGCAGCGAAGGCGAATGACAACAGAAGCATCGTACGGTCGATCGGAATGTACGGTTTGAAGACGGGCCCTTCGACCGGTTGCGTGCGGTCGGTCTGCGGTAGGAAAAAGTAATTGAGCGGAAGACCGATCAGAATGTGCGCGCTAGCCCAAGCATAGCAGGTAGCTCGCCACCCGATCGTTTCCAATCCGAGAGAGCTCAGCGGCCAGCCCACAGTGCTCGCAAAGCCTGCGATCAATGTAATCCCGGTGATTGCTTGTCGGGCCTTGTCGCCGTAGATTCGTCCAAGAGTGCCGAAAGCAGCATCGTATAAGCCTAATCCCATGCCTATACCTAGCAGGAGCCAGGCCGCGCTTAGCATCCATATCGTGGTCGACGCCCCCAATAGCGCGAGACCGCAGGCAAGGATGACGTTCGAGGCCGAGAGCACCTGCCGTCCACCGACGCGGTCGATTCGACGCCCCACGCGAGGTCCGAGCAGCCCCGAAATTACCAGCGACGCCGAAAACGCAGCGAAGAACCAGTTGCTTGAAATGCCGAGATCGCGCGCGATCGCATCCGCAAGGATCGCCGGCAGATAATAGCTCGACGCCCAAGCGAGTGTTTGCGTTGTGCCCAGCGCAACGATAATCGGCAGCTGCCGCTGACTCATACCTGTGGAGCCTTTGCTCTCGACCAGTACAGTGCCAATGGCCCCAACATGATACCCAGAGCCAAGACCGAGAACGCTGCCATCCACGCGCTCGGATTCGAGGGGCCTCCAGCAAGATCCAAAGCGACCCCAATTCCCCAAGCACCAAGAGCGGACAGACTGAAGCCCACGGTCGAATGCATTGCCATCGTTGCACCGCGATAACGCGGATCAGCAGACATCGTCATGCCAGAAGTTAGAGCACCGGAATCGGCCGGAACTGTTAGAGCATAAAGCAGCAACAAGGCCAGCAAAAGCCGTGGAGAATTATCGGCAAAGAACCCGATCAGAAGTGCGACGACAGCAGAACTAAGCATAACGACGGTAATCGCGCGATGTCGCCCGAACTTCAACGCCAGTTCATTGCCAACAATACTTGCGGGCATCGCGAGCAGGGAGAAAACAACACTGACGATAATTGGCGCGAGGATAGACGCTTCTCCATGCCGCGACACAACGAACGTCCAAAAAGCTACCAGCCAGGTTCTAATCCCGTAGAGCTCAAAACAATGCGCGCCATAGCCGAGAATGAACCCCATAGAAGTTTTATTCTGGAACACGGGTGCAAAATCAAACAACCGTCCTTTCGTGGGCTTTGGTTCGACCGGCGGCAACAGGATACAAACCAGAAGCATCAAGACTGGACCGACAGCCGTCACAAGAAAAGCAGATCGCCACCCCCAACTTTCCGCAACAAGTTGGGAAACCAGAAAGGATAAGCCGACGCCTAGTGAAAAGCTGGAGGTGTACAATGTGACGGCTCGGGATGAGTCGCCCGGCTCCAAACGGTCGGTTAGTGCTTTGAGACCCGGCATATAGGCGCCTGCAAAGCCAATCCCGACAATCGCATTGAAGAATACGCCGGACCAAAGACCAGAAGCAAACACCCCGAATAACAAGGTGCCGAGCGCGTTTAGTGCCGAACCCGCAATTAGAATCTTGCGCGCATCAATTCTATCGGTCAGTGCAGCCAATAGTGGCACGGTCAGCATGTAGCCCGCAGCGCCAGAGCCGGCCAACAGGCCAGCCTCTGCACCACTAAGATGCCACTCGGGAATAAGAAACGCCGCAAGTATAGACGGGACGACGACATGGGGGAGCAAGCTGCCGAGTTGGCCCACACACATCCCCGCGATGACGGATCGACCTTCCAGTCTTAAGGTTTTCACTCGACGCCTAAGCCTTATCTCCACAACCGCATCCGGCCTTACCCCTCTCCTTTGCCATAACGTCCTCCACGCAGCAGGGGTTCTCGCCGACGGGAGCTGGATCGCCGCAACATCCCGCTGACGCTGAGTCGCCCTCCACGCCGCCGCATGTGCAGACGCCCGTTTCTGGAAGCTCGAGCTCAACGCGCTCGGCTGCTTCCTTGTCGCCCGCGATGTCCGCCGCGATCGAGCGGACCTGTTCGTATCCCGTCATCATGAGGAAAGTCGGCGCCCGGCCATAGCTTTTCATGCCCGCGAAATAAAACCCAGGTTCATCCTGCGCGAGCTCACGGGCACCATGCGGTCGGACCGTTCCGCAGCTATGCTCGTTGGGGTCAATCAAGGGGGCCAGCGCTATCGGGCATTCGATTGCAGGATCGAGCTGGATGCGAAGCTCACGCAGGAAGTCGAAATTAGGCCGAAATCCCGTAGCAACGATGAGTTCGTCGGCAATGACATGGCGACCGCAACAAGCTGAGCCCGCCGCGATTCTTAACCGTTCGTCCTCGATAGTGACGTGAGTAGTCCCAAAAGCGGGTTCCACTTTAATTCTACCCGCTGCGACCAACGCCGCGAAGGAATATCCAAGCTCCCCACGAGCGGCGAGCTTATCGCTCGCACCTCCGCCGAAAGCTTTTGCAGGATTGTCACCGCGCAGCAGCCAAATGACTTCGGTTCCTGGCACTTGGGTCTTCAACTCGGCCAGATCGGTCAGCGTCCCGATTGCAGAGTGACCCGCCCCCAGAACAGCCACAGTCTTTCCAGCATACCGAGCCCGGTCTGCTCCTAGCACATCGGGCATCGCATAGGCGATCTTGCTGGCTGATTCCTTCTCTCCGATTGCACACAATCCGTTGGCACCCGCCGGGTTCGGAGTTGACCAGGTGCCGGAAGCGTCAATGACCACGTCCGCGCGCACAACCTTTTCCCCCAAACCCTCCGGAAAGTGGGTATTTCGATATAGGATTTCGAATTGCGCCTGTTCACGACCCTTAGTTTTTAGTCGGTCGAAGCCTTGGCGGCTTATGCCGGTGACCTCGCTGGTGGTCAGGATGTGATCCTTAAGCCGTGTCTTCGTGGCAAGGGGATTCACATATCGCTCGATCAAGTCGGCGCCGGTCGGATAGACATGAGGATCCGGAGAATTCCAGCCCGTTGCAAAGAGCAATCTCGCGGCCGCCTTGTCCACATTGTATTCCCAGGGCGAGAACAACTGGACGTGTTTCCACTGCCTGACAGCATGTCCGGCCGTTGGTCCGGCCTCAAGCACGATTGGCTCCATGCCGCGCTCCATGACATGAGCAGCTGCGGCAAGGCCAACGGGACCTGCTCCTATGATAGCTACTTTCTTCATCATCTTCATTATCCCATATTTCCAGAATCTTAGAATTATATGGCCGTAAAATTCACGCAATTGATTTTGCGTCCGAGCACTCCGCTTCATCCACGCAACATTCCGCCGCCAGGAAATCGACCAGCCCGCGCATCGTGTCGTATTCCGCGTGACAGATGAGCGTCACCCCATCCCGCTTCTGAAAAACCAAACCCACCGCCATGAGCGCCTTGAGATGATAGGACATCGTCGAACTGGCGACCTTGAGCTTCTCGCCGAGACGGCCAACGGGCATCCCCGCACGTCCGGCACGAACCAAAGTGCGATATATCTTCAACCGGGTGGGACTTCCGAGCGCCTCAAGGCGAGCTGCTGCGTCATCGATCTTCATGCCGCAACATCCCACTACGATGAGCACAGGTCAACCATATTTCTAGAATTTTCGAACAATCGATCGCAGGAGCGTGGATTGACAGCAGCAAACAAATCCATTAATCTGGATATATGAAAAAAACTGAGGCTATCGACGCATTGGCTGCGCTCGCCCAAGTAACGCGACTAGACACATTTCGGCTGCTTGTGAAGCACGAGCCAGAAGGCGTTCCAGCGGGGGAATTGGCTCGCCGGGTTGGTGTTCCACAAAACACAATGTCGGCTCACTTGGCCATTTTGGCGCGAGCAGGTCTGATCGAAGGCGAACGCGAGAGCCGCACCATCCTTTATCGCGCAAAGATCTCGGCGCTTCAGGAACTCACCTTGTTCATGATTCGGGACTGCTGCGGGGGGCGCGCTGATTTGTGTGAATCGCTGATTGCCAGCCTCCAACCCCGTTGCTCGCCAAAAGGAAAACGATGAGCATTTTCGAGCGTTATCTATCCGTTTGGGTCGCGCTGTGCATCGTGGCGGGCATTGCACTGGGGCATGTCATGCCTGGGGTGTTTGCGACAATTGCTGGCGCGGAAGTGGCAAGGGTCAACCTGCCGGTGGCGTTATTGATCTGGCTGATGATCATCCCGATGCTGCTGAAGATCGATTTTGGCGCGCTCGGGCAAGTCAAAGAACATTGGCGCGGCGTCGGCGTGACATTGTTCATCAACTGGGCAGTGAAGCCGTTTTCGATGGCTCTGCTAGGGACATTTTTTATCGGGCATGTATTCGCCCCCATGCTCCCCGCTGGACAGATCTCGTCCTATATCGCCGGCCTCATTCTTTTGGCTGCTGCGCCATGCACGGCGATGGTGTTCGTCTGGTCGAACCTGTGTGAAGGTGAACCGCATTTCACATTGAGTCAGGTCGCCCTCAACGACGTGCTGATGATTTTCTTGTTTGCACCGCTCGTTGGCTTGTTGCTCGGCGTTGCCTCGATCTCGGTACCTTGGGCCACCTTGCTCCTTTCGGTTCTGCTCTACATCGTTGTTCCAGTCGTCATCGCTCAGCTATGGCGCCGCTGGCTTTTGGTCGAAGGAACTCCAGCTTTCAACCTGGTCATGCACCGGTTGCAACCGGTGTCTCTGGTTGCGTTACTCGCGACCCTGGTGTTGCTATTCGCATTTCAGGGCGAGCAAATCCTGGCTCAACCCTTGGTCATCCTTATCCTGGCCGTACCAATTCTGATTCAGGTCTACCTGAATGCAGGCCTCGCGTATTGGCTCAGTCGGCGTTTCGGAGTCGCGTGGTGTGTGGCCGCGCCGGCCGCCCTTATCGGAGCCAGCAATTTCTTCGAGTTGGCGGTTGCCGCTGCCATTAGCCTATTCGGCCTCAATTCCGGCGCAGCGCTTGCGACCGTTGTCGGCGTTCTTGTGGAAGTCCCGGTGATGCTATCTGTCGTCAAAATCGTGAAAGCAACGCGCGAATGG
Source organism: Bradyrhizobium sp. G127 (assembly GCF_021502575.1). Lineage (NCBI taxonomy): Bacteria > Pseudomonadati > Pseudomonadota > Alphaproteobacteria > Hyphomicrobiales > Nitrobacteraceae > Bradyrhizobium > Bradyrhizobium sp. G127. The sequence goes on from NZ_JAKFGN010000002.1 coordinate 1,341,574, forward strand.
TATGACGCCGGCTCGTCGTCACCTGCAGCAGCCTCAAAGGTAGAGGGACGGTCGTGAGCATAACGATCTATCACAACCCCGACTGCGGGACGTCCCGCAACGCGCTCGCCATGATCCGCCAGAGCGGTGTCGAGCCAGAGATCATTGAGTACCTAAAAACTCCGCCAACCCGAACCAGATTGCTGGAGCTGATTGCAGCGATGGGAATGTCTGTGCGCGCACTGCTTCGCCAGAGAGGCACACCCTATGCTGATCTTGGGCTCGACGATGCGAAATGGACTGACGACGAACTGGTCGATATAATGCTGACACAGCCTATCCTTATCAATCGGCCGATCGTGGTTACACCGAAAGGCGTCAAGCTCTGCCGTCCATCCGAAGCCATCCTCGATATTCTGCCGAACCCGCATATCGGAAAGTTCGTCAAGGAAGATGGCGAGATTATCAATACAGCCTAAGTTTATTGACTTATCTAACATCCGTCCAAATGCCTTGCCGGTTTGATCCTGCAGCATAGCACGCTCATATTGATCGTCAGGGCAGTATTCGCTTGATCACTATCGGCGTGGCTCCGTTCAAGACTTATCGAAGCTACTTAAACGTTTCGACGTCCGACCCAGCAACCGCTTCTGAAACTATCCGGCACCCGACTTCGGTATCGGGATTTCTTTGGCCATTTGGATCTAGTAGTCTCCTACCTCCACATTCATCGAATGCACCGATTCCCTTTCCGGTCCGCTATAGCTCACCGTAGCGGTATATTCTCATCGTTTGCGGCATTCATACCCACCGGTGAATCCGCCTCCGAGTAAATTCCTTAAGGGCATTTCTTGACAGTGGTTCTCCGCCGCACTGCATGAACACGGCAAATAGCAGAACTGTCGCAATGATAGTTGCAGGGGGCCGCCCCTTCGTGACGATCCCGCAAAAACTCTGCGGCACTACAGATCGGGAAACTTCTCTACAAAGTTTGCCAATCTTTCAATATTAGAAAAGAGGGGGTGTTATTCGGCCTTCGCGAAGCGGTCATCGAGAGCGTAGCCGGCGCCGCGAACAGTGCGGATTGGATCCGTCTCACGGCCGAGATTAAGGAGCTTCCTAAGCCGGCCGATGTGCACGTCTACCGTTCGCTCATCGATATAGATGTCGCGGCCCCATACACCGTCCAGGAGCTGTTCGCGGCTGAACACACGACCCGGATGCTCAAGGAAGAACTCGAGCAGACGATATTCCGTAGGCCCAAGATCGATCGGGCGGCCCGAGCGGGCGACACGTCGCCGGTCCCGGTCCAACTCGATGTCGCCGAAGGCAAGAACCGTGGCGAGACGCTCGGGACTGGCGCGCCGCAAAAGGCCTTTCACGCGGGCCAAGAGCTCGGGCACGGAGAACGGCTTAACGATGTAGTCGTCCGCGCCGGTGGCAAGCCCCCTCACCCGTTCGCTTTCCTCGCCGCGCGCGGTCAGCATGATGATCGGAATTTGCTTGGTCTCCTGCCGTGCGCGCAAGCGGCGGCAAAGCTCAATTCCGGACAGACCCGGGAGCATCCAGTCCAACACAATGAGGTCGGGGATGTGTTCCTTGAGCCGGGTGTCGGCATCATCGCCGCGGGCGACGGTTTCGACATCGTAACCTTCGGCATCCAGATTATAGCGAAGCAGCGTCGTCAACGCTTCTTCGTCCTCGACCACAAGAATACGGGCGCTCATGTCCGATCCTTCAATTCATTATCCTTCAGTTAGTTGCCTGACGCGGCCGTTGCAAAAGTCGTCATGTCGCCCTTGGGGCGCTGATCGAGCATCTGCTGGCCTTCAATCATGTAGAAAACCGTCTCGGCGATGTTGGTCGCGTGGTCGCCGATCCGTTCGATGTTCTTTGCACAGAACATCAGGTGAATACAGAAACCGATATTGCGCGGGTCTTCCATCATATAGGTCAGCAATTCGCGGAACAGCGAGGTGCAGATCGCGTCCACTTCCTCATCACCCTTCCACACCGTCATCGCGGCAGGAAGATCGTGAGCGGCATAGGCATCCAGCACCGACTTCACCTGCGACTGCACGAGATCGGTCATATGCTCCAGGCCACGGATCAGCTTCAGCGGATGGAAATCGCTGTCGAGCGCGGCGACACGCTTCGCGATATTCTTGGCGAGATCACCGATCCGCTCAAGGTCGATGGCGACACGCATGGCGCCGACTATCTCGCGCAGGTCCACAGCCATCGGCTGCCTGCGCGCGATGGTCAGCACGGCGCGCTCTTCAATCAGGTGCTGCAGCCTGTCGATGTCGAGATCGGAGGTCACGACACGATTGCCCAGCGTCACGTCGCGCCGGATCAGCGCATCGACAGAATCGACGATCTGCCGTTCGGCCAAGCCCCCCATTTCGGCGACAAGCCGGTTGAGTTCCTGAAGGTCTTCGTCGAACGCCTTGGCGGTATGATCTGAACCCATGATATGTCTCTCCCGCAAAATGCGCGTCAGCCGAAGCGGCCGGTGATGTAATCCTGCGTGCGCCGATCGGTCGGCGACGTGAATATTTTGTTGGTATCGTCGAACTCGACTAGCTCGCCAAGGTACATGAACGCGGTCTTGTCCGATACACGGGCCGCCTGCTGCATATTATGCGTCACGATGGCGATCGTGTAATCTTCCTTCAGCTCCTGGATCAATTCCTCGACCTTGGCCGTCGAGATCGGATCAAGCGCTGAGCAAGGCTCGTCGAACAGGATGACTTCCGGCCGAACGGCGACCGTGCGCGCGATGCAAAGGCGCTGCTGCTGGCCGCCCGACAGGCTGAGGCCACTGGCATTCAGCTTGTCCTTGACCTCGTTCCAGAGTGCGCCGCCCTTCAGCGCAGCCTCGACGCGGCCGTCCATTTCCGACTTCGAGATCTTCTCATAAAGCCGAATGCCGAATGCGATGTTTTCATAGATGGTCATCGGGAACGGCGTCGGCTTCTGGAACACCATACCAATACGCGCCCGCAACAGATTGAGATCCAGCTTCGGATCGAGGATGTTGGTGTTGTCCAACATGAGCTGGCCTACGGCGCGCTGCCCCGGGTAGAGGTCGTACATGCGGTTGAAAATCCGCAGCAGGGTCGACTTGCCACAGCCCGACGGGCCGATGAACGCGGTCACACGGTTCTCGCCGAGAACCAGGTTGATGTTCTTCAGCGCATGGTTTTCGCCGTAGTAAAAATTGAGGTCGCGCGCGGTCACCTTGGCTCGTGCGTCCTGATGAATGGCTGCACCCGGTACGGGCGCGCCACGAGATGTGTCTACGCTAACAGAAAGCTGCTCGTTCATTTCATCGTCCTCTCGGCGCCGAGAATGCGTGCGCCAATGTTAAGGGCAAGTACGGTCAAGGTGATCAGCAAAGCCCCGGTCCAGGCAAGTTGTTTCCAGTACTCGTAGGGACTCTGGACGAAGTTGTTGATCGTCACCGGCAGGTTAGCCATCGTCTTGGTAAGATCGAGGCTGAAGAACTGGTTGCTGAGCGCGGTGAACAACAGGGGCGCCGTCTCGCCGGCGACACGTGCCGTCGCCAGCAGCACGCCGGTGATAAGGCCGGCACGCGCAGCACGATAGGCGATGCGCTTGATGACGAGTGAGCGGGGCAAACCAAGAGCTGACGCAGCTTCCCGCAGTGGATTGGGAACCAGTCCGAGCATATCCTCGGTGGTACGCACCACGACCGGGATGACGATGACAGCCAAGGCCAGCGTGCCAGCCAATGCCGAGAAGCCGCCCATCGGCACCACGATTGCGCCGTAGACGAACAGGCCAATGATGATCGACGGCGCGCTCAGCAGAATATCGTTGATAAAGCGGATCACTGAGGTCAGCCGGTCGTGCTTGCCGTATTCAGCAAGATAGGTGCCGGCAAACAGTCCGATCGGCGCGCCGATGCCGACACCGAGCACCGTCATGATGATCGAACCAACGATGGCGTTGAGCAATCCACCTTCGGTTGAGCCGGGCGGCGGCGTATTTTGCGTGAAGACCTGAAGATTCAGGCCCGCAAGGCCGTTGTAGAACAGCGTGAACAGGATCAGCGCCAGCCAAGTGACGCCAAACACGGCCGCGCCGAGGCACAGGAAGCGGATCACGATGTCCCAGCGGCGGCGGGAAGTATAAATCGGGTTCATAATTTAGTTTCCCGCCTTCTTCTCAAGACGCATCAGCATGAGCCGCGCAGCAGCCAGCACGAAGAATGTGAGAACAAACAGCAACAAGCCGAGCAGAATGAGACCCGACTGATGGAGGCCGTCGCTCTCGGCGAACTCGCTGGCGATGGCGGCTGAAATCGTCGTGCCCGGGGCAAAGACCGATGAGGATATCCGGAACGAATTGCCGATGATGAACGTGACGGCCATCGTCTCGCCGAGCGCACGGCCGAGCGCAAGCATGATGCCGCCGATCACGCCAACCTTTGTATAGGGGATCACGACGTTGCGGACGACTTCCCATGTGGTGCAGCCGACGCCGTAGGCCGCTTCCTTCAACACCGGCGGCACCGTCTTGAACACGTCGACTGAAATCGAGGTGATGAAGGGCAGCACCATGATCGCAAGAATCAGCGCTGCGTTGAACAGGCTGAGATAGGACGGCGGGCCGGCGAAGATGGAGCCGAGGACGGGAACGCCATCAAACAGCCGGATCATGAAAGGCTGGAACGTATTCGCCAGGAACGGGCCCAGCACGAAAAAACCCCACATGCCGTAGATGATCGAAGGAACGCCGGCTAGCAATTCGACCGCCATCCCGATGGGGCGGCGCAGCCATTGCGGACAAAGCTCGGTCAGGAAAATTGCGATGCCGATCCCGACCGGGATGGCGATGATCATCGCGATGATCGACGTCACCAGCGTGCCGTAGATCGGACCGAGCGCACCGAGCACCGGAGGATCAGCCGATGGCGCCCAGCGCTGCGTCCAGAGAAACGCGAAACCGTACTCCTTCATCGCAGGCCATGCACCCGCAATCAGGGAGAGAATGATGCCACCGAGAATGAGAAGAACGGCAAGTGCGCAGGCTCGGGTGGTCCAATAGAAAGCCTTGTCGCCGAACTTGAATGCGCTCAGAGCTTTTGCACGATCGTAAGGCCCGGCTGCTTCCATTGAGGTGCTCTGAACGGCCATCTCTGCCACGCTAGTCCCCTGTCGAATTATTCTAGTTGAGTCTGGATGCTGCGCACATCATGCGGGCACCGAACTTTGTCACCGAGAAAGACGGAGGAGAGGCAGGCCTCTCCTCCGGAAAACTTGCTTAGCTCTTGATGTCAGCCGACCATGTCTTTTCGATCAGCTTGACCACGGGCTCAGGCATCGGGATGTAGTCGAGTTCTTCAGCCATCTTGTCGCCCTTTTCGAACGACCACTTGAAGAACTTGATCGCTTCCGCAGACGCAGCCTTGTCGACTGGAACCTTGTGCATCAGGATGAAGGTCGCAGCAGTGATTGGCCACGAAGCTTCGCCCGGCTGGTCGGTCAGGATCACATAATAGCCGGGCGCCTTGGCCCAATCGGCATTGGACGCAGCAGCCTGGAACGCGGCAACAGTCGGCTGGACGGTCTTGCCGGCCTTGTTGATCATCGCGGCGTACGTCAGCTTATTCTGCTTGGCGTAGGCGTACTCGACATAACCGATCGAGTTCTTGGTCTGGCCGACGTTGCCGGCGACACCTTCGTTACCCTTGGCGCCGACGCCGGTGGGCCACTCAACAGCGGTTCCTTGACCAACCTTGGCCTTCCACTCGGTGCTGGCCTTCGACAGGTAGTCGGTGAAGTTGAAGGTCGTTCCCGAACCGTCCGAACGGCGCACCACAGTGATGGCGTCCGACGGCAGCGCGAGTTTCGGGTTCAGCTTAACGATCGCGGGGTCGTTCCACTTGGTGACCTTGCCCAGATAGATGTCACCGAGCAGTTCGCCGGACAGCACCAGTTCGCCCGGCTTGATGCCTTCGAGGTTCACGACGGGCACGATCGCGCCCATCACCATCGGCCACTGAATGAGACCGTCCTTCTCGAGCTGTTCGGCCTTAAGCGGCGCGTCGGTCGCGCCGAAAGTCACGGTCTTGGCCTGGATCTGCTTGATGCCAGCGCCGGAACCGATCGACTGATAGTTCAGGCCGTTGCCGGTCTCCTTCTTGTAGGCATCGGCCCATTTCGAATAGACGGGGAACGGGAACGTCGCGCCCGCTCCGGTGATGTCAGCGGCAAAGGCCGACGTCGACGCGGCAACAAGGCCGGCAGCGACGATTGTTTTGATGAAATTCACTGGGTCTCTCCATATTGTGAGCGAGGCACCATCGTGGGATCGCCTCAAGGCCGCCTCTTTAGGAGACTGAGCCTGCACTTTTTATGTAAGCTGCATGACAGTCGTATGACATCGCGGCGCGTCATGCTTCTTAGTCAAATACTTGAATTATAAAAGGAAATTCCACAGCCCCAGAGTCTCGCAAAAGTTAGTACGCAGAATACGAAGAAAAATATGCAAGGTTATGGTCTTGGAAGGGTTCGATTCAGTCGCCCGTAATCACATACCGAGATGATATGGACTGAGAACTTACAATGCTTGTGATCGCCACGACCGCGTTGGCCACAATCGACCTGGCCGAATGTGGGCGATGCAGACTACGGTGATATCGTGAGATTCCGCCCTTTCGCAGCGGCGTTCGCACTTTAAGCTAGACAATGCGATTGCATAGAGAACTAGCTCGCCGCCGAACATGGGCTCGGCGGCGGCTCATTGTCAGTCACTGTCCAAATTCTGACTTCAGATGATTTTCGACCTGCCGCACGAGGGATTTAGGCAGCGGCACATAGTGCAGCGATTCTGCCTGTGCTTGTCCGCTTTCCAGCGCCCATTTGAAGAAATCCATAGCGACCTTCGAGCGCGACATGTTCTTTGGTTGTTTATGCATGATGACGAATGCCGTGGCGGTGATTGGAAACGCGTTCTCACCAGGCGCGTCGGTCATGATCAAAAAGAAGTCCTTTGATGCGCCCCAGTCAGCCCCAGCCGCGGCGGCCTGAAACGTCTCGGCGCTTGGCTGAACGAACCGGCCGGCTCTGTTCTGCACAAGTCCGTATGCTAGCTTGTTTTGCACGGCGTAGGTGTATTCAACGTAGCCAATCGAATTTTTAGCCAGCGCGACAAAAGCCGCGACCCCATCGTTGCCTTTGCCGCCTGCACCTACCGGCCATTCAACCGTCGTTCCTTCACCAACCTTCTGCTTCCATTCGGGGCTCATCTTGGCAAGATAGTTGGCCCAATTAAAAGTCGTCCCCGATCCGTCGGAGCGGTGAACGACGGAGATAGCCGCTGCAGGAAGATTGATGGTTGGGTTCAGCGAGCGGATCGCTGGATCATCCCACGATTTGATCTTACCGAGGAATATGTCGGCCAAAACAGTTCCCGTAAAATGCAGGTCGCCTGCACGGACGCCCTCGATATTTACGACTGGAACAACGCCCCCAATCACCAGAGGAAACTGCCTTAACCCGTCCTTTGCCAATTCATCCGGCTTCAGTGGCATGTCGGAAGCACAGAAGTCCACGATAGATGAGCGTATCTGCTGCAAGCCGGCGCCAGATCCGATCGACTGGTAGTTGATCTTGTCGCCTGTCTTCGTTTGGTAGTCAGCTGCCCACTTCGAAAGAATCGGAAAAACGAACGTCGATCCCGCCCCGGCAGTTTCGGCTGCGCCTGCAGCGGCCACTGGAAAACTGATTGCAGTGGCCAGAACGAGTGCCTGACAAAGCTTGTGCATTTGGCTCCCCTTTTGCTATATGTCTATCAGTCTCGACATACAGACTACATGTGATGGGGAAATGACAGCAAAACCGACACAAAAACCTTGGCCCGTCATCAGTGGGTCACTTAACTTGTCGATTAGTATCGACATAAAAGAAGGATATCGCGAGGGCTGACGATGGATCAGGCAAGCGTCATTGAAACCGCAATCGAAGGTTTTGGATCACTCGCGCAGCCAACCAGGCTCCAGGCGCTGCGGCTTTTGCTTGCGGCTCATCCTGAAGGCGTCGCTGCGGGAGAGATCGCCCGGCGATGTGAGGTCCCTCACAATACAATGTCGAACCATCTTGCGATTCTCACGCGCGCCGGCCTGATTGCCGCAGAGAAAGATGGGCGGACGGTGAACTACCGGGCCGACGTCAACGGCTTTCGCGGACTAATCGATTTTCTGGCGCGTGATTGCTGCAACGGGAAGCCGGAACTATGCGGCATTCTTCCAGATGCGAGCGTGACCTCGATCGAGAAGAACGAGACCCAGCCAGACGTCATAGCGCCCGCCTTCAACGTGCTGTTCCTCTGCACGCACAACTCCGCACGGTCGATCATGGCCGAGGCGCTTCTGACCAAGATCGGCAGGGGACGTTTCAACGTCTATTCCGCGGGATCAGATCCGGCGAAAGCCCCGATGCAGGAGGTACTCGATCGATTGAGCCACTTGGGCCACGACATCACCCATCTGCGATGCAAATCGTGGGATGAGTTCTCTGGATCGGAAGCGCCTCGGATGGATTTTGTCATTGCACTTTGCGACACGCCGCAAGGCCAGTTCTGTCCCGATCTCGGAAAAAAGTTCGTCACCGGTGCCTGGCCTCTCCCGGACCCCGCGCAGTTCACCGGATCCAAGTCGGAACGAACCACGCTGTTGAACGAACTCTACGCAATGATCCGGCGCCGCATCGAAATCTTCGTCAGCCTGCCGTTCGCCGCGCTCGACCGCATGGCGCTAAAGGCAAGGTTGGACGAAATCGGCGACACCACGCGCGTATCACCCTAATAGGAGTTCATATGAAAGTTGGTATCAACGGCATGGGCCGCATGGGGCGGCTGGTGCTGCGCGCGGCATTTGGCGGAATTCACCGTCCGGACAGCGATCCTCGATCGCAAAACCGGCTCGACATCGTTCACATCAATGAAGTCAAAGGTGGAATTGAGGCAACCGCTCATCTGCTCGAATTCGATAGCATCCATGGGCGGTGGAACATCCCCATCGAAGTTGAAAATGAAAAATCGATCACTGTTGGTCGAACGCGAATCGGATTCAGTGAGCTTGGAAGTCCGGGTGAAGTGGCTTGGGGCGATCTCGGCTGCGATGTCGTGCTGGAGTGCACCGGCAAGTTTTTAAAGCCAGACCAGCTCAAAGCCTACTTTGATCGGGGTGTGAAAAGAGTCATCGTGGCAGCGCCCGTTAAGGATGAGGCGGCGCTCAATATTGTGGTGGGCGTGAATGACCAACTCTATGATCCTGCAAAACATCGTTTGCTCACTGCTGCGTCCTGCACAACCAATTGCCTGGCACCGGTCGTAAAGGTTATCCAAGAAGCGATCGGCATTCGGCATGGACAAATTACCACCATCCACAACCCCACGAATACGAACGTCGTAGTCGATGCGCCCCATAAGGACTTGCGGCGAGCGCGATCTGCAATGGCGTCAATGCAGCCTACAACGACCGGAAGCGCCACCGCCATATCGCTGATCTATCCCGAGCTTAAGGGCAAATTGAATGGCCACGCCGTGCGAGTGCCGGTTCTCAACGCCAGTCTGACGGATTGTGTATTTGAATTGAAACGTTCGACGACTGTTGAGGAAGTCAACGCTCTATTTAGATCAGCGTCCCAAAGCGTCCTGGCAGGCATTCTCGGCGTGGAGAGCCGCGCGCTTGTTTCGGCTGACTACAATAACGACCCGCGCAGTTCCATCGTAGACGCGCTTAGTACCATGGTGACCGACGAAACGCTCCTCAAGGTCTATGCTTGGTACGACAACGAGATTGGGTATGTCTGCCGCATGGTAGATTTGGCGAATATCGTCGCGAGGGCTGGCACATGACAGCGACCGCAAGAAACTATCTCATCGTAACCGCGTCGTATTGGGGGTTCACTCTTGTTGACGGCGCGTTGCGTATGCTGGTTCTGTTTCACTTCTTTCGCCTCGGATACACGCCCTTCACGTTGGCTTTTCTGTTCCTGCTTTACGAAGCGGCTGGCATCGCGGCAAACCTTGCCGGTGGCTATTTTGCTTCCAAGTACGGAATTCCCCGCATGCTTGCGGCCGGGCAAGTTCTGCAGATCGCCGGATTGATCATGCTGTCGTTCCTCGATCCGCAGTGGAGCGCCGCATTTTCCGTTGCGTGGGTCGTCGCAGCGCAGGGGGTGGCCGGTGTCGCTAAGGATCTGACCAAGACCGCCTCTAAATCTGCGATCAAAGCAACTTCATCCGAAGGAAGCGGCCAACTTTTCCGGTGGGTTGCTTGGTTCACGGGATCGAAGAATGCAATGAAGGGTGTCGGCTTCTTCGTGGGCGGACTGCTCCTCGACGTCCTCGGCTTCAGACCCGCTCTTTGGGCGATGGCCGCCCTGCTCGGCGTCATCTTTCTGGCAGGCTTGTTCCTCCTGCCGCGCCAGCTTGGCAAAGCCAAATCGTCCAAGACGATAAAAGAGCTTTTCGGCAAAACGAGGGGCGTCAACCTCTTGGCAGGGGCACGCATTTTCATGTTTGGCGCACGCGATGTCTGGTTTGTCGTCGGTTTGCCCGTCTTCCTGTATGCAAACGGCTGGCGCTTTCTTGAGGTCGGCGGCTTTCTCGCTGCATGGACGATAGCCTACGGCGGCATCCAGGCGATTGCGCCCTCGTTGGTTAGGCGAAGCGCGGATGGATTAAGCCGGGAGGTTCCAGCGGCGCGGATGTGGGCACTCGTCCTTGCAGCCATTCCGATTTTGCTGGCGGTCATCATGCACACGGTCAACGTTGGACGGCCCGATCTCATGGTGGTCGCGGGGTTGGCTCTGTTCGGCCTTCCCTTCGCCGTGAATTCCTCGCTGCATTCGTACCTCATCCTCGCATATGCAGGATCCGAGAAATCTGCCGAGGATGTCGGCTTCTATTATGCAGCCAACGCTGCGGGCCGACTGCTCGGCATCACATTATCTGGTTTACTCTACCAGATCGCTGGAATGACGGGATGCCTTATCGGCTCGGCTATCATGCTGGTGCTGTGCTGGCTACTAACCTTCGCCTTGCCCACCTCCACACTCCCGATCAACGCAAGACCGGCAACCTAGGACTTATCGGGCGCAACGAAAGCATGCCAGATCATGCCCGCTGGAGCGGTTGACAGCAATCAGCGAGCGCAGTTCCCGACCGTCTTTACGAGGAATAAATATCTACGCCGGCAGTTTACACATCGCCGCGCTGTTTCGGACAAACTGGCGAGCCCTCACCTATCTCTTCACAAGCTCTCGCAATATCCATTCCGTACCGGGAAATTCATTCGTCATACCATGTGAGCGAAGGACGGCGGGAGTCATCCGCCTGCAGTAGCCAAATAGCTCAATGACAATTTCTGAGGGCGATGAGCTAAGTATCCGGCCGTTGATAATCGCCCCATCCACCAGAAGTATTGGCAAGTCGACACCGTTTGGTGGACACGAAGAGCGGGTATCCGCGACCAGCCAGATCGAAGTGCCCGTCTCGAGTGTCCATGAATTTGTATGTGCCGCCCAGCCCATGGCCTGCTCCGGGAAACGGGTTGCAGCGTCATAGGAGCGCGCGTCACTTCAAATTTGACTATTGCCAATAACTCCGGAGCGGCAAATCGCCGTCGCATCGGTCCTGAATGAGGTCGGACATCAGGCTTTCTATTGAATTGTTGCTCGCGCACATAACCGATTTGCGCGCGCGTTCGGGTCGATCGCAACTTCAGCACCAGCATTCCCAGGTTCCAGCACATCGTTGAGCTGGTTCCAACCGCGCGGTTCATCACAGGTTGCCACGCGACATCGCAGTTTTGAGAACCGTCAACTTTGTTCACTCAGTGAGGCGTATCGTCATACAAAGTGGTTGAAATCCGTGAGCTTTGACGTTTTGCCCCAGATTTTTACAAACAAAAAACAAAAACAGGAAATAGGACTGCACCCTACCCAACGATTACCGAAAACACCGCGAGGTCCGGAGTGCGTGTTCCATTCACAATGTCGAAAACGGGGCTTGGGTTTAGAGCTCGATCGGCCGAGCGCGATCTTCGGACGGACGCGGCGAGCATCAGGTCGATCGCAATAGCGATCAATGCAGCGTTGACAGCAGCTGAGAAAGAAAGAGATGGTCTTCGTCTTCGCCTTGACGACACACTCGCGCGAGCCGCGGTTGCACAAGGCAATGGAACAGACGACTATCTGACGCGCGAGGATCTAGATACGCAACATCTCAACTTGTTTGACGCACAAATACGGAATGCGCGTGAGCGCCTTGCGCGCCTTGACGAGAATATTTCTCATTTCCAATTCATCAAAGATACTTTCTTAACCCGGTTCTCCAGGTATTCCGGCTGAACCAATTCTCGATATTCAAGCCGCCTTACTATTCAAGGCGGGCATGGCGGCCGACGCCTGCAAATGCGGATGATTCCAGACGTTTTCCTTCTCTGTGCCGGGAAAGGCCGCGCGTGGCATGTTTACGGCAGTCGGTGCGGGCGCTGGGGAGCAGGACGAAGTGAGCGCCGAAGCTCATCCCCTATCGTACTCGATTGCCTGTCTTGCCATGGCATCAAGGCCCGGCGCGGGAGTGAGAAGATCCTGGAATCGGCCAGTTCGTCGTATGCCGCCGAGGTTCTTTGGGCGATCTCGGTCCAATCATAGCGACGGGCACAATCTCGCCTGAGCGCCTCGCGCTCCGCCGCGCCCAATTTCATAGCAGTCAAGACACGGATCTTTCCGCTCAAATCCGCAATATTGCCCATTCTAAAAACGCGCGCTGCATCACCGATGACTTCCAAATTTGACGGAATATCGCTGACCAGCACGGGCAACCCATAGCTGAGCGCCTCCAAGAGCACGATGGGCAGTCCCTCGTGCGAAGACGGCAAAACAAACAACCCAGCGTGAGCGTAGAGTTGACGTAAAGACTCGCCGCTCTGAAAGCCAGCCATCACGACGTTGTCTGCAAGGGCCGCTTCCGACGCCAGAAGGTCGGCGTACTTGTTCTTGTGATCGATCCGGCCAACTATTGCGAGTTTCCAGCCGCTTAGTCGCGCGTCAGCGAAGGCGCGCAAAAGATCCATCTGTCGCTTCTCGGGAACTAGTCGCCCTACAGTCAAAACATAGCGTCCCGGTTCCAAACCAAGTTCGACCACTTTGTCTGTTCGAGTTGGCGGATCTGAAAACACGACCCCGTTGGGAATGACATCACAGGACTTGCCATATCTGTCCGCGACCAATTTTTGAATGCTTTGGCTGATGGCAATCCGCTTGTGCGAGAAGCGCATCCCTAGTGCTTCGCCGAGGCGCAACACGGTGCGAGCTGCCCAACCCCACTTCTCGCGATTGTAGTCTTCGCCATGGTGGGTGACGATGATCCGCAACCCGAAGATTCGAAGGATGGGCGTGACGAGAGCGGGACCAATGCCCTGGATGTGCACGACTTGCGGCCTGCGAATTCCTGCGACCACAGCACAGATCAGCGAGTGTAGGAGCGCCTCGAAATAGATACTACGCGCGGTCCAGAGCCGAAGCAGCCGAACTCCCTTCCATTCCATAGAGGCTTTGTTATCGACATACGGCGAGCGCACACAAGCAGTCACACGGTAGCCTCGACGGACGAGTTGCGGAGCGAGGTTTTCGACGTGCGTTTCAACGCCACCTTGGACATCGGGAAACCCTCGAAACCCGAAAATATAGATTTCGCCTTTGCCCATTGCGCGTACTCCGCAAAAACTATCTGCCGATAAGGGTGGCAGGCGGGAAATCTGATCGAGATGGTGAGCGCGGATACCTCTTGTTGCTTGTCAATCGTCATCCAGCGCAGCAAGTGCGCAATTTCTCGCACGACGGCTCAAAAGCCAACTTGACGACCGTCAATATCGTCAGGTCAAGCCACGATACGCTTCCGGATATCGGCGTTTATCTTCGTGAGAACTCAGAGGGAGACGATGCGGGTGCTACGTAGCAAGGCAGCCGACTACTCTGTCCGTCGCCTATCCGAAATCGAAAATAACCTCGGGTCGACGATTGGATCGGAACGATGAGCGAGCCGTCGATTGATCGTGGAATCGACGTATTGGCTGAATTGCGCAGCCGTTATGTCAGGCCGATGCCGACGTGGGGCGTGGGGAAGCTAGACCCAACTGAGCGGGATACGACAAAACAAGTCCGCTCACAGCAACGCGCGGCCCTGAAAATTCTGTTTGCGAATAAATTCTTCTTTTTGAATGGCGGCTCTGAGGTTGTCATGTTCGACGAGATGGAGCTGATGAGAAAATATGAACTCGATGTCGTCGAGTTTTCCATGCGCGATCCTCGGAATTTCCCATCGAAATACGAATCCTATTTCGTCTCGCAAAAGGACTACCGATCAGCGTCGCGAAGTGGACAGGTCAGATCGGCCCTATCGTTCATTCATTCGCGTGAAGCCGTAAATCGCGTTACGCATCTCATCCAGGATGAAAAACCGGACCTACTGCATTGCCATAACATCTACCACCAGCTGACCCCGTCGATTATCAACGCAGCCTCCCGACAAAAAATTCCAGTAGTTCTGACGCTTCACGACTTCAAGCCGATCTGTCCGGTTTACAGCCAGCTTTGGAACGGTGAATTGTGCACAAAGTGTTCCGAAGGCCGGTACGAGGCGTTGCTCACGCAACGTTGCGCCGATGGTTCGATCGGCCGAAGCGCGCTGCTTTGGGCTGAAGCGCGTTATCACGCCGCGGCTCGCAGCTATGAGCGGGTAAACATGTTCATCGCCCCTAGCCGATTCATGCGCGACGCCGTCGTCCGTCGCCTCGGCAAGGATAAGGTAATACACATCCCGAACGGCATCGACGCCTCCCGGATCGAGGTGTCAGATCACGACGAAGGCTTTGTTCTCTATCTCGGTCGTCTTTCACCCGAAAAAGGGGTTGAGACCCTGCTGCGGGCGCATGCGGCAGACAACGCCGCATGGCGGCTGGTCATCGCCGGATCGGGTCCGCTGCTGGAGGATCTGCAGTCACGTTTTCCATTAGCAGAATTCACGGGCTACCTGACGGGAAAGGCTCTCGAGACCAGACTGAGAGGCGCGTCTGTCGTCGTGATGCCTTCCAAGGCGCGCGAGAACTGCCCGCTCTCGATACTCGAAGCGATGGCGCATGCGAAGCCTATCGTAGCGTCACGTATGGGCGGAGTACCAGAACTGGTTAGGGATGGCGAAACCGGTTTTCTTTTCGAACCAAACAACGCGCAACAGCTGTCGAATTGCGTCAGGACCCTGTTAGGCGATTACGATCTGCGAAAAAAATTTGGCCAACGTGCTCGAAGAATTGCAGAAACGGAATATTCGCTCGAAAAACATGGAGCAGCGCTTCTTTCACTTTATCAACGTCTGACCTCAAGTAGCAAATCAATCAACAAGGTTGGATCGTAAAATGGATCTCACAGTCATCTCGACTTTCAGATGCAATTCGAAATGCCAAATGTGCTACATCTGGAAAAACCCGACCGAACCGAAGGAAGAAGTTTCCCTTGAGACCCTGTCGAAGCTGCCGGCCGGCTTTGATAATCTCAACGTGTCCGGCGGTGAACCAACCCTTCGCAAGGACCTCGGCGAAATCGCCGATCTCCTCCATCCAAAAGCCCGGGTCATGGAGATATCGTCCAACGGACTCCATCCAGAACGGTTGATTCCGATTATCAAGAAGTATCCTAATATAAAAGTGCGTTTCTCGCTGGAGGGCGACCAGGTAACAAACGACGCAATCCGGGGCGAGAAAGGCGGCTATGCCACCAAAGTCGCCGGGCTCCGCATGCTAAGGGAGGCCGGTGGTACTGACCTCGGCTTCGCAATGGTTATCCAGGATGAGAATGTCGACCAGCTTGTCGGTGTTTACGAATTTGCGCGAAAAGAAGGCTACGAGCTTGCAACATCCGCGCTTCACAACGCTTGGCAATTTTACAAGAACGACAACTACTTCTACGAACGGAAGGTCGTTGCCCGGAAGGTGGAGGGACTTATCGAAGCGATGCTGCGGAGTTCCAAACCGAAGAACTGGTTCCGCGCCTACCTGAACCTGGGTCTTATCGAAAAGATACTTGGCCACGACCGTCTGATCCCATGCAGCGCCGGGAAGGACTTCGCCTTTATCGATCCGTGGTCAGACGTCTGGGCTTGCAACGTACGGTCCGACCTGCCCATGGGCAATCTCGCTCGACAATCGTGGGATGAGATTATTAATAGTGAGGCATCGCAACAGACTCGCCACAAGGTCGCAGCCTGTGACCAGAATTGCTGGATGGTTACGACCGCTCGCACTGCGATGCGCTCGAACGTAGTACCCCAGATGCCCAAGGTCGGACCGCTTTTGTGGGTCCTGAAGAACAAGCTGAAGGTATCGGCTGGCAAGAAGATCTGCTTCGACAGTTACATCAATTATTCGGACGTGAGGCCCTCGCCTGTTGTGAGACGCGAGTCCTTCCTGAATCAGAATGCTAAAGGGCGGCTGATCAAGGGGCGCCAAACACCGGACGAGCATTATCCGTTAAAGACCTTCGTGAATAACTAAAGCTGGCCGCTTAGCGGCAACAGTCGAGTTTTTGGATGTCGCGTTGTGCCGCCGCGGTTGTCAAACGCCGAAGTAATTGATCCGTGCCCAGTTATCAGTGTTCTCCACGAATTCGGGATTGCAAACGCCGAAGAGCATATGCAGCCGGAGCATTGGTTCCATACTAATATTGGTCTGGCAGGACGAAACTTGCCAAAGTCTGGCCTTGTTCGAACGAAATGGTGAGTCCTCTTCAGACTTGAGCATCACCGTGCAAGTCTGACTGACGAGCATCGGCGTGCACTCATTCAGTCACGCGCTCAGAAATCGGCAGAGTCCATCGTCGTTCGGCGTCCATGTGATGCTCCCCTTTGGCGAATTCCAACAGGGCTGGATTTTGGCGGCAAGCATTTAAATTTAATCGGGGAAGAGGCAGTGCATGAGCACCGCGTACGAACTTGTCACCATCTGAATCTGACCCAGGCTTAGTCGCACTGGTGATGATGCTTCGGTTCCAGGGACTGGGCGTCAATCCCGAACAGATTCGTCATCAGTTTGGCAGCGCCATGATCGGCTTACCCGAGATGCTCCGGTGCGCGAAGGCATTTGGCTTGAAAGCCAGAGTCTCCGCGACCAACTGGTCTCGGCTGGCCACTACGCCAATGCCTGCGCTAGCCGCGCTGCGGGACGGAGGCTTTCTGCTGCTTGGCAAGGCGGGCGAGGACAAGGTCATCGTGCTTGAACCTGGGCGCCCGGCACCCGTGGTGATGGCGCGGGCCGAACTGGAAGCCGTGTGGGACGGTCGGGTCCTGCTGATGACGAAGCGGGCTGGACTCGCTGACTTGTCTCGCCAGTTTGACATTACCTGGTTTCTTGGTGCGGTCCATAAATATCGACGACTTCTGAGTGAAGTTCTTATTGCGTCATTCTTTCTTCAGCTGTTCGCCCTGGTCTCACCGCTGTTTTTCCAGGTGGTTGTTGACAAGGTGCTTGTGCATCGCAGCTTGAGTACCTTGGAGGTGCTTGCAGTCGGCTTGATCGCGATTGCCTTGTTCGAAACAATCCTTGGCATCCTTCGTACCTATCTGTTTTCCCATACGACCAATCGTATTGATGTCGAACTCGGTGCGCGGCTGTTTCGGCACCTGCTGGCACTGCCAATTGGATATTTCCAGGCGAGACGTGTTGGCGATTCAGTCGCTCGAGTACGCGAACTCGAAAATATCCGCAATTTTCTGACCAGTTCCGGACTTACCCTTGTCATCGACCTGTTCTTTACGAGCGTGTTTATCGCTGTGTTGTTCTTTTATTCACCGCTTCTGACCTGGATCGTGCTCGCGTCATTTCCATTCTACGTGGGGATATCCGCCGCCGCGACGCCGCTATTCCAAAAGCGTTTGGACGAGAAGTTCAAACGCGGCGCAGAGAACCAGGCTTTTCTGGTCGAAAGCGTAACCGGGATCGAAACGCTCAAAGCGATGGCAATTGAGCCGCAGATGCAGCGGCGGTGGGAGGAACAACTGGCCGGTTATGTCACTGCGAGCTTTCGGGTGACCAGTTTGGGTAATGTTGCAAGCCAAATCGTTCAGTTCGTAAGTAAACTGGTCAGCGCGGCAATCCTGTATTTCGGGGCAAAGCTCGTCATCAGCGGCGACCTGTCGGTCGGCGAGCTTATCGCTTTCAATCTGCTGGCGGGCCGGGTCAGTGCTCCCGTGCTGCGACTAGCGCAAGTTTGGCAGGATTTTCATCAGGCGCGCCTCTCGGTTAACCGCCTCGGGGATATCCTCAACACAGCGCCTGAACCTATCTACAATCCCGGCAAAATGGGACTCGCTGCGATCCGCGGCCACATCAGCTTCGAAAACGTCAGTTTCCGCTATCGGATCGACGGCCAGAAAGTCCTGCACGACATCAACCTAGACGTGCCGGCCGGCCAAGTGATCGGAATCGTCGGCACTTCCGGATCGGGCAAGAGTACTCTCGCTAAACTGGTGCAGCGCCTCTATCTCCCGGAAATCGGGCGCGTGCTGATCGATGGCGTCGATGTCGCGCAGGTCGATCCGGCTCAGTTACGCCGTCAGATCGGTGTCGTTCTTCAGGACAGCATGCTGTTCAATTGCTCGATCCGAGACAACATCGCGCTGGTTGATCCAGCGGTGCCGGCAGAAAATGTCATCGCGGCCGCAACATTGGCTGGAGCTCACGATTTCATCCTCCAACTCCCGGAAGGGTATGACACCGTTGTCGGCGAACGGGGCAGCAGCCTATCGGGCGGGCAGCGTCAGCGCATCGCTATTGCTCGCGCGCTTATCTCCGATCCCCGGATACTCATTTTCGATGAAGCGACGAGTGCGCTCGACTACGAAAGTGAAAGCATCGTGCAAAAAAATATGGTGCAGATGTCTCAAGGACGAACGGTACTTATCATCGCGCATCGGCTCTCTGCCCTGCGACTTGCAGATCGCGTCATCACCATCGAACGCGGCCGTCTGATCGAGGACGGCTCTCATCAGGAACTGATCAGGGCCGGCGGGCGATACGCAAAGCTGTATCGCCTCCAGGCAGGGCTGCACGAGCAGTATTCGTAACAGCCACAAAGCCGACCACGACTACGTTCGCACCCGATGCATGAAGGCTAAGAGCAATGGGAACAAATGCTAAGGCCCAGCGCGATGATCCTGGATTTTTTGTCCTGGAAATATTGCTTCGTCTCCTCGGCATGGACGTCGAAGCTGAACAGCTCAGTCGAGAGGTCGGCTATTCTGCTATAAGCGTCGAGGAAATGGTTAGCTATGCCAAGAGAAAAGGTCTGGCCGCCCGTTGCTCGAAATCCTCCTGGAATCGGCTAGCAAGCGCTCCCTTACCGGCAATCGCCGCCCTTCGTAACGGAAGCTTCTTGCTGCTCGGCAAGGTAACTGGCGATACGGCTATCGTTCTTGAGCCATGGGCTCAGCGGCCTACGCTGATGACGCGAGTCGAATTCGACGCTGTGTGGGATGGCCGACTTGTTTCAATGAAAAGACGCAGTGGTCTTGCTCTTCAGTTCGAACGGTTCAGCAAGACCGCGATCGCGCGGTTGCGGCAGTTCTGGAAAGCCTCGATCACGCACGCGAACCACATCTCCCGTCGCCTAAGCGAAGGTCTTCCAAAGATTACCAAGACGACCGTTCAAATGGAAACGCCCTCAGGTACAAATGGAGGCGGTACCAGGATTATCGTTTTTGCCGATCATGCCCGCAAACTCGGGCGGGCAGTCGCTCGTATCAAGCCGGACGAGGAACGACGGCGCTTCGACGAACTCGCTTTTCTGCCGGCCGCACTCGAGATCGTTGAGACGCCACCCTCGCCGCTTGGGCGCGCGACCGCGTTCAGCATTATTGCCGTCTTCACTGTAGCATTGGTATGGGCATGTTTCGGAACGGTCGACGTGGTCGCCATAGCCCCCGGAAAGCTCATCCCGAGCGGGCGTACCAAGACTATCCAGCCATTCGAGACCGGCGTCGTACGCTCGATCAAGGTTCACGATGGACAAGTTGTAAAAAACGGCGACGCGCTGATCGAACTTGATACAACAATAACCGTGGCCGAGCTCGGGCATTTGAAGGGCGACCTGTTGGCCGCTCAACTCGACATCGCCCGGACGAAGGCGGCGTTGACCAGCAAAGACGACCCTCTGGCGGCGTTCATACCTCCTGCGGACGCAACTCCCTCCCAAATCGAAATGCACCGACGGTTTCTGATCACCCAGACCGCGGAGCAGAATGCTAAGCTCGCCGCAATAGATCAGCAGGTGAAGCAAAAGGAAGCTGAACGCGCCACGTTCGCAGCCTCGACCGAAAAGCTGAGGGCCACCCTTGTGCCGCTGCAGCAGCGCGTCGAAATCCGACAACAGCTTTTTCAAAAGGAACTAGGATCCAAAATTACATATCTGACCGAGTTCCAGGACTATGTCGCACAACAGCAGGAGATCCTTGTCCAGCAGAGCCGGTCCAGCGAAGCCGATGCCGCTATCGCTGTCCTGATGGAGACGCGGGCGAAGGCTGTGGCCGAGTACGAGCGCGGCTTGTTCGAAGGCTTGGCCAAGGCCGAAGAGAAGGCGGCAGGACTTACACAGGACGTCATCAAAGCCGAACAACGCACCAGCCTGCAAAAACTGACAGCTCCGATTGACGGCATGGTCCAGCAACTCGCCGTGCACACCATCGGCGGCGTCGTGACGCCAGCGCAGATGCTCATGCTCATCGTTCCAACCGAAAGCCGGCTTGAGATTGAGGCCATGGTCTCGAACCGAGACATCGGGTTCGTTGAACCCGGCCAGGATGCGGCGATCAAGATCGATACATTCAATTTCACCCGGTATGGCCTCCTGCAAGGCAAGGTTATCAGCATCTCGCAAGACGCTATTACCCGCAACAAGCCCCAGGATAGAGGGAACGAGGCAGCCCCAGGCGCGGAAACAACCAGCAGTGAGCCGAAAGGCCAGGAGCTGGTCTATGCTGCGCGCATCTCGCTCGATCGCAGTCAAATGGATATCGAGAATAAGCGCGTCAATCTTTCCCCCGGCATGGCCGTAACCGTCGAAATTAAAAACGGCTCGCGCAGTATCATCAGCTACCTTTTGTCCCCGCTCCTTCGCTACAAGCAGGAGAGTATGCGTGAGAGATGAGCGTGATCAGACACCAGTGCGGTCAAGCCGTCTAAGAGGATATCGTTGCCCACCGCATTGGGTGTGGCAGGGGCCAATTAAGCCGCTGCCATACAATGCCGCACTGAGAGCCAACGCCTCTGTGCGAGCCTAGTCGGGCTCCTCGACCTGCTTCAGCAAACCAGCCTCGCTCAAAGCCCGCACAGCTTCCTTCATTATCCCCCAGGGCAGATTGCAGCGCGCCGCAATGTCAAGCAGCGAATTGGTGCCGTCCGACATGTTCAAGAGCCAAAGAATAGCCATTTGCAAGTCGCCCGCCGAGTGCCCTCCGATTGTGCTGTACAGACCATAGTCGCCCAGCTTGGGTTCGCAGAGAGGCTTGAGGTTGAGATATTTGTGATTTTTCTCAATGACATCGATCGTCGTGAACGCCTTCGCGGCCGAGTCGCTTAACGATGGCGCGGAAACGAAGCTCAGGTCGTCAGCGGACGTATGATATTCCGGAAATTGCCCGTGGGGAGTACGCATGAAGCATCCAACCGGAAGATTGAGCCCTGGAGAACAGTATTGCCGCTCGTCATACCCGAAGGGTGAAAACGGCAAGATATCGAAAGCGCTCCCACTCTGCTTTAAAACATACGTCCATGCACGATCGATTTCAGCATCGCCGCGTCTGCTTGCTTTGTAAGTTGGCGAGCCGCGATCCCCCACGCAGGTCAATACGAACCCGTGCTTAATCTTGCTCAAGTGAGGCCGACGAATTGCGGCCCAGGTAATCGAACCGATGGTGCCGGGAATAAACAAGAAGCGATACGAGTATCGCAGATCCATACTGCCGAGGCGCTTTGCCAGCGCACAAGCTACGGCAATGCCAGACAGATTGTCATTGCAAAGGGACGGGTGGCACACATGACAAGATATGAGTACCTCATCCGAGGATCGGCCACGCACGAGGAGTTCGCCAAAAGTCAAATGCCCGGCTTCGAGGGAAGAATCGATGCACACCTCATACTCGTCATCCGGCAACTCAAGCAATTGCCGATGCGACAGGCAAAAACCCCACGCCTGTTTGTAGTAAGATGTCCGATATGGAATCCAGTCCGGCTGCTGAGGATCCGAGAACAGATGCTCCCTGAGTTCAGAAAGACCGATACGTCTATGAACGGGGATACTATAACCAAGAACATGCAGATTGGAGGTGCGAAAGTCGATAACGCGTTCGCCGGCACTGTCTTTGACGTATGCATCTCGAATGTTCCATTCAAGCGGAACAGTCCAATCGAAAACCTGTAAGCCAGAGGGCACCTCGCAGATGGTAAGCGGGATATGCTCCATTATTTGATTGAGAGTTCTTCGAACCCCCTCGCCAGTGATACTTCGGCAGATCGGGTAAAGTTCTGAAACAAAGCGGTACATCGACCGGCCGTCATCATCAGCGGACAGATCTATGGGATCCGGAAGCTCGTCGAGGTCGCCAAACTTCAGGCTTTGGACCGCGCCATGCATCGCTCTACCTCGCCGTCAATCCACCCAGATTCGCCGTAAGCCCGTCATTGAACAATCTGCGGTTCAGGGATCGGCACCACGAACTGCGCGCCCCAGCTCCGGGTGAACGATAGCTGGCCGATAATCTCGTGCTGGAGATTCCATGGTAGAATAAGGATGTAATCCGGTTTGGTCACGTTGATCCGCTCCGGCTCATAGATCGGAATATGAGTCCCCGGTAAAAATCGCCCTTGTTTGTGCGGACTGCGATCAACCGTATATTCAATAAGATCAGGAGTAATGCCGCAGTAGTTCAACAACGTATTTCCCTTGGCGGGAGCACCATATCCGACAACGCGCTTTCCTGCCTGTTTGGCATTCACCAGAAATTCAACGAGCTTCTCTTTCGTCCGTACGGCGCGCTGCTCAAAATCAAGGTATCCGCCGAGGCCTGCGTATCCAGCATCTATCTCCCGCTTCCGAAGATCCTCGACACGCTTTGACGTTGGGTGGATACCTCCAACCCTGTGCTGCGCAAAAATGCGAAGCGATCCTCCGTGTGTCGGCAACTCCTCGACGTCGAACAATGTCAGTCCATGCGCGTTAAACACCTTCTCCGCCGCTATGAATGAAAAATACGAAAAGTGCTCGTGATAGATCGTATCGATCTGACATTCCGCGCACAGCCGCATCAAGTGGGGAAATTCCATTGTAACAATGCCTTGATCGGCCAGCAGTATCTTTAACCCTTTCACGAAATCGTTCAGGTCTGGCACATGAGCGAGAACGTTGTTCCCAATCAGGAGATCGGCACGCAACCCCTCTCTCCGCAGAGTCCTAGCGGTTGCCTCACCGAAGAAATCCACCCGTGTGGGAATTCCTCTGCTGCGAGCGACCTCGGCGACGTTTCGCGCAGGCTCTATTCCGAGAACCGGAACCCCACGATCAACAAAATACTGCAGCAGATAGCCATCATTGCTTGCGATTTCGACGACCTTGCTCTCCGTGTTAACTCCGAAGCGATCGACCATCGCGGCGGCATATGTCTTTGCGTGACGAAGCCAGGACTCGCTGTAGGAAGAGAAGTAGGCATAATCTCCAAAAATATTCTCCGGACTCTCCCATTCTTCGAGTTGGACCAGAAAGCACACCCCGCAAACATAAACCCGCAGCGGAAACTGCGGCTCACCTCGCTGGAGATCTTCGGCCTTCGGGTAGGTATTGGCCAGAGGCGACAAACCCAGATCAAGAAAAATCTGACTGAGCGGCGAGCCACAAAACCGACAACCGCTATGTTGGCCGTGCTCGGCGACCGTCGCCGCGGAATTGAGCGATCTGACCTGAAATTCGCCATTCAACATCACGTGGCTCCTGATGTGCGTCAACTCCGGTTCATCGATCCAACCAATCGAACTTACGTTTCAACGAACCCAACCACTTGACGACCGTCAAGTTGGCCTCATCTGCACAACGTGACTAAAGATCCTGCGAATGCGCGGGGGCAGTGGACTATAGTCACACCATTTAGCTCATCGCGATCAGCTTTAAACGCGACGATCATCTCGCTCTATGCAACGCTTCTGAGATTCATGCGCAGTTTGAGATCGTCCTCGATCTCGGAAATCAAACTCCATGCCTTATCGCGCCGTGAAATAACACGCACAGGCAGCGGCCAATCCACCCCAAGCATCGGATCGTCATATCGAAAGCCACCCTCAGCATCCGGCGCATGAGATTCGCTGATGAGGTACGTTAGTTCGGTGTCATCCTCGAGCGTGATGAAACCGTGCGCGAAACATTTCGGAATATATAGACCGCGACCGCTTTCGGCCGACAGCACTACAGCGACGTGCTCCAGATAGGTAGACGATTCAGGGCGCAGATCCACGATGACGTCGAAGACTGCGCCCTTCGTGCAGCGCACATATTTCGTTTCAGCCGCAGGAGGATATTGGAAATGAAATCCTCGCAACGTACCACGTTTTGCATTGAAGCTGACGCTTGCCTGCGCGACTATTGACCTCAATCCTCGCGCAGAAAATTCATCAGCGCAGAACATGCGGGCAAAGTAGCCTCGGTCATCATTTCGACGGTCAATGTCAACGGTGTATGCGCCCGCTAACTTGGATTCTGAGAAGATCATTGAGAGCCCGGAGTTTACGAGAGCCTCGATCTAGCAATCGCGTCGCGGGTGCATTACTGCCGCCTGAGCCCGCTTAATGTGCCCAGCCGATCCCTAAACGAAGGCTCTGTAACCAAGTTGAGATTCGTCAAGTTGGAACACTTGAATATCGGCGTTCTATTGCGAATACGGCACCGCGGTCAGGAGATAAACAAGTGAAACACGTGCGCGACTGCCCACAACAAAAGGACAATCCAAGCTAGGGTACAGCCAAAGGCGAATGTGACCACAAGAATGGCCCAATCCAAGCTTCTCCTACCGATGTCCTTTGCAACCGCGGTATCGCCAGGGCGCCGGTACGTGGTTTCCAGTTCATCTGCATGAGACATTCGCGCGCTCCCAACCAGAGGCGAGCACGCAGCATAATTGGCGCAGATTGTACCAATCTGAGAATTCTCAATAACGATACTTGAAATGGAAGGGAATCCGGGCCCCCGATCGCGCCAATTGCGGAGACAGTTTGATCTGCTGGTCGAACTCTGCTTCGGTCGTAAAATCAGGGCAGGGCTTGCTCCGCGGATTATTTAGTGCCCCTGGTAAGCTTGGTCTAGTTAGCCACGGTTATGAGCGTCGGACCCTGACTTGCGGAGCTTCGACGCCAGCCAATGCACCTGGCACACCTTCTAATCCTTCTCGATTCGAAGAGGCCACGACGTGACGGATTCTTCGCCACTCCTTTTCCAGCAGAACCGCAGCCCAAAGCATATGAGCTAGAACCCATATCGCAAAAAGGTGCTGCAACCAGAACATGTGACTAATCCCGAGACGGCATCAAAAGTTGACCATTTCCACGACAAAAATAACGTCAGTCGGCATGCACGCGCGGCATACTGGCAAGCCCGTGGACAATGCCAACATGACTAAGTTAACATTTCTTTGCATTGTGGGGTGCCTGCCCCCCCGACACTTCGGGGGTAAGCTACGGCATTCAGGATACTTGGGCGTTGGTGTCAAGCCGGGGAGATTGGGCAATCAAACCTTTTGGGGCCGCCAAAAGTTCTCTGCTTTTCTGCCGCCGGCATCAGCTTCCTTGGGTAATATAAAAGACATAAGGAACAGGTTGCTGCGCGTTGGCGGCACGGCTATCTGCCCGGCCTTGCCACAGCACTAATCTGTCGCTTCCGCCGCCTCAATATGCGTTGCCTGGCTTCAAAATACGAACGACGGTCACCAGCATGATCCGGATATCAAGCCACAGTGACCAGTACTCAATGTACCAAAGGTCACTCTCAACGCGTGATTTCATCATTCCTATTTCCGGAGTTTCACCACGAAATCCCCTGACTTGCGCCAATCCGGTTATGCCCGGCTTCATTTTATGTCGAATAGCGTAGGTCGCAATCAGTCGATCATACTCATTATCGTGCGCGAGAGCGTGTGGACGCGGGCCTACCAATGACATGTCGCCCCGCAGAACATTGAGCAATTGCGGGACCTCATCGATGCTGAGTTTCCGCAGTAGCCGGCCAAGGTGCGTTACACGTCTGTCGTTCTTCGTAGCCTGAACAATGATCGGGCCGTCGTCCAGTGTAGACATTGTTCTGAACTTGAAAATCCTGAACGGCCGCCCATTGAAGCCGACTCGCGTTTGGAGAAAAAGTGCAGGTCCCGGCGACTCCAGTCGTATCGCGGCAGAGATCACGGCGAAGAACGGCATCAGAGCAACCAACGACATTGCGGCTAATATCCGATCCATGCCTTGCTTCACACTACGTTGTGCGGCACTTAGCGGAGCGCGCTGGAGTTCTACAGCTTTGGTCGGCCCTAGTTCAAATAACGGACGATCAAGTATACGGCCTGTTGTCGTGTCCGGTACAAGCTTGACTGGAATCGGAAGTACCCGAAGTTCGTTTTCGACACCACCGAGGAGATCTGTTAACCGCCACGGGACGGCTATGATTATTTCATCGATGCTCTTTTCCCGCACATAGCAGACAACTTCGCGCAAGCGAATCCTCAATGCTTCCTCATCGAAGGTGCAACTCTGATCCAGTGGCAGCGAAAAGACCTGCGCTACGGCATACCCGTATCTTTCCAAGGTGGACAACGTCTCATTGGCGGCAAGTTCGTCCGCTAGCCCGACCACGATGACCCGGTTTGGCTTCAGAACGCCGGACGAAATGACAACGGTACAGACGCGCGCCATGGCAATCCGCATCGCTGCGGTAGCAAAGATTCCACTGGTAAAGAACAACAGCATCTCACCACGAGAAAAATCTGCTCCAATCTTTAGCAAAAATGCAAAGGTTGCGAGAAATACAAATACTACCAGCCAGATTAGCGTGGAGCGTCCAACCTGCCATTTAAGTCGCACCAGATTTGGCGCACGATAGAGCTTAGCTGCATGGCCGAAGGCGGAGTACAATGTGGCGACAGCGATCGCTGAACCAAGATAATTTTGTGCCGTGCCCGTCCCGCCCAGGATCATGGCATCGTACAGGAGTCCCGCTGCGACGCCCAAAAGTACGATCCAGATCAGGTCAAACATCGCAACCAGCGGCGACATAACATTAAGAGAAATGGGAACGGGCGGCTGGTCGCGAGTAGTATTTGAGCGGGCCAGATCGGCCACTATGTTGGTATCACGCGCTAGAGACATTTGAGACCTCTTAACCGCGGGAATGGAAGGCTGTTCGAGCTAATCGCCTGCTACTCGCAGAAGTCCCGGTAAGTTGATAAAACGAATTGTCTTGCGGTTGGGCAAATCAATGAGCCCTTTCAATTTAAACTCGGCGAGAGTGCGGCAGACAGTTTCGAGCGACGTACCCAAATGATCCGCAATATCTGCCCGCGGAAGCAGAAGCGTGAACGCGAGTGGACGTTTTGGGTCCTCGGGCAAGTGATGCCGAATGCGCAATAGAAATCCCGCAATTCGGGCCACACTGCTCTTCTGGCTCATGGTGACAACCAGAGACAACGTCTCTGCAAGCATCTGGTGAGCGCCGCAGGGCTCATTCTGCTGGCAGATACCGGAAGCAGCTGTACGCTGCACCCTACAATTGGTTACGGCTTCAGCCGTAATTCGCTGACATGACGATTGAGTTGGCATGACGACGTCACCGGGCCAATAGAAAGCCAAAATCTGCCGGTTACCATTCTCGAGTAATCGAACAGCCCGGATCACGCCTTCTACAATTTCTATTTTCTGAGCTTGATGCTCACCCTCCCAAAAAAGGGCGCGCCCCCGTGGAACAAGCGATACTGTGGATTGGCGACGTTGTTCAGCGCGCTCTTGGCGAGATAGCCAGGGCAGTGGCGCAGCACCCCCCGTGCCAATCTGTGGAATACCCATCTGCCCAACCCTCACTGATACGCCAACATCACGAGGGTTGCATGGAGATAGATTTAAGAAAATTCAGCTAAAGGTGTTAGGTATGCCGCGGTTCCCTCTAGTCTGATCGGCCTAGGCCGAAAGGTACGGGAATCTATGCGATTGGAGCTTCGGAGGACTTGCGTGACAAACCTCCAACACATCGCTACCGCGACACAGCAGATGCGATTTGCAAACGGAAACACGCATCTTCACTTGCACAAAGCCTTCGATTGCATTCACACTTTATCGAGTTCTACGTGACTCTTCGAGATGCAGAGGTAGATTGCTAACAGACTTCTGAGCTTATGTTGCGGATCCAAAACGATGCGCACCATTGCCACTGCCAATGCACGAGACGCCACAGCGCTCAATAGATGCCACCGCGCAGCGGCTCAGAAGTATGTCGCTATCAACTTTCCGAGCTGTTGATCTGCAGCACGCCACAACAATTGCCACGGAGTTATCAATCAACGAATTTTTTCACCTTGAACCGAAACTATCCGGCTTCTTAAAAAGATCTTATGCCGACATTGATCGACAAAATATTATTTAGTTCAATCCCCGTCATCGCGATGCGGGCGAGCATTATCGCCTGTAAGTTCGGGCTCGCAATTTTCATCGGACATTATATCGATCTGGCATCACTCGGACTTTATGGTCTAGCCGCCGCGACCGTTAGCCTCGGGCCTGTAGTGATCGGCATGGGGATGGTTCATCTCATCATGCGCGACGCGGTCACATTGTCCTTGCGCCGGGTAACTATCGACCTACGGCACTATTGGTGTTTTACCGCTTCAGTATATGCCCTGGTCCTCGCGTTCGCCATTCTGATCACAATCACACTTGGCGCCTCTGAACTATGGCCTTTGGTCGTTGCGATCATGCTGTTTGAGCATTTGGGAAACGACGTTTTTCAGCTCATGTCGAACCTCGAACGACCTCTGCAGGCAAATGTAAACGCTTTTCTTCGGGGAGCAGCCTGGATTCTGATCTACGTCCCGATCGCCATTTGGGAACCCAGCTTGAGATCCAATACTTTCCTATTCGCATTTTGGCTCGGAGGCAGTCTATCGGCGTTCTTATTGTTCGCATGGGAGAGCCGATCCTGGCCATGGAAAAACGCTTTTTTGCTCCCTTTCAGTCCAGCATGGATCAGGAGAACGATCAGAAAGGCTTTCGTCATCTACGTCAGCGATCTCAGTTTTGTCGGGAGCTTGTATATTGACCGCTATCTAGTTACTTTGTTTTTGGGTTTGCAGCTTGCCGGCGTTTATTTTCTTTACTGGTCTGCTGCAAGCGCCGTCAGTACGTTCGTCAGCATTGCGGTCTTGCAGATTCAGCGCCCGCGCCTCATTAAAGCCTATCATGATGGCGGAGCATCAGCTCACAGGCGACTCATCTCGACTTTTATGAAAACGACGATATCGGCCACTGCACTGTTCAGTGCAGCTGTCGGATGCGCTTTCTACATAGCGCTCCCTTTCTTAAAACAGGCGTCAGTAACGGATCACCTTTTTGCGTTCTGGCTGATCATTGCTGGAATGGCAATGCGCAACGTTGCCGACTTCGGGGCAATGGCTCTCTTTACTGCGCGTCGCGATTACATGACGACGGTCACTAACCTAGCAGCGGTGATAGTGCTCGCTCTCGCCCAAATAGTATTGCTGCCATTTGCAGGACTGTACGGCGCCGGCGCCGCAATTCTCTTTACGTTTTCAGCGATGACGCTTTGGCGCCACAAGCTTCTATTCAGCCATCCATCGGCTGAGCCGCAATCCAGTCACTCACTTTAAATTATCTGCGCTGTGCCGCAGCGCTGCCTGGAAAAACCCGGTCCGCGCCTTTGCAGGTTTGCCTAAACCCGCAATTCTAAATCTCTCATTCTTGAACCTAACATCCGGACGAATACTCGATCCAACCAATCTTGCAGCCATGAACGCTGCTTCCGTACGGTTACGGGCACCGAGGGCGCGCAACAGAGCAGCAGTGTGAATCTTGGTTGTCCCTTCGGCAATACTCAAGTGAGACGCAATTTCTTTATTAGACATACCTCGGGCGATCATGGGCAGAACCTCTTTTTGCCGAGGCGTGAGCTTCAGAGCTTCTACTTCAGTGTTAATTGAAGGTGGTATCTCCGCCCTGTCGTCAACGCCATCGGCAATCCACCGCGGAACATATATTCGTCCGGAAAGGAGGTCTGTAATCGCCGTGAGCAGTTCCTCGTCCGACTGCAGCTTATACACGAAGCCGTGAAATCCGGCGGAAAGGGAGTTCAATACGTCAGCGCGAGTATTTGACGTCGACATGACGGCGAAGCGCGTCATCGGATTCAATTCGTGCGCTTCCTTCAACAGACAAAGCAACCCATAGCTGAGAGAGTCAGAGTCTATCAGGATCAGATCAAAGCAATGGCTTGCCGCGAACGAATCGAACTCCGCAGATTCGACGACGCGAGCACGCTGAATTCTCGCCTCGATCAATTCCCGGATACCGCTCCGGTAAACACTGTGCGCGTCGATCACTAAGATCACAGACACGGTTACAATCCCTTAAGTACAAAGTACCTACTTGATGCCCCCTTAGTGCATAAGCTATTTTTTTCCGGCGACGCTGAAAAATACTGAGCGCCGCATCCGGCCGCGTCTTGGTCAACAACTCCCACCTCCGCCGGACGCATAAAGCGCGCCGGAGGTTCCTTACGGCAATATTAGAATGATACTCCAATGATAAACTTTGTCAAAACTCTGACAGCAGCCCGAGTCTGACGTTATTCCGTCTCAGACCCTGAAAAAGGGCGAAGAAGTCGAGGAACTTATGTCCCCAATGCGGCCGCATGTCATAGTTGTCGCCGACTATTCGGCTCTTGGACAATCCTCTGAGTCAATAAGGCCGGGCTCGCTCCCAATTGAGCGCACTACTGACGATGACCTCAAGATTGTCAAACTTTGGCATCCATCCAAATTTGCCCCGCGCCAGATTTGAGTCTGCAACGATTGATGTGGTATCTCCGGGCCGCCGGTTCGAAAGCCTGATGTCCAGTTTTGTCCCATTGATCCGCTCAACGGCGCGCAAAACCTCAAACACCGAGTATCCGCGGCTATAACCGCAATTCGCGGTTAAATTTTCTCCGCCTCCCCGGAGACGAGCTAGTGCGAGCTTATGCGCAACAGCGAGATCTTTCACATGAATGTAGTCTCGAATGCATGTTCCGTCAGCCGTAGGATAATCAGTACCGAAAACCTCCACGAACTTGCGCTTGCCCAAAGCCGCTTCGCTCGCAACTTTTATCAGATGCGTAGCACCTTTGGTGGCCTGCCCAGTTCTCCCTCGCGGGTCTGCGCCTGCAACATTGAAGTATCTCAGGACCGTATGTCTGAGGCCATGCGCTTTCGAAATATCCTCCAACATCCACTCTGACATCAGCTTGGAACGGCCATAAGGCGACTGAGGTCGAAGAGGACTGTTCTCTTTGACCGGCTCATGGCCGCCAGCTCCGTAGACCGCGGCCGTTGACGAGAAAATGAAATGCGGAACACCTCTCTCAACCGCAGATTCTATTAGAATACGCGTTTGGCAGGTATTGTTGTGATAGTAATTCAGCGGGTTTGCGACCGATTCCGGAACTACCACTGAACCGGCGAAATGAATAATCGCATCGATCTTGTGTTCGGCTATCACGCTGGCCAGCAGGGTCGAATTTCCCACATCACCAACCACCAGTTTGGCAGCAGGAGAAACAGCGGCTTTGAACCCCGTTGAAAGGTTGTCCAAGACAATGACCGTCTCACCCGCGTCAATCAACTCCAGGACTGTTTGGCTGCCAATATAGCCGGCTCCACCAGTGACCAGGACGGGCATTCGCTGCATTCCATTGCTTGTTAAGTAAGACCGGCATCGCAGCCATCATTCATTTGGCTGAACAAACCTCGGACACTCACTGTGCTGGGAACACAACGACTTTCCGTCGCGCTGGACGTGCGTTCCCATTGGCGCGCATTCGAGCTTCAAGTCTCAAAAATTCGCCGCAGCTGGAATCATCTCCTCGATCGGAGTCCACAACAGCCGTGGGTCGAGTTGCTCCGTATGTCGTAGGTGGCGCAGTTCGGACAGCCGCGTGAACGGCGGAGAGTTGAACATCGTTTCGTCGAGTTGAATCCGTTGAAACACTGTCCTCAACTGCATCGCACCCCTCTCCGCGCTCCACTGGCATTTGAAGCTTGGAATGCGGTCTCTAATTTTTTCGAATGATACCCGGTAACTCCGATTGTCCGGCCCGCTTGGACCATATGTCACCTCGCAGCCCGGAAACGTCTTAGAGACGATTTCCGCAATCTCTCGAACAGTATAGTTTTGTGCTTCAGTGCCTACATTGAAAGCTTCGCCGCATACGGCCTCTCTCGGCGCTTCAAGCGCACCCAGGATTGCCTGGCAAATGTCGTCCACGTGGACCAACGGACGACACGGCGTCCCGTCACTCATCACGCGGACCTTACCTGTCGTAAAAGCAAAGCCCGCCAGATTGTTGAGGACGAGGTCAAAGCGCTGCCGAGGCGACGCGCCGAACGCGGTCGCATTCCGGAGGAACACCGGGGTAAAACGTGAGTCGACCATTGCAGTCAGGTCGCGTTCGACCAAAACTTTGCAGCGCGCATAGGCGGTCTGCGGATCGACCATTGATGTTTCGGATTTAAGTTCAGCACCCGCCGCTCCATAAATGCTGCAGGACGACGCGTACACAAATCGCGCGACGCCTGCGGCTTTACATTTTCTCGCGAACTCGACCGACCCACGATGATTGATCTCCATCGTGATTTCGGGATCGTTCTCGCCAAGAGGATCGTTTGAAAGCTCAGCCAGATGAACTACCGCGTCCAGTCCCGTCAGGTCAGATTGCGATAAATGGCGAACGTCCTTGGAAATGACCATTGGCCGCGTACGGCCGTCGTCAAACAGCCAACCTCGCCGATACAGCCCGGTGTCAATACCAGTCGCTTGATGACCGCCATCCAGTAACTTGGGACCCAGCACCGCGCCGATATAGCCGTCCGCCCCTGTGTACAGAATGCGCATTGGCTTTCCTTCAGATCTGGGCCTGACCGGTCGCGACACGTTGGGGAGACTTGGAACTTTCCTTCAGTGATGCCGCAGGTTCGCGATTCCAAACGCACCAGGGTGGTTTTCCGGTATCCCACTGTTCCTGCAAGACCGCTTTGTCCCGCAGCGTATCCATGTTCTGCCAGTATCCTTGATGCCGATAGACCGCGAGCTGATCCTGCTCGCTTAAACGTGCAAGCGGCTCGTTTTCCCAGCTCGTGCTGTCGTCATCGATGAGATCGAGCGCTTCCGGCTCAACAACAAAGAACCCGCCGTTGATCACCTGCCCGTCGCGCGCGTCTTTTTCGCGGAAGCGGGCAGCCCGCGGGCGATCGGAAGACAGGTTTATTGCGCCGAAGCGACCGGGCAGCTGAACGGCCGTGACGGTTGCCAGCGCGCCCTGCTGATGATGAAAACTGATCAGCTCGCGAATGTTAACATCGCTCACGCCATCACCGTAGGTAAGGCAGAACGTCGAATTCCCAAGATACTCCCTAACCCGCTTGAGTCGGCCACCGGTCATCGTTTTTTCGCCGGTATCAACCAGCGTGACCTTCCAAGGCTCGCTTCCGTTTCGATGAGTCTCAATCCGGTTGCGTTGGAGGTCGACCGTGAAATCGCCTTGGTGGGCCATGTAATCAAGAAAATAGTCTTTGATGATCGAGCCCTTGTAGCCGCAGCAGATCACGAACTCGTTGAGGCCGTGATGCGAATAGAGCCGCATAATATGCCAGAGGATCGGCCGCCCGCCGATCTCAACCAACGGCTTCGGGACCACAGAAGTATGCTCGCTAAGCCGCGTACCATAGCCGCCGGCAAGAATGACTACTTTCATCAGTTTCTCTCCTGCCTGTTTTTCAATTCTGCTATTACGCCAACCGGCTCGCGGCAAAGCTCCTAGGAAACGTAGGCGCAGCCGGCGGAGGCAAGTTGATAACTGTCAACTCCTTTTTAACTTCACGCGGGGTGTCGCTTCCGCGCTCGTTCGCATGCGGATCGCGAGACTTGACAATCGTCAAATCGGCGGCGCGCAAGAGGCGCAGTGTTCTCCTCGGTAATGGCGCACGCGTCGGAGCTCGCACGCGACAAGCAGTTCTCCGTGCCCAATGGTCAACTGTGAATGCGGAGCCTTGGCCGTGCCACACAGCAACAACTACGTTCAAATGCTTGCTGATATGCTGCCGGTCCTGTGGCGGCGGCAGCGGGTGATTTATGCGGCCCTCATTCTCACATCAGCCGCAGCATTTCTCTACTATAGCGCCGTCGGTGAACGCTACGAATCCTACACGTTGCTGCGTGTCGGACAGGGAATTAAGGATCGTACGACAGGTGGTCCCTTTGGTGAAGGCCCGGATCTTACGAGCCGCATCGAATCTCTGGCGCGGATTGCGACTACTGATCAGGTCATTCGACTGGCAGCTTCGCAGGTAGGCTTCGATCGTCTCTTTAAGAAAAATGAAGGAGGCTTGACTCCGGCAATTCGTCAATGGGCCGAACACTTCCGTGTTGCAGAATACTTTCAGTTCGGCGAAACCAAGAACAGTGCGGAACCCCTGGATACACAGCAGTCGGAAATTGCTGTCCTGCGCAGCCTTATCTCCGCCAAGGCGGAAGGGCGCACTGACCTTCTGCGGATATCCTTCCGCTATCGCGATCCGGCCATCGCGTCGGATTTCCTGAACCAGCTGGCGAACGCTTTGGTGGCCACGCAGGCCGACCTCATTCAAGTTCCTGGCGCCGAAATTTTCTTTCAGCAGCAGACGAAGCGATTGGAGCAGGAAGCTGAGAAGGCAGGCACCGATCTTAGGGATTTCTCGATATCAGCCTCGATCTATTCGGTCGCGGATCAGCGCACGTTGCTTCTCAAGCGAGCAGATGACCTTGGGAACCTGATTGCCTCAACGCGTGGGTCGATAGAAGACCGGAAGGGCCAGAAGCAGGCAATTCTGGATCAACTCATGATACTGCGACCCGTATACCAATCCAGAACAGTTACCGGCGTCGTGAACAATCTTCGCGGACGCGATCATAAGGACACTGAGAACGCTGTCGGAGTGGTGCAGAATGAGGAAGCGCCGCCGTTGCTTCTCGTGAAGGTCTATCAGGATGCAATGGCTAATCTGTTGAAGGTTAACACCGATCTGAACGGTTCACTCAGACTCGAGAAGCACCTTACTGCCGAGCTTGAGAAGGTCAATGCAGAGCTGGCATCTCTCTCATCAAAGGAAGCAGAGTATGACCGGCTAAAGCGCGTCCTCACAAGAGCTTCAATCGCTGCAGACCACTACGGAAGCCGCGTGATCGAGGAGCAAATCAACCAGGATATTGCCAAGAAGACGCAACTATCGAGCGTTCGGGTGGTCCAGCTGGCGGAGCAATCGACCGTTCCCGTATTTCCGCGAGCAGCACATATCTTCATTTTGGCGTTGGTCGCTGGCTTGGCGCTGGGGTCGGGAATTGCAGTGATGCTTGAGCTGACCCGAATTCGCAGGCGTGACGAAACCGAGGACGATCTCGGAAACGCCATCGACGAAGCCGTTAAACGGTCTGTGCGCAGTCACCTTAGGGAGATTCAGGTTAGGGATATTCAGGCTGCGGAATAATAATCATCCAACCTGTGGCGTCCCGGGACAGAGCCGACGGCAAGCGCCTCAGAGGACCCCTTGATGGCTTATCTGACCGACAGCGATCTGGGATTTTCCAAAGGCGCCCACAAATCGGCATCCTCGCAGTATTTTGTGACGATTCTTGCCTCGGTCGCCCTGATAAATGTCCTCACGTTTTTCTATCATTTATTGAATTCCGCAATATTCAATACTCTCAGCAATGCTGTATGCATCGGGCTGATCGCCTATGCCGCATATATTTTATTCCGATCGCAGCACAACAGCGCGGCAAACATCTTCTATATTGCTGCCGCATGCGCATTTACGATTCTGAGCATTCTCTTTAATGCGTCGAACGCGTCGATAATCGTCGGAATTAAATACCTGTCCATCTATGTATTTTATGCGGCCGGCCACGTCAGTGCGGAGAAATTTCGCCAAATTGAAATTCGGTATGTTTGTTTTCTGGCGGCCTTGCCGATTTTCTTCTATTTGGCATTCGGAGATAGTCGCATTCCTGAATTTATCCAGGACAACATTGGCAATACATTTTCCTATTTTGCCAACGCCAACGTAGCCACCTTGTATTTCTCCGCTCTTGTATTTGCTTTGGCAGAGCGGTTTGGGGGGCGCGCGATTCTTCTGCAATTCGTCAATGTAGCGTTGATGAACAAGGTGGGAGCGGCCGTGGCAACTGTGGTTGCCATAGGCTTGTGGATCGGGATTCCGATCAGAAAGGAATCGGTGATCGCGCTGGCGATCTTCATTATCGTCGCCGTCACCGCTGTTTGGCTCGGTGCGTTCGATCGGGCTTTTGCGACATTCGATAGCATGAACCTCCTGGTCCAGCTCGGCCCCGAGACCGTTTCAAGGATGTCATTTCGACGCCTCGTTGAACTCACGGGAACGACAGATTTATCCGGATTTTTCCGCGTGATTCACTGGACGAATATATGGGAGGTCTATTCGAGCAAGGGCTTCGGGACGATTCTTTTTGGATACGGTATCGCGCAAACGCCGGATCTAACCGTTTTAAAGTTGGGTCCGCACAACGACTATCTCCGCTTGCTCGTCGAATACGGACTGATCAACCTGGCTGTGTTCGTTTGCTTCCTGCTGCATGTACTGCTCAATCTGAAGGCAGGTCTGACCAGGGTACTTTTCATGGTGTTACTGATCTATTTCCTTTCCGAAAATCTGATCGACCATTTCGCTTCAATGACGCTTTATTTCACATACGCTGGGCGATTTTCATTGGCGTCAGGAAACATCGCGTCCAACGGCGATGCGACGGAACTTGCCCACGAAGCCTAGTTTTCCGATTACCGGCCGCCGACGCCTGGAGCGCAGGCCTCGTTCGCAAGAGACCCGACAGAAGGGTCCTTCCGATGCGCATGGATCAACGTCGCCGTACCAGCATAACCTCTCCTCGCAGGCTGCTGATGTTAGCCGAGCTGATCGCGCACGAGAACTCAGACGAAGACGCCTGCGCTTCGCCTGGAGCGATCTCATCCAGGTTTGACGGCCGTTTGACGATGTCGCCAAGCTTGCGCGAATGACTGTTTGAGGTACCGAAGTCGCTCTGCTATCGGCCTTGGGCAGAGGATGACCGCTGCAAATTTCAGGACCGACAACTTGTTCACGGTAACGAGGTCGTTTCGAAAGCGCCATACCAGCGCTAAAATCTCGGACAAACCGGCGCCGCTGCTGCGGTAATACGCCAAAAACAACAAGGCTCGCCGAGAAAAACAGCGCCTCGCTTGCAACTCAATTTCCCGGCGTTCAGATACAACCTTGACGCGTTCCTCTGCCAACTCCGAAATAAGATTCGCAACCCTCCAGCCGTCCGACAGAATCTGCACTGCACTCAATCTGCCCGTTTCCGAATCGGCATGAAAATTGACGGTTGACCAAGCTTCATTGACGAAACCGACTTTACCTCCAAAGAGAAGGGGCGCCCAAGCTGCGACGTCCGCTGTATGAGGATAATCGAGCGGAAATCCCCCGCGCGAACGCAAGATCTCCGTTCGCATCATAACACTGCAGTTTGCGACAGTAATCTCATCGGTCAAGAATTCCATAAGCACATCCATACCGTCCCGGAGTCCCGAGCCAATGCGTTTACTGGCGCGGGCTGGCCTGGTGTGGCCCGACGAGGACATATGGAAGTTATTCAATGCGACAACGATAGGAACTTGCGTTTGCTTTCCGATGACATCAACGCACCGTTCGATTAATCGCGGATGTATTCTATCGTCGTCGCAAACCAAAACGACGTATTCGCCCCTGGCAGCCGCCAAGCATATATTCCAATTGGGAAGAAGACCGATGTTTGCTTCCTGTCTTATTACCCGCAGCCTTTTATCGGTGAATTCCTGCAAGACCTCCGCCGTATCGTCCTCCGATGCGTTGTCCGAAACGAGTATTTCGATGTTCTCATAAGTCTGCAACAAGGCCGACTGAACGCAACTTCTGAGCAATGCGGCTCTGTTGAACGTTGGAATTGCAACGGTAATGAGGGGACGGCCCGCCGATTCCGATGAGGATGACATCGCCCACTCCTGTCCTGACACTGATGTTGCCGTGGGCGCCATCAATCTGCGATCCTACGCCGAGAGTTCTCTAACAACGCGCTCAAGACGACTGCATCCTGATTGAACAACCGGCGCGCTCATGTAGCAGCTTTGATGATCAGATAGGACTTGGGCAAGAAGAGAAACCGCTCAATGACGAACTGCCCTTCCGGAAAGAGACGTCGAAACTCCTTGGCGGTTAGCAGATTTGTTTCATCGAACAATTGTCTCGTCAGCGCTGCATTGCGCTCCACCAGTCCGAATGGTGAAAACTTCGCAACAACTCGGCCCATGGGCCTCGGCAACCAATGCAGGAACGGCATTAAAAAATGAAGCTCAACCGGAAACGATTTTGCGGGAGTTTGGATAATGTAATTTCGCGCTACTCGGGTAATCTCGCGCGCAAGTCCGATGCGTTCGGGTGGTGGAACGTGCTCGATAACTGAATTGCAGATCAGTATATCAATCTGCTTGTCATTTACCGGAATGTGTTTTCCATCGTAGACCGTTGCCTGGATGTCGTCAGAGTCTCGCCCCAGGTTGTCAGGATTAAATTGACGATCCAGCGCTATATTATAGATCATAATTCGCTTTGGCTTGATTTCCGATTTTACGAATCCCCAAAAATGAAGCGAACCCCCGACGTCTGCTACCGAACGATTGTCGATATCCGGAAAGAATCGTTTGATCCGCCGGGCGCGCGATATCCGGAACGCTTTCATAAACGGCGATATGACTGTGAATAAACCTGACATCTTTCATTCCCCGGATACATGCAAGACGTCTCGCAGGCGACCCGTCGACCGCGTCACACGTGCTAGGCCCGGTCTTGTAATGGAGATTCAGAAACCGAGCCTTATTCAATCTTCATTCCTACGTCGCGTCGCAGCTGCCGCGGACACACTTAGAGTCCAGACGCCGCAGAGTAATGCTGCCGGCCGCTGGGAAATTTGACGATCATCAACTTGGACGATTGCTAAATTGGGCTCGAATAGACCCCTTAGAATGCCCCCGGAGCTATTGCGGCTTTGTATGCAACGGCCGACCCGCATCTTTGCTCGACGTTTCTCCCAGTCGCTTTACACCTACCGCAACCGTGGGGAACGCGAGAGCCGTGACCATACGCGCAGACATCCGACCAAGCCTGAGGAGTTTTGGAAATGGCCCGAGTTGCGCGACCTTTTCCAACATCATGCTCTTGCGAGCAGCCCATTCAGACGGTTTGGGCGTGAGGTGATATTTACCCAGCAGCCTGGGATGGAATGGAAAGCCCCAGACCTCCTGAAAACCTGCATCCAAGAGGAACTCGTTCATGTCGGTGAAAGAAAACTCTTTCAGATGAAATCCTTCCGCCTTCGAGCCGAAGGGCAAAAAATACCTGCTGACATCATGCGGTCCGGAGAACGAATGCGGTGTCAGAACCACCAGATAACCATCTTGAGCGAGCATCTCATAACACTTGGCAAGTATGTCGGGCGTTTCGTCCGGCACCAGGTGTTCAATCACATTGTCCATGACGATGACGTCGAACTTTGCCGGGGGATCGTAGTCAAGAAAATCGCCGTGCTCAACGTGGTCTGATATCGCGAAGCGGCTGAGATCCTGCTTCGCCTGTGCGATCGACGCTTGAGACACGTCGATGCCGTAAACATTGTATCCGTCCTTCGCCAGCGCCATCAGCAAGTTGCCGCTCCCGCAGCCCAGATCGAAGATCGTCGCAGTATGCTTGCGTGACGGTGATAATAGCGACTTCACGATACCGACCACCGTATCGGTGTAATTAGTTTCGCCCCCGCCGGGGTTGTAGTTCTCGATTATGTTACCAATCACATCGCTGTAAGCTTGCTGGAACACCTGTCGGCGTTGATCCGATCCCTTTGGCGTTTCCAGTATCTGACGAGCATATTTCTTTTCAATTTCATAATGGTGCTGGCGCCACTCCTCAAACGTAGTGGGCCCTCCCGACTTTCCATTCATGGCCGATACTCCACAACGCCGCAGACTGCGGTCCGCAGCACGCAGCTGGCGACTGGATCGTAATCGAGGCCACTACGGGCTTATTGAGGATCGTCAACTTGGTGATAAGCGCGGCCTATACTTTGGACTCTTGGGGATCTCGCCATGCTGTTCGATCCTTACGAGTTCCTAGTTCTCATATTGTCGCTCGCACTCATGCGATATTGCGAACTGAGTCTCCGTACAAACGGACCTGCCAGAGCGTTTCACCTGACGGGGCTAGCCGTGGCGTTCTGTATGGCGTCGGAAAGTTTCGTTCTGGCTAGTCCCGCAGAAGTATTGCCTGATAAGAAGACGATCTCGCCAATTTTGGATGCGATAGATCAGAACACTCCCGGCCAAAGCCAGGGATATCCTTTCGGAGTGCCGAGGAATTACGCGTGGTATCGCGGCTCGCACAAGCCTCCGGGCGCCAGCTCGCCACCTTCGGATTTCACCGCCGTCACAGGATGGGGGCAAGTTTATCCAAAAGCGGGAGCGCCTGAGTATACGAATCCGGATGGAGGTATCGTGGTCGCAAATGCAAAAACCTACGTGCACCTCAGCGGCACCTGTGAATGGATATTAATACAGGACCAGTCGGCACACGGGATCGCTGGGGACCACTTTGTCTCGGACTTCAAACCGAAGCCCGCTCCTCCGATGAAGTTAAGCACGCAGCCGGACGGCAGCGTGGCCATCGGCTTTCCACCCGTGGGATACAATAACCACTTCTGGATAATAGATCGGGGCACCTATCCCGCCGGAAGCGTCGATGGTGTGTATGTCGAAATGGATATGAAAATAAACGACGCAAGCATGAAGTTCGTCGCGAACGTTGGAGCCGATTGGTGGCGTGACGCAAGCTCCACATTTCTGCGGAATTTCGCCAACAATCCGGGGGCCGGGATGAGTAACTGGGTCGAACTTTCGACGGATTGGTCCACTCTCCGCTTTTATTCTTGGAGTACACACAGGCTTCTGATGAATCCGCCGCCCCCGCTCGCGGAAACAGCGCCAACACCTCGCGATGTCAGACCTCGCGCGACTGCTTCTCCATGCTCTCTTCCAAATCGCAGGGCCGACCACCCGCTTATTGTTCCTTCTCTGCCAGGCGAGACTGGCCACGCACGATAGCGGGCCTCCGCGATCGACCAAGCCTCCGGCGCGTCTTCCCACGAGTTTGGAGTTCCTCCTGCAAGAAATTGATATTGGATGTCAGTTCCATCCGCCCCTGACATTATCGACGGAGGGACGTTTTGCCGCGTCTGGTTGCAAAGTGGTTTGGTTTCAAGTGTTTCGGCGAAGCTCACAACGCAGTCCTGAAGCGTTCTACCCTCCTTTCAACGGTTGCCCCAAAACGAAACACATTCACGACAAAGTCTGTTGCCAGCGTTCCCCTCGATTTTGATCTGACCGACTCACAATGCGGATTGCGCTTGTGAGCAAAGGTTAGGTTTGGGGATGGGCGGAACCATTAGGGGAACAAGTGAATGGCAATTTCTATCTCGAACATCATCGCCCAAAACACGGTTGGCGGCAGCGACGGAGTTCCCGTTGGCGTACCGGCGGGTTGGGGCTTTTACAGCGGCCGGAACGTGGACGACCCCACGCCTCCGTCCAATTTCACCGCCGTGACCGGTTGGGCGCATATTTATCAGGAAGCCGGAACTCCGGCGTATACGAATACATCGGCATCGATCGAAATTGCGAATTCAAGAACCTATGTTCACCTCAAAGCTACCGGCGAATGGGTCCTGGTTCAAAATCAGGCAACAGGCGGAATCACCGGGGGGCAGTTCGTTACTGACTTCTCCGGCCCCACCCGGGACATGAGGATAAGCACTGGCTCAGGCGGCAGCACGGCCATCGGTGCGCCTCCGGCCGGGTATATGGACCATATCTGGCCAACCGCACGGGGAACTTTCGCAGCCGGATCTGTCGACGCCGTGTATGTCCAAATGGACATGCGGGTGACCGACCCGAATCTGCACCTGATTGCCCAGCTGGGAGCCGACTGGTGGCGCAATGCGAGCGCCCCTTTTGTAAGCGATTTCAGCAATAATCCGGGAGTCG
Source organism: Bradyrhizobium sp. G127 (assembly GCF_021502575.1). Classification (NCBI taxonomy): domain Bacteria; kingdom Pseudomonadati; phylum Pseudomonadota; class Alphaproteobacteria; order Hyphomicrobiales; family Nitrobacteraceae; genus Bradyrhizobium; species Bradyrhizobium sp. G127. Next base: position 1,384,092 of record NZ_JAKFGN010000002.1, read on the forward strand.
GCACCAACAATTGGAAAGAGCTCTCGACCCAATGGTCCACGCTGGGCTTCTATTCTTCAACCACAGCGCAATTCCAGGCAAATCCTCCGCCGCTGCTTGGATCAGTACAGACTCCCCCGGTTACTGGCACGCCTGACACAACTGCGCCTGCGGCGCCCAAGATTGTCGCGTTCACACCAGATACGGGCACCGTCGGAGACAGGATCACGACTGCGAGCGTCCTGACATTGTCCGGCACGGCGGAGGCAGGCAGCACCGTCAAATTGTTCGACGGGACAACTCAGATCGGCACGGCCAAGGCGACAACGAGCGGTGCCTGGAGTGTTGCGACGGCCCAATTGCCTACTGGTACGCACAACTTTACTGCGAGGGCGACGGATGCCGCTGGTAACACCAGTTCGGCATCATCTGCGTTAAGCCTGAGAGTGGATGCGGCATCTGTGCCGCCGGTGACGTCGCCCCCAGTAACGTCACCGCCAGTGACAGGTGCGAACCTGCTGGTGAACGGGTCGTTCGAGGCGTCCCCTGTCGCATCGGGCCGTTGGGCAGGCTTCAGTTCCATTCCCGGCTGGACTGCGTTGACCGGCGGGACGATCGAACTGTGGAACAACCTCAACAACGTAAAGGCGACGGATGGTTCAAACTTTGGCGAGCTCGATTTTCTCGGTGCTCGTGACGGCTTCTATCAGTCCGTGAAAACTGTTGCCGGACAGAGCTACGAGCTCACCTTCGATGCGCGCTCGCGCCCCGGTTTCACCGGCTCGACGACCACAATGGAGGTGCTGTGGAACGACCAGGTGGTCGCGTCCGTCGTGCCCGGCACCGCCGGCAGCGACTGGAAGGCCTTTAGCTTCTCCGTTACCGGCACCGGCGGAGAGGACCGCCTCACCTTCCGGGAGGCCTCTGACCAGGGGGCTGACGGGCTGGGCGCACTCTACGACAATGTCAGCCTGGTCGCTGTGGGAACAGCCCGCGCGGCTCAGCCAGCGCTCCAGCAAAGCGCCGTTATCCAAACGTCGATGGATTTAGTAAACCAATACGCAGCCACAAGTTTTGCTGATTCAGGTGCCGGCCTTGCCGGGGCACTACGTCAGGCCGACTTGAGTGCAAACTTGGCGCAGACATTGGCTAAACCACATTAGCCGAGTTGGAAGCTCAGCATTGAAGCATCGCTCCCTCAGCGCGCGTTAGCTGACGGGAGTGGGCATCAATGTGATCTCAGGGAAGGCTCTCTCTCGCCTGCATGCATTTCGGGCGGCCATCTACGTGAGAGAATTATCGTTTCGATCATGTTTCCAATTCTCAAAGAAACACGGAAGACAATATGAACCGTGAACGTCTGGAGCGACTGGCGGTACTGTTGGAGGGGTACCGTGGCAACGATGCCCCCCGCTTTAATCTTCAAAACTGGGGTAAAGCCGAGAACCGACGGGCTGGATTTCTTTGGCTGGGTCAGCGCCCGTGCAACACAGCGGCGTGCGCTGTGGGTCTTGCGTGCGACTCAGGCATCTTCGCGGAAGATGGTTTGTCGTACGAAGTGGACAAAGAGACCAATACGCTTAATCCAGCATTTCGTGACCTCCAGGGCTGGAGCGCAGTGAAGTCCTTTTTCGATCTTGGCCAAGTTCAGGCCACTACACTGTTTGCCGAACATTCCTACGAAATAACCGAAGGCGAGATCGCGGCGAAAGCCGTGGCAGCACGGATTCGACAGATGACAGCGCCACTCGATGCCTTTGTCAAAGAACCGCAAGAGCGATGAATTCGCTATTTCGCTAAGTAAAGGAACTGAATGGCTCGAATAGAGCCAATGCCCACCAGTCCTCCGGCAGCCTTTACCAGGAAATCAGCCAAACGAGCGTGGCGCTGAAGAATCTCAATTTGACCCAGTTCGAACAAACCCGCCGCGCCGATGAGCAGGAAGGGCAGCACAAGCAAGCGATCAATATATGCCGCCGCAAAAATGCCCCCCACGCAACCCCACGCAATGAAGCGCTCTAGATTGGCAGGTAACAATGTCAGAGGCCGTTGCGAGATAGGCCCAATCGTCACTATGGCTAAGGCTGCCAATAACACCCAGGCTGCAAACCGACAAACAGTCCTCCATGGGGTTGGCATCTGTGGAACTCTCGAGATTGATATCCATCCGCGACGACCAGCAGCTGGCAGCAGGTATGTAAATTTGGCCGCGCATCACGATAGAAGCGAAAGCGACACCGGATAGCCTCTGCCCCTCCTGATACAAAGTAGCCAGCCCTTTTCACTGGCGCGGGGAATCCATCATGGAGACACAACAGGAAGGGCGCGATCGATCGGCGACGAACGGGACTGCTTTCGCGGTCGGGTCACCCGCGGAGCCGGCGTTGCGCGCCGACGAAACACCGGCTGTACCGGCCGCCCCACCAAATGAGTTTCAGGTCCGTCCTCGAGCGCCCGACGATAAACGCCGAGGGCGCCATCGATGGCTTCCACCGTCCGATCGATGTCGTCGTCCGAATGCGAATAGCTGACGACCAGCGAGGGAGCAAGCACGCCGCGGCGAATGATCTCCTGCAAAAACAGCGTACGAAAACTTTGCGACAACGCACCATTGCGGTCACGGCAAGCGTAGACAAGATTGGAAGATCGGCCCAAGAGTTGGAAATGTTCAGCTACGTTATGGCGAGCCGCCGCATCTTCAATGCCAGCCTGCAGTCTCCGACCTTGCCGCTCCAGCGTCTCGACAACAGGCTCGCTGCGATAAATCTTCATCACCGCCAGCGAGGCGGCGAGCGCGGAAGTCTCGGCACCATGAGTCGTCGACAACAGAAATACACGATCGCGATTGTGATCGAAGCCGCCGAGCCGCATGATCTCGCGCTTGCCCACCAGTGCAGATATCGCGAAGCCGTTGCCTAACGCTTTGCCAAACGTTGAGAGGTCGGCCTCAACGCCGTAATGGCGTTGGGCCGAGTGCTGCGGCCAGCGAAATCCAGTAATCATCTCATCGATAATCAGAAGCGCGCCGTTACGATGGCACAATTCCCGCAGACCCGCTAGAAATCCGTCCGCAGGCTCGGCATCCTTGGCGGCCTCCAGGATTAAAGCTGCAATACGCCCCGGGTGAGCGGAAAACATCGCCGCCACCCCAGGGAGATCATTGTACCGAAAAGTCAGCGTCAGATCGCTGATATCCTGCGGAATGCCGGCGTTCATCGGCGTCGTAGAGATCGCCCAATCGTCATAAGAATAGAAAGGGTGGTCTGCGCACAGCGCAACCAGGCTGCGGCCGGTGTACGCTCGGGCGAGTCGAACAGCGGCAGTGGTGGCGGTTGAACCGTCTTTCGTGAACTTCGCCATTTCCGCACCGGGCACAATCTCGAGCAGGCTCTCAGCGCAGTCGACCTCCAGTGGCGAAGGCCGCGTGAAATTATTTCCGCGGCAAATCTCCCTGAGGACAGCGGAAACTACTTTCGGAAATGCGTGTCCAAGCCCGACGGCGCGCAACCCCATCCCGTACTCAATGAACCTGTTGCCATCAACATCCCAAACGTGGCAGCCCAGCCCTCTTGCAATGAACCCAGGTGCCAAGACCGGGTATTGATCGTCGCCCTTGGCATAGGTATGCGCCCCCCCCGGTATCACCGAATGTGCACGAAGGCGCAACGCGTCGGACGCAGCAAATCTATCTCGCCTCTCGTCGCTGACGAGTATGGCGGATTGGTCAAACTGTTCCAGTTTCATGAACTACGTCCCAATACCTAAAAAAACAGGCCGAGAAATAATGCAGTTCCATTATGGTAGGGGGCATCTCGGTAAAGTTGAGATATCTCAAGTCCGCCACCGCTATGACGCATCGCCCGATGTTACGACTGAACTCGAAAGGCGCTTCAAGCGGAAGTCTTGAGTCGCATTACTTCTGAAATGCGCGTCCTTAGATTTCTCACCTTCATTCAACGCAAATGTTCTAGGTCCTAGGCTTGTTCTTGATAGTTGGCTTGGCTTTAGATCCACGCGCTGTAGCCAGTTTCGCTGCCATAAATGCGGCTTCTGTGCGGTTTCTAGCGCCAAGCGCGCGCAGAAGTGCAGCCGTATGAATTTTACTTGTGCCTTCCGCGATATTCAGCTCTCGCGCGACTTCCTTGTTCGACATCCCTCGCGCAAGCAAGTTCAAAACTTCGTTCTGTCGGGGCGTGAGTTTTAGAGTTTCTTGTTGGATACTCGCTGGCGACGGACGATGACGATCCTCATCGGATGTATCCGCCAGCCAACCTGGTACGTATATTCGTCCGGAAAGTAGATCGCTTATCGCAGCAAACAATTCCTCCTCCGGCTGAAGCTTGTGCACCACACCATGAAATCCCGCCGAAAGATAATGCAGCACGTCCGTTCGAATCTTTGAGGTGACCATAACTGCGACGCGCGTCGCCGGCCTCCCCTCGTGAAATTCAGCCAGCAGGTCGAGGGTCTCATAGCTCAGACTTGCGGAGTCAATCAGGATCAAATCAAAATGACTGTTTGAATCAACACTTGAGAGTTTCGGAGCTTCAGCCACTCGAGAATATGGGAACCGGGCCTTTATCAATCCTCGAAGACCCGCCCGATAGACGCTGTGGTCATCGACAACCAGAATAATGGACACGCTGCAATCCTATATGTTGTAATCGTCACATATCATCCGAATGCTGGCCCTCCCTGGCATTTGCAATTCTATTGACACTCTCTTGGTTCCATCGATCGACTGCGGATTCGCCCCGCCCTTGACGGAGCGCTTATTCCGAGCGTGTTGAGACGAACATCCCGAACCGGCCCTAGATTCTGATCGACTTCTGTTGCATTGCTTGCGTTCGTCGCATGCTCCTGTTCGTTGACGCACCCTTGATGTATTTTCTTTTGTCGAGATCTCAGAGTTTTCTAAATGCAATTGCTCGCGCCACTGAACGCGGCCGTGTCCGAACCGCTCCACCATCATTTCCGCTATGGACGATCCATTCGCCTTCCGCTGTCCTGCCCGTAATGACACCTACGTGATGAGACCAAACCACAACGGCTCCAATAGTCGGCCCACCGGCGTTCGAGCCGATGCTTGCCCACGCACGCGCGACCGCGAGACGAGGATTCGAGATGCCAAAGTATTTTGCCAGGTAGATGCCGCACCACGCTCTATGGCGTGAGCGGGCCTCGGCATCGATTGTGTGAGCACACAGCAAAGCTGTCCCTACAACAAGGGGCTTCAACATCGTCTTGCTCCCGGCTCGTTCTGGTGAGCATGGAAAACATCATCACTACGGATCCGGCTTGATCTCAGCCTTCCTCATTGAGCTCCTCTGCACTTCAACTGGTCATATTCCGGTGCGTGAGACGGCAATGAAGCAGTGTGCGCTTCCATTTTCTTGAAAAGCTCCAACCAACGATGCTCTTTTGGAGGAAGAGACAACCCGGCCGAATGGCAAACGGGTTTTCCATTAAACGGAATCTGAGCATCCAATAATTCGAACTCATAAGTCTCTTCGGGCGTGAGGCCGGCAAGGACGCGACGACGCATCTTGTCCAGGACATACGCATCAGAACGCAAGGCATTTCTCCCTTCGTGCTTCCGCGTCAACGAACACTCTCCCAGAATGTTCGTTGCTCAATGTCGATAGCGAAGCTCACAGTCATTCGAAGGTAACCAGCGACGAAATTACATGCTCGCGTCGGCCGTTTATTGACAGCCGTCAATATTGGAAGACATCAGCAGCCCCACAAAGACACGCAAATTTCGAATGACGCAAAAGCGAATAGGTGAGTTCCGCACCAGTGCCAACGCCCTCTATTAGCACTTCTTTTGGAATATTTTTTGAGGTGAATGAACGTGACCAGGTCAGCTGAGATCTTTACGCTCGACGTTGACGACAGATCTATACTCACATTCGAAGCCGCGGATATCTCAGAAGCCTCTGGAATCTCACTTGATCAAAATCTGAGGCTGGATCTGAGTGCGCTCACTGCTGGCGGCGTCCCAATTTGCACTGAGAACGCAACACTCACTGCTCGGCCCGCACGACAAGAGGAAATCGCTACGTTCAAGCGCGCGTCGAAACTAGCGCCGGCCTCAGACCAACCTACGATGGTTTTCCTCATCCAGTTGGACGGCTTGGTGATTGCCGCCTCGATTCCGCTGGCTAGCCGTCATGGTCGGGCTTCGCACAATTGAAGGACAGGACATAGCTTCGCTGAACGGTAAATTGGACAATGTGGGCCGGTGCGGATAGCCCACTCGGGCAACGAGTACCCATTTAGGCAAGAATCCGGAGGACGCGGCTATATCGTGGAACGCACCTTTGCCTCAGTCTAACGATTGTACTCGATCTTTATGAACGGAGCGATCACACGCCTGATCCAGCCGAAGCGCGCATATTCCGCAAACTCAAGAACGTAGACCGGCCATGTCGAACGGGCGAAAAATCGGATATGCCATGTCCCATCCCGCGGAACGATTGTTTTCTGCAGATCGAATGTCACGGGAAGATGCAAATTCAATGGCGCGAGGTCCATCGATGATTGAAGCACCATCGTGCCATCTGGTGCAATCAATTCAACGCCGATCATCCCGTCGTGAATTCCTTCTGACGACAATGCACAAGTCAGGCTCTTAAGTTGCCCTTGCTTGAGATGAACCGGATACTCCGCATACGCCATATCGTGAATCGAGTCGGACAGTTCCAGATAACTCGAATTCGAGCGTATCTTGTTCTTGATAATATGCTGCCGGATGTCCTCGAACGCCGGCGAAACCCGCGGCCAGATATCTTCTCGCGGCCGGTGCGGCCGATAGCGCTGATTGCGCCGCGATCTGGTGCGCATCTGCGAAAGCTGCAGCAAGCTCGCACGAAGCGACTCCGAGCTCGCAACATTGCTCCCGGCAGAAACAGAGAAACATAGTTCCTTGAGTCTGCTCTCCACGACAGTTGGGGTAATTGCCGGCGCCCTTCGAAGAATCTCGTTCATTACAACGAGGTTTTGTTCGCCCGAAAATTGCGTCCGGCAAAACGCCGCATTCGTCTCCTTGTAGCCTTCCCATGTTCCACGGGCAGAAAGAAGGCCTTGCAGTGCATTCAGCCACGCCCGCGGTTCATTTGCAGGTTCGACGCGAACGGCCGCCCCATCAAACTCCACGAGATCATAGGGCGGATCATTAGGCGCAACCAAAACAGCATCGAGAACATAGGCACATAGCGCTACATTCAAAGTTTTGTACTTGTTATTGAGCGTCTTGCTGGGCGCATGCACAAGAATATCCGGACGGAAGGACGCGATCTGAAATACAGCACGTGTCCAATCGACTTCAAGAGGGAGAAGTGTCGTTTGAATGTTCTCGTTGACCTCATCCGCAGCTCTGAAATTATCAAAGTCCTCGGCCCAACAGCCGCCAATGATGACATGAATCGGCCGGCTCTTGGTTGCGATCTGTCTCAGCGCAGGCAGCACGCAATTTTGCAAGCCCTTCTGACGGTGTCGTCCGCCCATTGAAGCTACAACTAACTCATTTGCCACTTTCTTGGGGGAGGCCAGAATCTCTGGAGGCGCCGCAGCATAACTTACCGGAAAAAGCTGCACATTCGGGTGAAGGAGATTTGCTTCGAAGTACTCTACAAGCATCGGCGAACTTACCAATATGCCAGTGAAATCCCGAAGCCGGACGCGCAGTTGATTCGCTTCGAATATCTCCGAACCGGCAAATGTTACGCCTTCCTTCGATACCAATTCGGGAAGATTGTCATCGAGAAAATAATAGATCGGTATTTTCAAGCGCTTTGCCGCAGCGGCCCAAGCATCGTTTGCAGCAAGATATCGTACGACAATAATGCAAGAAGCGTTGGCAATTTCTGCCAGTGGAAAGGCACCTGACGAACGTATAATACGAATCTTGCTTCGCAATATTGGCGGCAAGTAGTCAAAGCAAAGCGTTGTTGATGCGTCGTGATTAGGTGTCAGTACGAAAATGACTTTATTATCGTCACCACTTATCAAATCTCTTAGATTAGTCTCCCCTCTCTGCTCATACTTGACTCTAAGCTCTAAGATCATCATGCGTGTTCGCGATGAGAGCTCGGGCGTGACCGCAAAAACATCAAGGTCGAGATACTCTTGAGGCTTCAGATTTCGTAAACTACCTCGCATCCACTCCTCGCTCGCGTCAAACGAGAGAAAATGCGTCCTTCCCAGCGAATCATCGGTCTCAGGACCGGTTACCTCTCCTACATCTACCTCTACATGATGCAGTAGATAGTGTTCTCCAATTCTGCGCCAGAGATCCCAATCACATACCCTAGTCATCAAGATGTGAGGATCATAAAGCCCGACCCGTTCAATGACATCGCGATGCAGAAGCACCGCACAATTCGGAATTGAATTCCAACTCCGCAGGTTATTCGAAGTTAGTGGCACGCCAAGGCGAACCTTTTGCGTAACGCCTCCGCGCCCTTCCCGCTGCATAACGCTTCCGAAACAGACCCTGCCCGGATTATCGAGGCTGTGCTCAAGCAATTTTTCCAGCGCGTCCGGATAGAAGAAATCGTCATCGAATGCGAACGCGATGTAATCGGCGCGTGCCTTCATGAAGGCTTCAAATTCGGAAATAGCGGGCAAGCCGATGTTGAGGGGATGCCGCAAGCAACTGATGCGCCCATCCCGCTGCATGAATTCCGCAATCTGATCGGCGGTGCCGTCCGTGCTCGCGTCGTCGACAATGATCAGTTCAATGTCCCGCAGCGTCTGATTAAGAACCGATTCAACGGCCTTCCGAAATAAGCCGCTAGCACCGCGCCGGAACGTCGGCAGTAGTACCGAAATTGCCGGCTTCTGCTCCTCCGCATATTCCGACCCTGGAATCCAAACTGTATTCTGAACTAAGTCTCTGACCTTCATATTGTCCTACACTTCGCAGATGCAGTTGTCTCTGTCCCAACAATACTGCCGGCTGGCGCACGCACTTCGGAAAAGCCCAAAAGCATTGTTTCTGGTATAGACGCGGAACTATATTGTTCACCGCTCCCGAACAGGTTGGTATCCCAGAAAGGCAGTGATTTGGATGGAGAAAATCGACGAGCTCGCCGCACTCAAGAACCGCAATGCGGAACTGGAGGCAAGAATGAATCTGGTCACCGCGCTTCTGCAAGATGCGATGGCGTCCCCGGGATGGCGAATTGTGCATCGATACAGGAAACTTGCTGATAAATGGCGATGGCGCAAGTCACGCGGCGAAAGCGATGCATAACAATTATGGCCGATATCTCTTATAGAGAGCATTCTCTCACCCTTTCGATCATCGTGTTGAACTGGAATCTCGGAAGGATGACGCAGGAGTGCCTTGCGAGCATCCGGGCCCATACATCGAACGTGGAATACGAGATCATCGTCGTCGACAATGGAAGCAGGCCTGATGAAAAGTCGACGGTTCGTGATGCCTGTCACCTTCATGACGCACGGCTGATTGAACTTAATCAGAACCTTTTCTTTGGAGAAGCAAATAACATCGGCGCCGAGGCTGCGCGCGGCGATGCTATTCTGTTTCTGAACAACGATGTCGTGGTGACGCCTGGCTATATCGGCCCGCTCCTTCATGCGCTTGAGACTGCCCATCGCGCTGGAGCTGTGGGAGCCGAATTGCGATATCCAAATGGTCAACTGCAGGAGGTCGGCGGTTATGTTCGTCCGGATGGCTGGACGATCCGTCACGGTCTCGCGCGGTCACCCGCGAGCGTTCTATCTGAGCCGGGCTTACACATCGTCGATTACTGCTCCGCAGCATGCCTTTTGCTGCGCCGTGATACATTTTTGGCTGCAGGCGGATTTGATCCATTGTTCGACCCCGGATATTTCGAAGATGTTGATTTAATGTTGCGCCTTCGCGCTATGGGTCTGTTCACCTACTGCTGCGCGGGTACCACGGTTATCCACAAAGAAAGCGCAACGTCGACAGCGATCTGGAGCAACCCGCGCCGGGCAGCCATTATTCACCGCAACCATCGCAAGTTTGTCGACAGATGGGGGAAGTTCATCCAGGAGCGCGTATTTGGCACCGCAACGCCGCCGCATTTCGATAGGGTCGACTGGGTCGCGGAACACAGCCGATCCGACGGGACACGCAACCTGCTCCTGCAAGGCTCCGGCCTGATTGGCCGCAATCGCACATGGCTCAGCATTATCAGGGTCGCAAGCGCCCTGCGGGACAGCGCTCACGTCACTTTCGTTGCCGATGAAGCATGCAGCCGCAGCCGCATCTACACCATTGCAATGGCCTGGGGGCAGACGCTCGGCGAGTTTTCCATCGCAAGAACATCCGATGTCAAATATCAACCGGATGACACCATGGCGTTCATTCGCGTCAACGATCACGGTGACGCAGAAATCGTTTCAGGCGAAGGTCCGCTTCTGGAAATTGTAGCAAATTTCCTAAGCACACGCAGTGCGTATAGGCCGTTGTCCGACAACTGAGCAAAGCGTAGAAGTGTGGAATGACGCCTGCTCTCCTTGTTTACGCAATTGTTGCTCTTATGAGAGTCGTCAAATACAATCTGTAGTGGCATTTTATTTGCCGTCAACCTAATAACCGCGCTGGAGCCGACCACGGTTGCTCACACGCTAGGCTAAAATTACCCGGAACCCATTGGGATGACTGTCGTTACTGCTCTCAGAACAGATGGATATTCTCCCATCCTTGTGACCGGCGGCGCCGGGTTTATTGGCGCGAATTTCGTTCTCGATTGGTGCGCAAGCCAGGATGTCCCGGTTGTTACGCTCGACAAGCTGACTTATGCCGGAAATCTGCACAATCTCGCCGGGCTACAAGGGGACAAACGGCACTCGTTTGTTCACGGCGATATAGGTGACGTGGAGTTGGTGCGACCGCTTCTGTCCAAAGTCAGGCCACGCGCGATCGTCAACTTCGCAGCCGAGTCTCACGTTGATCGGTCGATACTCGGCCCGGAGGATTTCATCACGACAAACATTGTCGGAACCTTTCGGCTTCTCGAAACAGTGCGTGAGTACTGGACTATACTCGCACCTCGAGAGAAAGAAACGTTCCGGTTCCTTCATGTTTCAACCGACGAAGTGTATGGATCACTGACGTCCGACGCGAACCCGTTTGACGAGGGCAGCCCCTATTCGCCCAACAGTCCCTATTCCGCGTCCAAAGCCGCATCCGATCATCTCGTGCGTGCGTGGCATCACACTTACGGCCTGCCGGTTGTCATAACCAACTGTTCGAACAACTACGGCCCTTACCAATTTCCCGAAAAGCTCATCCCGCTAATGATCCACCATGCATTGTCCGGCAAGCCCCTTCCGGTTTATGGCGACGGCCTGCAAGTTCGCGATTGGCTGTATGTGAGCGACCATTGCTCCGCCATTCGTGCTGTTCTCCGCGACGGACAAGTTGGCCATACTTACGCGATCGGCGGCGACAGCGAGAAAAGCAATCTGGATGTCGTACACGCGATCTGTGATGCCCTTGACGAGGAGCGTCCGTCCGGGAAAGGCTCATACAGACGACAGGTTACGTTCGTGCCTGATCGGCCCGGCCATGATCGGCGCTATGCCATTAACGCTGCAAAGATACGCCAGACGCTCGGCTGGCATCCCCGCGAGTCATTTGAATCCGGACTTCGCAAGACCGTGCGCTGGTATCTGGACAACTCCGCATGGACCGACAACGTCGTTGCCGGAAGCTATCGCGATTGGCTGGGCCAGAATTACTCCGCACGATGACATCGTCCTCCCCCAAGATCCTGCTTCTCGGTAAAGACAGCCAGCTTGGCTGGGAGCTCCGGCGTTCGCTTAGCACCATTGGCCCACTGATGGCCTGTGACAGACAGTCTGTAAATCTTGAAAATGCAGACGAACTTCGTTCTCAGATCCGGCTTCATCAGCCGGCGTTTATCGTCAATACGGCCGCCTATACCGCGGTCGACAAAGCTGAAACCGAACAAGCGAAAGCATACCAGATCAATGAAACGGCCGTGCGCATCCTGGCGGAGGAAGCATCCCGCCTCGGCTCATGGCTCGTACACTACTCTACAGACTATGTTTTCGACGGTGAGAAAGCCGGTCCCTATACTGAAGAGGATCGGCCTCGCCCACTGAACGTTTACGGTCATAGTAAAGCGGCCGGCGAAGTCGCGATCCGTGATGTTGGTTGTAAATATCTCATCGTTCGCAGCGGCTGGCTTTACTCCGTGCACGGATCCAATTTTCCGTGGGCAATCTTGCGACGCGCGATCGAACGGGATCAGATCGAGGTCGTGGCCGATAGTTTCGGGGCGCCCACAAGCGCCCACCTCGTTGCGGATATCACCGCCGCCATGCTCGGTCAGTTGAACAGCCTTCACAAACCGGAGGAACTGTCCGGAACTTATCATCTGACGGCTTCAGGCGAGACAAGCTGGTATGATTTCGCGCAGTTTCTTCTGGGGCTAGCCCACAATCGTGGTTTGCCGATCAAGGCAAATCCAAATCACGTATTTCCGGTAACAGGCGCAAGTTACGCTGCGGCCGCTATTCGTCCAAAGAATTCAAGGCTGGACACTTCACTGCTACGCGATCGGTTTCGCGTCTATTTACCGGACTGGAAACTACATGCCAGACGCTTCATTGAAGAAGTAGCGAGATCGAGACTGCTATGAAACGGAAAGGCATCGTTTTGGCTGGCGGCTCCGGGAGCCGCCTTCATCCGGCAACATTGTCAATCTCGAAGCAGCTCTTGCCGATCTTCGACAAGCCGATGATTTATTATCCGCTTTCAACCCTTATGTTGGCGGACATCCGCGAGATTCTCATTATCTCCACTCCCCAGGACGTTCCCCGCTTCGAACAGTTGCTGGGCACCGGAAAACAATGGGGGCTAAATATCGAGTATGCTGTGCAGCCGTCACCGGACGGCCTTGCTCAGGCCTTCCTGATTGGAGAAAATTTCATCCGGCAGGCATCAAGCGCGCTGGTGCTAGGCGACAACGTTTTCTATGGCCATGATTTCTCGCATCTTCTGGCTAGCGCCTCGCAACGCAGCAGCGGCGCGACAGTGTTCGCGTATCACGTCCATGATCCGGAGCGTTATGGCGTCGTTGAGTTTGATTCATCAGGAAGGGCTTTGCGGCTCGAGGAGAAGCCCACGCAGCCAAAATCCAACTATGCTGTAACTGGCCTGTATTTCTACGACTCCGAGGTCGTTTCCCTTGCGAAGACGCTCAAGCCGTCGCACCGCGGGGAATTGGAGATTACAGATCTCAACCAACTTTACCTCGACAGGAAGCAGCTGTCAGTCCAGATACTTGGGCGCGGCCACGCATGGCTGGACACCGGCACGCACGAAACGCTTCTTGAAGCGAGCCAATTTATCGCGACGCTCGAGAAACGACAGGGATTGAAGGTGTCTTGCCCGGAAGAGATTGCATGGCGACATGGATGGATCAGCGACGCCAACCTTGAGGAACTTGCTGCTGCGATGAAAAACAACGGTTACGGAAAATATCTGCACGGTTTGCTGACCCACGGAATCTTCTGATGATTGCTGCTGCGCTTGCTATCCCGGAAGTGATCGTGTTCGAGGCGAAGGTCTTCACGGATTCCCGTGGTTTTTTCTTCGAAAGCTTTAATGCGCGCGCTTTCACCGAAGCCGTCGGAAAAGCTGTCACTTTCGTACAGGATAATTTCTCTCGTTCGACGAAGGGCGTTGTACGCGGCATGCACTATCAGGTCGTCCATCCGCAGGGGAAATTTGTTCGTGTGACGTCAGGCGAGGTTTTTGACGTCGCAGTTGATATAAGGCGAAACTCTCCAACCTTCGGAAAATGGGTCGGCGAATATCTGTCAGCGAACAACGGAAAAGCGTTATGGGTGCCTGAGGGCTTCGCCCATGGATTTCTGGTTCTATCCGATACCGCCGACTTTCAATACAAAGTGACCGACTATTGGTATGCTGAACACGAACGATGCCTCCGGTATGACGATCCGGATGTCGCGATCGAATGGCCGTCACTTTCCCCACAATCAAAATCATCCATTCCCCCTGTCCTGTCCGACAAGGACAGACAGGGTGCCCCGCTTCATGCGCTGGAGCCCCTCTAGTTTACGAGACAGTCATGGCAATCCAATTGTTCGTGCCCAATTTTCGCGTTGAAGAATGCCTCGCAGAAATCCGCGAGTGCCTTGAAAAGGGCTGGACTGGCCTCGGCTTCAAAACCGTCGAAATTGAAACGGCGTGGAAGGAATATACGCAACTTCCGCACGCTCATTTCCTGAACTCAAATACAGTTGGCCTTCATCTTGCCTTTGAACTCTTCAAATCAAAATTCGGATGGAACGACGACGACGAAGTCATCACGACTCCGCTGACATTCGTCTCAACCAATCATGCCATTTTGTACGCCGGGCTAAAGCCGGTGTTTGCGGATGTCGACGACTATCTCTGCCTTGACCCAGACAGCGTGATCAAACGCATTACCCCAAGAACGAAGGCCCTCATATTCGTGGGTATTGGCGGAAATTCTGGACAGTATGAGAAAATCCTGGAAATTTGCCGCGCCCGCAACATCAAGCTTGTCCTCGACGCGGCACACATGTCGGGAACGCGTGTTGGCGGAAAACATATCGGCAACGACGCCGATGTCACCGTCTTCAGTTTTCAGGCCGTCAAGAATCTGCCAACTGCAGACTCCGGAATGATCTGCTTCAAAGAAGCGGACGACGACGAGCGCGTTCGCAAGCTGACATGGCTTGGCATCAACAAGGACACGTATGCGCGCACCGCCTCCCAAAGTGCCTATAAGTGGATGTATGATGTTGAGGAAGTCGGATACAAGTATCACGGCAATTCAATCATGGCGGCCATCGCGCTCGTCCAGCTAAAGTATCTGGACATCGACAACGCTTACCGTCGCCAGCTCGCGACATGGTATGGCCAGAATCTCAAGGACAGAAACAATGTCGCGGTTGTGCAGACGGCGCAGGGCTGCGAATCTGCTCAACATCTTCTTCAGATTCGCGTGCAGAATCGCGATGCCCTGATGATCGCACTTAACGAGCACGACATCTTCCCGGGTGTGCATTATCGCGACAATACTGATTATCGGATGTATGCCTTCGCACAGGGTACCTGCCCTAACGCGGCAGGAGCCAGCAAAGAAATTATTTCGCTGCCAATGCATCTTCGCATGACAAAATCCGACGTGGACCGGATATCCGAACTGGTTGTTAAATACGCGCAATGAAGCCGCCAGTCGCACCATTCGGGGATGGCACTGTTACCTTGCGGCTGATCGAAGAGCGTGACCTGACAACGATCCTCGACTGGCGCAACCGGGACGAAGCCCGCGTGTGGTTCAAGACCTCCGGAAAATTGTCACTCGACAGCCACAAGCGTTGGTACGAGCGCTACCTTGCCAAGGACGACGACTTTTTCTTTCTGATCGAGGCAGGCGGAACTCCCGTCGGGCAATGCGGCATTTACGATATTGACCGCACCTGCGGATCGGCGGAAATAGGCCGCTTTCTTGTAGCTCCGGACAAGACGGGACGCGGCTACATCACCCGGAGTTGCGCAGAACTCGTTCGGTTCGGCACAAGAATACTAGGTCTGCCATATCTTTTTCTCGAAGTCATGGAACGGAATGACAAAGCCATCAAAATCTACAAACAGTGCGGCTTCACCGAAGAAAGCCGCTCGGAAGGTTTGATGCGCATGGGCTTTAGATGGAATCACCGGCAATGACTCCTGGGCAACAATTGCTCGCCGACAGCCTGACATCTTGCAGGCTTTGGCGGGTCTGGACCTTTCTAGGCATTCAGGACATCAAGACACGCTTTCGGCGCTCGTTTATCGGACCGCTCTGGATCCTGCTTAATCTCGGGATATTTGTCGGCGCCGCCGGCTTCGTTTACGGCGTGATGTTCGGCCAACCGATGAGCGAGTTTCTGCCTTTTCTGATCACGGGATTCGTCATCTGGGGTTTTCTGCTCTCATCGTTCACCGAGGCTGGCAGCGCATTTGTAGGAGCCGAAGGCTACATCAAGCAATTTTCCTATCCAAAGCAGATCTATCTGCTCCGCGCGCTCGTGACCTACAGCATCATTCTGCTGGTTGGCTTCTGCGCCATCATTCCGATGCAGATCGTCTTCCGGCGATTTGACCTGCTCGGCTGGTTCATTGCGATTCCCGGCCTGGTATTGCTGCTGGCGGCAGCCCTCGCCCATATCGTCATCTCCGCGTACCTGGGAACGCGCTTTCGCGATTGGCCCTATGCCCTCGCCGGGCTCCTTCAGGTGATGTTTTTCGTTACGCCGATCATGTTTCCAATCAAGATGCTGCAGGAAAAGCATCTCGACTTCGTCTACAGATACAATCCGCTTTACTATCTGATCGACATCGTGCGCCATCCCATCTTGACGGGCAGCTTCCCTCCGCTGGAGAACTATGCCTTTGCCCTTCTCTACATTGCAGTGGCCTGGGCCATCGCCATTGTCGTCGCGCGCAAACTCGATAACCGGCTGGTTTTCCTGCTATGACCAATCTTGGTATTCACCTCGACAATGTCGGCATCCGGTTTGAAGGCCAACGCGACGGCGGCGGCATCAAGGATTGGCTTGTCAGCCGCTTTACCGGTCCAAAGCTGAAAGACAGCCAATATGCCGTCGATGCGCTTCGAAACCTCAATCTCCACATTGGTCATGGGGAGCGCGTCGGCTTGATCGGGCTCAACGGCGCGGGCAAGAGTACTCTGCTCAAGGTCATGGCAAAAATTTATCCTCCCACATCGGGCGTTGCCAGGATTCAAGGACACGTCTGTCCCATGTTCGAGTTTGCGACCGGGTTCGAGATGAACCAGTCCGGCCGCGACAACATTCGCATTCGTGGACTGCTTCTCGGCATGTCGCCCGCCGAGATCGAGCAGAAGCTCCCCGAAATAGCGGAATTCACCGAACTGGGCGAATTTCTGGACTATCCGGTACGGACCTATTCGACCGGCATGTTCGTTCGTCTCGCTTTTGCTGTTTCTACCAGCGTCAATCCGGAAATACTCCTGATTGACGAAGTCATGGGCGCTGGCGACATCAAGTTTGCCGACAAGGCCAAGCGGCGAATGTTTGAATTTATGGAACAAGGCAAGATTCTCGTATTTGCCAGTCATTCGCCGGACCTTTTGCGTTCGTTCTGCAAGAGATCAATCTGGCTGGAAGCGGGTTCCATTCGCATGGATGGAAATACCGACGACGTTCTCGATTGCTACACCCGAACCAATCAGCCCACTTCGTAACGGACTCGACTGCTGACCAAATGACGAACATCAACCTCCTCGTCATCATCGAAGCCGAGATCGCTACGACACATCTGATTGAGCAGGTATTAAGAGCCTGCGCGCCGCACGGCATCAGCTATAAAGTCCAGTTTCTGGACAGGCTGGAAAGTTCCGACTTTACCCCAAACGCCCTCCCCTTGTTTATCCGATGCGGCGATCCGCGCGCCTACTCCTGGGCGCAGACTCTTGTCGATGCCAACTACCCGTATCTTTTTTATATCGATGATAATTTCTGGCGGATCGTCGGTGACTCGACACTCGCTGAATATTACCGACACCCCATCGTCAGGCGATCGCTTGAGTTTACTGTCTCGAATGCGACGGCAGTTCTCACGAACTCCGGCGAACTCGCGGGATTTCTTTCGCAATTCAACAAGCAGATTTCTATCCTTCCGACATTCTTCGATTTTTCTCTGATCGAAGATGTAGTGCCGCTGTCCGACGAACGCATCCGGATTGGATTTTCCGGGAGCCCGTCGCGGGTTGACGACCTCGAACTCATCTCCCCAATCGTTGGGCCGATCCTGGAAAGATTTCCGCAAGCCGTTTTCGAATTCGCAGGAGTCCTTCCGAATCGCATTGCGCCCAGCGAAAGAGTCCTGTTTTTTCCCCACACTCCGGATTACAATAGCTACATTCGCTTTCAGGCAGCGCGCAACTGGGCGATCGGCCTCGCACCGCTCATCGATCACGAGGCGAACCGCGGAAAGACCGACAACAAGTATCGCGAATATGGAGCATGCCGATGCGCCGGCATTTATTCCAACATACCTCCGTACAGCGATGTGGTAAAAGATTCGCAGACCGGTCGACTGGTGGAAAATACACCGTCGCTATGGCAACAGGCCATTACTGATCTACTTTCTCACCCTGCAGAACAGGCAGCATTGGCACAGGCTGCGTTTGAGGACGTAAGGGCGCGTTACGATATCTCGCAAGTATCGACGATTTGGGCCACTTTTTTTAAGGACCTTGCCGCACAACTTCCGCGGTCGACCCAATCGTTCGACAAGAAAATTTCGTGGGCAAGAAAACTCCGGCGGCGCGTCGACCGAGCAAGACTCAATTTGTCTATTGTCTATCACGAAGGCGGGGCACCGCTGGTCGTGCGCCGCACCTTCAAGAAAATAATGCTTGCCGGCAAATAGCTTGGACAAAGCAAATCGCGACCTTAGCTAATCGCTGCGGCTTGCCTGAACGCTTTCGTCTGCCACGACCTTCGTGAATCCAAAATCCGGACTGGCTGGCTATGCAGTAATGATCGCACCCGTCTCTGCGCAATTTCCCTGCCAACAGGGGATTTTACAGGAAAATCATCCGATTCCGAGCCTTGAACCGTCGTTGTAACGCGGAAAATGCGGCACCGCAGCCAACTTTTATCTAACAGGGATGTTCATCTATCGATCCGGGATCGTTTTGTACGCCACTGTCCGACCTGTGCTATTTTTCGGCACATGCTCTCGCGGATTGCACTCTGGGCACGTACCATCAAAACGGACGTACATGCCGTCTATCTTGCTGCGCGCGATCCGCGGGTGCCATGGTTTGTGAAAATGCTGGGCATTGCGGTTGCAGCTTATGCACTGTCGCCGATCGATCTTATTCCGGACTTTGTGCCGGTGCTCGGCTATCTCGACGACCTGATCATCGTGCCTCTGGGTATCTGGCTGGTGGTTGCGCTGGTCCCCTCTGAAATAATGACCGAGTATCGCATCAAGGCGCGCGAGGCTGCGGCGCGCCCGACCAGCCGGGCCGGCATGACCGCGATCATCATCCTGTGGCTGGCGAGCGCGTTCCTCGCGGGATGGCTGGGCTATGGCTACTGGACGAAGATGCGCGATCGGTCCGTGCCGATCAGAACCTGACCTTGAGGCCGACATAGAAAGCGCGAGGCCCGGCGGGGCTAACCGAACGGGCGTCCGCGAACTCCGCACCGCCGTTGGCGAAATTGGGCACTGCGTCAGTCTCGAAGAAAGTGCCATAGGTCGAATACCGACGGTCGAAGATATTGTCGACGCGGGCGAATACCTGCACCGACTTGTCGATCCGACATGACGCGTGCGCATTGAACACTGCATAAGAATCGAGTTTCGGAGCCTGGTTGGAATCGGTCACTGACGAAATACTGGCTACTGACGAACAGCGCATCGCCCCCGATCTTGAAGGGCCGGGCATCTCGCTCATTCCTTAGATCTCTGCAAAATTTGCTGTTTCACCAGCCCGATATCCCGCACGCGACGTGACACGCTCAAGATATGGAGCGGCGCTGTCGCAGATGCCCACGCCGTAGTCAATCGCCCATGTCAGACAGGTCGCCAGCAATATGTCGGCCGTGGTGAACTGACTTCCCATGAGATATTTGCGGCCGTCGGACAGGGCAACATCAACGTGGCGGAGTTGCTCGCGAAAATACTCGCCCGCCTTTGTCACCACCTGCGGAGCTTCGCCATAGATATGCGCCAGCCCCTTGTTGGTGCCATGCCGCCTCATGACATAGAGACTGGTTGAATCCAACTCGGTCACGATGAAGAAGCACCATTCCAGCCACTTCGCGTAAAGCTTTGGACAGTCCGGAACAAGAGCACAATCGGATCTTTGGTGTTTGTTGGCGAGATAAGCGACGATAGCTGCGCTTTCCCCAATAGTCAGGTCACCATCCTGCAAAAGCGGAATCTTCTGGCGCGGATTCAGGGCAGTATACTCGGCGGTCTTGGTCTCCCCTGATCGCGGCAGAATGGGCCGCGACGTGTACGAAAGATCGAGTTCATGAAGCGCCCAGTGCGCACGAATCGTGCGTGATGTGCCTGCGCCCCAGAGAATGAGTTCGTCCGCCATTTTACCATGCCTCCACTGAAGGGCGCAGATCGAGTTCATGAGTCCAGCCGTCCCTGGATTGCTGGTGAGCAAACCAGTACGCTTCGGCGATGGACGCCGTCTTGGTCAGGCTGTCGGGTGGAATCTCGGTGGCGCTGATTCCAGTTGCAGCCTTCATGCGCTGATGAATGGCTTCGCTGTCGACGCCTGCGTCGATGAGGAGGTGGACGACATGAATGTTCTTCGGTCCAAGTTCACGGGCCATCGCCTGAGCGACGGCGCGCAAGCCGAACTTCGCCGCCGAAAATGCCGCAAAGCCCTTTCCGCCCCGAACGCTGGCGGTTGCGCCGGTGAAAAGCATCGTCCCGCGTCCACGCGTCAACATGTGCTTCGCCGCCTCGCGGCCCACAAGAAAGCCCGCGTAACACGCAAGTTCCCAAGCCTTGAAAAACAGTTTTTCGGTCGTCTCCAGTAGCGGCTTGTTTACGTTCGATCCGGCGTTGAAGAGACAAACCTCGATCGGGCCGACCTCCTTCTCGACATCCGCAAACAATTTCCGAACCTCCTCCTCCTTGCGCGCATCGACACCGTACGCACGGACGTCGTATCCCTCCGCTTTCATCGAATCGACAAGTCCCTGCGACTTGCCGGCATCACGCCGGGCAACGCAGACAGCGTAACCGCCTTTTGCAAATCTCTGCGCAACGGCTGCGCCGATCGCATCGCCTGCGCCCACAAGAAGCGCGACCTTCACTTTATCCGTCACTTTTTTTCTCCGGAAACTGAAACCGTTCGTCTCATTCAACCTGCAACCCGCACCGATTTATCAGCAATCATCGCATCGATGGCGCTGTCGCTGTAGCCGAGATCGCGCAGCACGGTGCGCGAATGCTCACCGACCCGCGGCGCCGGGCCGCCGATGGCGGCCTTGTTGACCTCGAAGATCGCGGCAGGCTTCGGCTGCCGCACCCGCCCCACCGTCGGCTGGTCGAATTCCTCGATCAGGCCGCGCGCCACCACCTGGTCGTTGCCGATAATCTCGCTGCGGCGCAGGATCGGAGAACACGGCACATCGGCGGCATCCAGACGCTCCAGCCATTCGGCGGTGGTGCGCTGACTGATGTATTCCTGCATCTTGTTGATGCGCGCGGTGGCGTTGACGAAACGCGCGCTCGGCGTCGCGAAACGCTCGTCTTTCGCAAGCTCCGGATCGCCCGAGGCCTTGCAGAAACCCTGCCATTCGGAATCCGAAATGGTGCCGGCGGTGATATAGCCGTCCAGTGTCTGAAACACGAGGTCAGGCCGGTCGTTCGGGTCTCCCGCGGCCGCTTCGGAGCCGACAACGGTGTATTGCATCATGCCTTCCGGCCACAGATACGAGATCATGGTGTCCAGCATCGCCACCTGGATGTGGTCGCCCTTGCCTGTTTTCTCGCGGGCATACAGCGCCGACGAGACCGCCTGCGCCGTGAAGACCGAGGTTGTCTTGTCGCAGACGATGGTCCGGATCATCTGCGGGCGGTTGGTCACCGGCTGTGACTGGATGTCGGCAAAGCCCGACAGAGCCTGAATGATCGGATCGTAGACCCGCTTCTTGACGTAAGGACCGCTGTCGCCGACGCCCGAGATCGAGACATAGATCAGCCGCGGATATTTCTTGCGCAGCTCTTCCTGGCCGAGTCCCAGGCGCTCCATGGTGCCGGGGCGGAAATTCTGCACCAGCACGTCTGCCTGCGACGCCAGCTTGGCCAACACCTCGCGGCCCGCATCGCTCTTGATGTCGATCGACAGCGAGCGCTTGCCGCGATTGCACGACACGAACAGCGCCGAGAACTCACCGGCCGCGTCGATCAGCGTCCGGCTCCGCCGCGTGCCATCGCCGCTGGTCGGCTCGATCTTCAGCACATCCGCGCCCTGATCGGCCAGAAACATCGTCGCATAGGGACCCGACACCACCGCCGTCAGATCCAGAACGCGCACGCCATGAAGGGGACCGGGCATTGCTCTACTTCCCAAGTTGACATTTCATTTTAGGATTCCGCATCGCCGCGTATCAGACGCTCAAATAAGTTCGCCTGACATCGTCATTTGCGATCAGCGATTGCGTGTCGCCGGAGAATTGAACCTGCCCCTGACTGAGCACATAGACATGGTCAGCCAGCTGGGTCGCGAGATGATAATTCTGCTCGACCAGAAGAATGGGCGTCCCGGATGCCTTGATATCCTTGAGCACCGCTTCGAGCTTTTCGATAATCACCGGCGCCAGACCTTCGCTGGGTTCATCGAGAATCATCAGGTCCGGACCGGCCACCAGCGCCCGCCCAATCGCCAGCATCTGCTGTTCACCGCCCGACAGTTGTCCGCCGAGACTCCTGCGCCGTTCGGCAAGGCGAGGAAATATTTCGAACACATAGTCCACGGGCTTGCGCCGAGGCCGGTGTTTCGACGCACCATAGGCAATAGCCAGATGCTCCTCGACGGTGACTGTCGGGAAAATGCCACGATCCTCCGGTACGAAAGCGATACCCGACTTCACGATCCGATGCGTCGGCAGCCGTGTGATATCGTCGCCATTGAACTCTACGCGGCCGCGACGCGCGGGGGTCAAGCCCAATATTGAGCGCAGCGTCGTCGTCTTCCCCGCACCATTCCGGCCGAGCACCGCCACGCACTGCGCTGTCGCCACGGAGAGATCGATGCCTTGCAGGATATGGCTTTCGCCATAATAGGTATGAAGATGCTCAACCTTAAGCATGATGCTGCCCCAGATACGCCTCTATCACCTGAGGATTGGACTGGATCTCGTCCTTCGTTCCTGTCGCGAGCACCTTGCCGTAACTCAGCACCGTGATGACATCGCAGATCGCAAATACGACATCCATGTCGTGTTCGACGAGAACGATGGTCAACTCGGACGACAGCCCATTGATCAGCTTGATGAGACTGGCGCGCTCGTCGGGCGACGTTCCGGCCGCCGGTTCGTCCATCAGCAGGATTTTCGGCTCCGCACATAGCGCGATCGCCACTTCGAGCTGGCGCTTCTGTCCATAGGACAGTTCGTTGACGTTCCGATGAAGCACGGTGTCCAGATGCATTTGTTCGGCCGCGAGGTGGGCCTTGCGAATGATGTCAGAAAATGACCGGCACGAGCGGAATATGGAGTGCCGAGACCTATCGAACGCCTGACACGCAACGCGGAGGTTCTCAAGAACGGTGACGCTTTCAAGCAGCATGTTCTTCTGGAACGAGCGCGACAGACCGCCTCGTGTGACAAGGTCCGGCCGTCCCTGCTGCACCGGAACGCCATGAATGAGAATTTCGCCGCTGGTCGGCGGCTGCCATCCCGTGATGATGTTGAATAGCGTGGTCTTGCCCGCGCCATTCGGCCCGATCACCGCGTGGCGCTGGCCCGACGGCACCTTGAGATCGAGATCACAGATGACCTGAAGCCCGCCAAAGGCCTTACGCAAATTCCTGATTTCGAGCGAACTCATTTCCGCTTTCCAATCAGTGTGCTGACGGCGCCGAGAACGCCGCCACGGAAAAAGGCAACCACAAGCATGAAGAAGATACCGAAGAATAAATTGTACTCTTCGGTGATCATGCTTAGCGCCTGCTTGACGACGACGAAGACTGCGGCGCCCACAAAGGGACCGAGGATGACGTTGGCTCCGCCGATGATAACCATCAGCACGCCCTCGCCGCTCATCTGCCAGCTCATCGCATCCGGATTGACGAAATAAGTGTACTGCGATTGCAAGATGCCTGCGACTGCACAAATCACGGCGGCCAGCGCGAACGACCCGACCTTGTAGTTCGCCACCGCATAACCCATCGACATCATGCGGCGTTCGTTTTCACGAATGCCGACGAGGATGCTTCCAAAAGGCGACGTTACAATCCGCCACAGCATCAGCAGCGCCAGAACCGAAATGCCCAGAATGTAATAGTAGAAGATGGTGGGGCTGTCCGCGCTCACTTCCAGCCATGACAGATCTGGGCGCGGAATTCCCGTCATGCCGTCCGAACCGTTGGTCCAGCGCAACTTGATCGCCGTCCCGTAGAACATCTGCGAAAATGCCAGCGTGATCAGAAGAAACTCGACGCCGCGGGTCCGGGTGCAAACTGCACCGATCGCCGCAGCGATCATCGCAACCACCACAAGTGTGACCGGGGCAGACACCCATAGCGGCCATCCGAGTAACGCCGTTCCGATCGCGATACCATATCCGCCGAACCCGAGAAACATCGCCTGCCCGAGCGATACAAGACCCGTGTAGCCGGTCAGAAGATTGATGCCGGACGCAAATACGCCCGCGATCATAACTTCAACCGCCAGTGTCATGACATAGCCGGATACGAACGACGGCAGAGCGCACAGGACTGCCGCAAGAATGACGAACAAGGTGGCGTACACGCGACGCGAAGTTGGAAGCGGTAGACGCTTCGGCGCACCGATTCTCTTGCCTTTTGTGAGGATGGCATCCGCGCTCATGCAACCCTCCCTACTGCGCCAAAAAGGCCGTGTGGACGAAAGATCATCACTGCAATCAAAAGCGCGTAGATCGCAAAAAGCTCCGCTTCCGGCAGAAATGCCTGTGTGAAGGTGTCGGTCATCCCGACGATGAGCGATGCGTAGAACGATCCTTTGAGATTGCCGAGTCCACCCACCACCACGACCACAAAGGTGGTGACGACAATTCCGATGCCCATGTTGGAATAGATACTCATGACGGGGGCCGAGATGACTCCCGCAAAGCCGGCGAGCGCGGAGCCGAACCCGAAGACCAACGCAAACAGAACATTAATGTTGATGCCGAGCGCCGTGACCATCTCCCGGTTATCGACTCCGGCCCGCAGCGTGGCGCCAACCAGCGTACGGTCGATCACCAGGACGAGCGCGACGGCAACGGCAATGCCAACAGCAATAATGAATAGACGATAAAGTGGGTACTCGATGCCCAGCAAGGCAACGCGGCCCTTCAGGAAATCAGGCATGGCGATACTGTGAAATGCCGAGCCATAAATATACTCAACTGCACCCGCCGTCGCGAACAGCAGGCCGAACGTGAGCAGTGCAAGATCGAGATGCGTTGAGCGGCCGCGCTGAGCCAGCGGCTGCAGGACAAAGAACTGCAGAAGAAAGCCGGCCACAAACGGCAACAGCGGACCTATCAGCAGCGCGAGCCAGAACGAGCCCGTCTTGTTGGCGACGACCAGCCCGAAATAGGCGCCCATCGTGAAAAACGCACCATGAGCCAGATTGAGAATGTTCATCAGCCCGAAGATCAGCGTAAGACCGACCGCGAGCAGGAACACCAGCATGCTCAATTGCACGCCATTAAGAAGCTGAATCAGAAAGAGCTGCATATTTCACACAAATTCGAGAAAGCGCGCGCTTCGCTGGACGCGAAGCTCGCCCCGGATCAGAATGATTTCGTGCAACCCGGCAGATCGCCGGCACCCGGAAACTGATCCAGCGATTTGCGCTGCATTTTCCCATCGGGGCCCTTGACGATTTCGATCACGTAGACCTTCTCGAGCAAGGCGCTGTTTTGCGCATTGAATTTGATCTTTCCGCGCGGGGCATCGAACGTTAGGTCCCGCATCGTGGAGATGAACTTGGTGCGATCTTCGGGCATCTGACCGCCAAGTTTCTCAAGAGTCAGCATGATCGCCTTGCCGTTGTCATAGCCAAGCTCGGCGCTGACATCCGGATCCTGCTTGTACTTCGCGTTGTAAGCCTTCACGAACTTCTGGTTCGCTTCGGTGGGAATGCCCGGATAATGCGTGGCAACATGCTGGGCATTCAAAGCCAGATCTCCCAAAGCTGGCCATAATGCTTCGTCGTAGACCCAGTGATCACCGATCAGGGGGATCTTAGATCGCAATCCGAAATCGGCGTGCTGCTTGACAACCTGGATTGCTTCCGCACCCGCGTAGAAGGCGTAGATAATCTGCGCGCCGGAGTTTCCAGCCTGAGTCAAAGCAGCGCTGTAGTCCTTGGTCTTCTGGAATGGCGTCCAGATTTCCTCGATCACTTTGCCGCCGTTGTCCTCAAAACCACGTTTGAACCCGCCGATGAATGCGCGGCCAGCCGAATAGTCAGGGCCCATGGTGACGGCGGTCTTCACGCCCTTGGAAGCCCAATACTTGCCGGAGGCGTATTCGAAGCCGTTGGCGCTAAACGACGTGCGAGCGATATAGGGGCTGCAGAATTTTCCAGTAATCTCATCGGCGAATGCGTTGACAAAAACCATCGGCATTTTGTTCTTGTCAGCAAGTTCCGAAATCGCGATGCCGACATTGGAGCCGACGACACCTGCAACCAGATCGACCTGGTCGGATTGAACGAACTTGTTGAACTTCTGCACGCCCACGCTGGGCGTCAGTTCGTCGTCGGCGCGAATGATCTCGATGGGTCGTCCGGATGCTTTGTTGCCGTATTCCTCAAGCGCTATCTGGAAGCCCTGATCAATATTGACTGCAAGAGGCGCATAGACCCCTTTGTAGGGCAGCATGAGGCCGATCTTGATCGGTGACTTTTCCTGTGCATGCGCCGGCATGCTGGCCGATGTCGCGAGGCCTATCGCTGCTGCAAAGCCTATGCGCGTGTATCCCTTGAAAGAAATTGTCATCCCGCTCTCCCTAATGCCGGGCTGCTTCGCCCCTAATTCCCGCTTGAGCCACGGCCATGCGGCCACAGATGCGTGGATTTTTATGGGATAGTGTTAGATCGGGAGGCTGGTCCTGACTTGCAGGATAGCGCCAAGGCTTGCGGAAAAACGCCATTTAGTCCGGGACAAGACGGCGGCGCTCATCAGAGAGGGCGGTTTATGACAGGCAGCGCTGGCGGAACGAGGATGGAGTCACGCCGGTCGCCTTCTTGAAACTTGTCGAGAAATGCTGGGCGTGACTGAAGCCGGTCGCAAGGGCCACATCGACGATGCTGTCCTCCGTTTCTGACAGCCGCCGCTTCGCCTCATCGATCCGAAGCGAAAGAACGTATTTGTACGGCGTTGCGCCGACGCTTTCCTGAAACGCACGCAGGAAATGCCGCTTGCTCAGACCGGCGATCTCCGAAAGTTCCCCAAGACAGATCGGCTGGGTGAGGTTCTCCCGCACATATTCCTCAAGGCGTCGGAGACTCCGACCCGGTAAACCGCCACGCAACTCATTGGATGGCTGCTGGCTTCTTTCGCTTACCCGAGAAATGTGCGCCAGTGCCTGAATCGACCACCCCTCCGCCATGAGGTTGAAAACATTATCCGGCGAGGCTGCCTCCCGGCAAAGTTCCGCGAGGCCGCGGGTCAATCCGTCGTGCTCAAAAGCGACTGTCGGATTGGTGATCGCATGCTGGAGGCGTTCGCCTACGAAAGACGGATTCAGGAATACGACCGTGTAGTCGAGGGTAGGCCCGACGTTCCACTCGCCTTCGATTTCGATAGCCGCGGGAAATATCGCGAGCTTCGACTTGCCCGGAAACCGGCGCTCAACCGGACGCCCATCAATTGTCGCTCTCAGGCGTTCGGCTCCCTTGCCGAACCAGAACAGCGACAGCTCCGGCTGTCGAAAATGCCAATGCATTCGCCCAACCGTTTCTCGGCGAAGAACTTCGATCCGCATGCTTGGCGTATCGGTAATGACAGACGACACAAGATCGCCTCCGACCAGCCGAACATAGTTCTCGCCGACGCTTCCCATCCCAAACCTCGTTCCAACGCGAGTTCCAAGACAGAATGCACTAAATAAAGGGAAGAAGCGAGGCGGTTTGTTGCTGCGCCGCGGCATTCATTTGCGAAGGAGACCTGCGCGAATGCAAACTGGAGCCCGATTCGATAGCATCCACATCAGCCGCCGATATCGAGTTAATCTTGGCCGATGCTACGCTGACAGCTAAGACCGACAATGCCGTACTCGATGCTTGTGTTATCGGTACCTAGGTCGAGCGCGCAAACTCTGCAAACTCGCAAACATGTGGGCGCCTATCTAGACTTGTCGGCTTCACGTTTTGGAAGACTCCCTCCGCTTCGCGAACTCCGCGAACCAAGGTACACAATCCGGATTCGCCATGGCGTCGAGCTTGAACACCTGCTCGGGCGGCGTTCCCATCAGTAGTTTCTTCACCGGCAACTCCATCTTCTTACCGGAAAGCGTGCGGGGGATGGCACTCACCTGAAAGATATCGTTGGGCACATGGCGGGCTGACAGCGCCGTCTTGATGGCCTCGCGAAGGCGCTTTTCGAGTGGCGGATCAAGGTTCAGGCCCTCTCGCAACACTAAGAAGAGTGGCATGTAGCTTTCGCGGCCCAAATATTCGAGATCGACCACGAGACTGTCGAGCACTTCGGGTTGCGCTTCAACGGCGCGGTAGAGCTCGGAGGTGCCCATGCGGATACCGTAGCGGTTGATCGTGGCGTCACTCCGGCCGTAGATGATCGCGCCGCCGCTCGGGGTGATGCGAACCCAGTCGCCGTGACGCCAAACGCCTGGGTACATGTCGAAATAGCTGTCGTGGTAACGCTGATTCTCCGGGTCGTTCCAGAAATAGAGCGGCATCGATGGCATGGGCTTAGTGCAAACGAGTTCGCCGACTTCGTTAGTCAGTGGTTCGCCCTTTTCATTCCATGCTTCGATTGCCGCACCAAGGCAGCGGCACTGCATCTCGCCTTCCACCACCGGCAGCGTCGGCAAGCCAGCGATGAAAGCACCGGCGAAATCGGTGCCGCCCGATATCACCGACAGCCAGATGTCTTTCCCCTCAACCTTGGGCACGTGGTCGTACGCCCAGCGGTAGCACTCTGTAGCAAGCGGGGAGCCCGTGGCACCGAGGGCACGCAGGTGCGTGAGCTTCAGTATTTCCTTTGGTTTCACCTCGGCTTTGAGGCAGTTGGCGAAGAAGGCACTGCCGGCGCCGAAGAAGGTCGCCTTGGCTTCGTCGACGAAACGCCACAGCGTGGACCAGTCGGCATTTCCGCTCTTTCCCGCCGGACTGCCATCGTAGATGCAAATCGTCGTGCCGAGCAGCAGGCCTGCCACTTGCGAGTTCCACATGATCCAACCTGTAGCACTGTACCAATGGTAGCGGTCGCCGGTCTCGACCGTGGGACCCAGGTTGTTGTGCAGGCCAAGCATCTTGATCGCCTCGAGCACTACACCGCCATGGCCATGCACGATGGGCTTCGGCAAGCCGGTCGTGCCGCTGGAATAGACGACCCACAGCGGGTGGTCGAAGGCGACCCACTTGGGCATGAGTGACGCGTCATCGGCAGTCAGGGTGTCGAAGTCGTGCGCCTGCCGGGACGCCGAGGCCAAACGGCCGTGCTTCGCGTTCACATCCAGATAGCGCCACAGCACCACATGCTGCACGCTTGGCAGTTCGGCCAATAAGCCTTCTAGCACCGGCAGCCGGTCGTGTGATGTGCCGCCGTACACATAGCCATCGCAAGCGATCACGACCTTGGGGGCGATTTGGCGGAAACGGTCAAGCACCGCGATTGGCCCCATGTCGGGAGAACACACCGACCACACCGCGCCGAGACTCGCCACCGCGAGAAAGGCCACTGCCGTTTGCGGCGTGTTCGGCAGGAAGGCGACAACCCGGTCGCCGGCTTCGACGCCGAGCGTCTCCAGATGCGCTGCGAGCGATGCGACCTGCCGGCGCAGCTCGGGCCAGCTTAGCTCCTGCATCTCGCCGCGTTCGTGCATACGCTCATTCTGAAACACGATCGCGGGGTGACCTGCGGCATGCGCCGCGTCGGCGTGGCTAAACACCCGCTGCACGTAGTTGAGCTGCGCCCCGGGAAACCACCGAGCGCCGGGCATCTTGTCTTCCACCAAGACAGTGCTGTACGGCGTCGGCGACTGAATGTCGAAGTAGTGCCACACCGACGACCAGAAGGCATCGAGCTCGTTCACCGACCATCGCCAAAGCGCTTCATAGCCTTCGGTGGTTCTCGGATCGAAGTGCAGCCCGCGCTCTCGCTGGAGCCAACGCGTGTAGCGGGTGATCTGCGGTTCGGGCAAGGTCGTCATGTCAAGACTTCTTCAACTCTCGGTGTCGATGTCGGCGGAGTGCCATTGGTCGCCCAGTGGCGGTTGGCCGTAACATGCCAAACCGAAAGCGACGACACCATCGGATAACCAGAGGCAACTGCTGTTCGCATGGATGATTAAGACTTACGTCAACGCGTCGGCTGCGGCTATTCGGGCTACGCGGCCATTGTGTCGAGCGGCTCGCGCTCGACACAATGGTTTATTCTGACGAAGATGAACGTTCTTCGTTCAGTCCCGGATTTCCTAGGTTAATGCCAAGCTACGCACAGGGCGATATAGCGTCCGCAAATATGGTCTGAGTGGCCACGGCATTAAGCGCACGGATCATTCGCCGCCCCGCGCATGGCGCGCAGCGCGCTCGGTCATTTGCGCTCCCACCATGGCGATCATTTGCGAGACGAAATTGCCGACGAGCGCGCCGCTTTCGCGCATTCGGGCGATGTCGGCATCGCCATAGCCAAGCTCGCGGCAAATCTCCTCGTTTTGCTCGCCCTGTTCACTCGGCGCACCCGGAGTCGGCAATTCGGCGCCTGAGAACTTCCACGGGCGACCGGGCAGGCGGAATTCGCCGCCTTGCCGGTCGGGAACATTCAGCGTCGCGCCCCAGTAGTCAGCCCATTCGCTGGCTGCGAGCTCCTCGACCGTGTGGACCTCGCCGATCGCCAACTTGGCCTGGTCGAGGTGGGCGTCGAGCGTCGCCATGTCTGGGAAGGTCCAGATCCACTTCTGGATGATCCCCTCGAACTGCGCGCGGTTGGCCAGGCGTTGGGCCGAAGTGACGAAACGAGGATCCTCCAGAAGGTCGGGTCGCCGCATCGCCGCGATGTACCAACTGTAGGTCATCGCACTGACGGGACTGATGGCGCAGAAGAACTGCTCGCCGTTCGGGCCCGTGAAGAACGAGCCGTCGGTCGCACCCAAGATCGCCGGGTCATCGCCCGGGTCGAGGCCGTTGAGGTCTACATGGGCGTGTTCATTGACTGCCAACATCGTCGCCGCCATGGCGACGTCGATGTGTTGGCCGACGCCGGTGCGATCACGCTGGTGAAGCGCGGCGAGAACAGCAATCACCCCCTGCAGGCCGACATAGGCGTCGGCATGGCTCAGAGCATCCGTCTTCGGCGCGCTCAGCAAGTCGCCGAAATGGCGAAGCGTGTGGTGGGTGAATCCGGACTCGGCCTGGACGGTCGGCGCATAGGCCATTCGCCCCCGCCAGGGACCGCCTTGGCCATAACCCGAGATTGAGACATAGATCAGCCGCGGGTTACGCTTGGCAACGCTCTCATAATCAAATCCGAAGGCGGCGAGTGTGCCGGGACGGAAGTTCTCGACCAGTATGTCGGCCTCTTCCACCAGCTTCCAGGCGATCTCCTTGGCCTCGGCCTTGTTCAGATCGATCGACAGAGCGCGCTTGCCCGCGTTCTGCTGGGCGTAATAACCGGTGACGCCGTTGGGATTGATCGGCGCGGCCAAGCGCGAAACGTCCCCACGCGGCGGCTCGATCTTGGTGACGTGCGCGCCGAGGTCCTGCAGCGTACGGCCGCACAGGGGCCCGGCTAACACGCGCGCGAAATCGACGACCTTCACGCCTTCGAGAGGAGCGGTCATAGTTTAGCGCCCCTTGAAGACGGCAAGACCGGGGCCCTGCTTCATCAGGCTTTCGAGCCCTATCTTGAGGTCCTCGGAAGTCCACAACGGCCGCTGCAGTTCCCCCATTGCCTCGTCGGCGGCCTCGACGCCCCGAGCGGCGGCAAGATTGGCGATCTGTTTGGTGCTGGTGTGCGCGAGCGTCGGACCATTGGCAAGTTCGAGCGCGATCACCATCGCCGCCTCGCCAAGCTTCTCGTCATCGACCACGAGGTTGATAATGTTCCACTTCTCCATCGTCTCAGCATCGTAGCGCCGACCCAACATCGACATTTCCTTGGCCCTAACGATCCCTGCGCGCTGGACTTGACGCTGGATCGCACCCATCAGCGGGTTCAAACCGAGCGTGGCTTCAACCGAGCCGATCTTGGCCGAACGCGCGGCGATGATGAAATCGCAGGCCAACGCCATTTCAAGCCCACCGCCGACGCAGACGCCCTGCACCGCAGCGACCATCGGCAGCGGGAAATTTTCCAGCTCCCGGAGGAAGGCAAGTGAGGAAGCTCCGACCCGCCCCTCCGGACCTTGCGACTGTTGGAATAAAGAAGTGTCCGCCCCAGCGGAAAAGTGCCTGAGGCCGCTCTTAAGCAAGACAGCGCGCGAACCAGCTTCTTTGGCAGCGGCAAGCCCTGCCTGGATACCACCCATTAGGTCAAAGCCAATCAGGTTGTGCGGTGCGAATTCCATCGAAAGGACAGCAACCGGCCCCTCGTAGGTAACCTTGACGCAGGATGAATCAGATTTGGGAATCGAAGACATGAATTGAACCCTTTGAACTGAGGACAGGCATCCCTGCGCCCACCACGCTTGATGTTACAGGTGTTATCGTGCCATCATTCGGGTGATATGGTGCCACCGCCCGCCCCGCGCGATTTCTCTGTCGGCCATGGTCTTCGAGCGCTGATTGAAGAGCTGGAAGCGTTGGGAATCGACGCCGAAAGACTGCGTCGTGCTGCAGGCCTGCGATCGCTCGGCGGCACGCTCACCCGGACGCAGCTACTGGCCGTGCTCAGGGCCGCGCGTGAACTCGGACAAGATCCGCTGCTAGCGATTAGGGCGGGTAAGCGCCAGAGGGTGCATCATTTCGGGGTCTACGGCTTCGCGCTCGCCACCAGCCCGACATTTGGCGACGCCTTTGCTTTTGGACACAAGCACGTCCAGCTCGCAGGTGCTGTGTTGCGCATTACTTTCCGCCAGGAGGGCGAGCAAGGGTTGGTGCAAAGCTGGAATCCGAATTCGCTGGGCGACCTGCTGCCCTTCGTCAGCGAGTTCTGGCGCGCCTCTATGGTCACTCTGAAAGGCGAAATTCTCGGGGATCGCTTCCCCTCCACCCTGATGCGCTTTGCCTATCCCCGGCCCGTCCACTGGCGCGCGTATGCCGAGCTGTTCCAGTGCCCGCTCGAATTCGAGTCCGAGACAATGGAATGGCATTTCAATGCAGCCGTGTTCGCGCGGCCTTGCCCAAACGCCAGTTCGCTGACCGCCGACATCTGCCGTGACTTTTGCGAAAAGCTGATCGCAGGCGACGATGGGGAAAGCCCGCTGCTCCGCGAGCTGCGTAGCTACATCATAGGCAACAGCGGCCGCCGCTGCACCGCTGACGAGGCCGCAGCCGCATTGGGTCTATCGCGCCGCACCTTGTTTCGGCGATTGACTGATGAGGGCATCACATTCCAGGAGCTGCTGAACCAAACCCGCGCTTCGTTAGCTTGCGAATATCTGGAGAACACGCAGCTGACGGTGTCCGAAATTGCGGAAAGGTGCGGCTTTGGGGACGAAGCCAATTTTCGAAAGGCGTTCACGAGCTGGCGCGGGGCAACGCCGAGTGCGTGGCGAAAGGTCGCTTGTGAATGATCTGCATCCCTCAGCAAACCGAAACCAGCGCGAAGACACAAAGCTAACAGGTATCTTCTTCAGCCTGACCTTAGGCCCGATTGGCAACGGTGACGCTCGATCTAGGCAAATCAGAAAAAACCGCGGCAGCAGCTGCAGTAAAACAAATTGCCCTTCTACAACCTCGAAAATTCCATCAGGCATATGCGCGACCATCAAGGTGCCGGATACTTTTCAGCAGGAAGAAGCGATCTTCAAAGCATTCGAGTTAATAAGCGCCGCAGGCGTCGTTGAGGACAATCGACTCAATCGACTAGCGTTTCTCGACCTTCTCCGGCGTGATGATCTCAACTTTCACAGGGGCCGAGAAGCATTTAACAGCCACGCGTCCGAACGCACGCATATGCTCCGATCTCGCATGCACAGGCATCCGTTCCGCAGAGTCCCACTCTTCCAGGAAAACAAGCTTGTTCGGATCGCTCATACTTTCGTGGAGGTCGTATGCGATAGAGCCCTCCTCCTGTCGCGTGGCCGCGATTGCGTCACGCGCAGCGGCAATAAGCTCCGCTCGCATTTCCGGTTTCACCGTCAGAGTTGCGATCACATAAACCATCGTTCGATATCCTCACTTGGCGAGCGCATAGCGCGCTGCGGGTTTTCCGGTCATCAGAACCGATTTGTAGAATTTTTTTCGTGCCCCCTCGAATTCCGCCCACGAGGCCGTGTCCGCAAGCGTCGGGAAGGTCACCCTCTCTTTCATATCGAAGGCCCGCAGCGCGGTTTCAACCAGCGTATCCGCAGACATGAAATGCTCCTCCGGAAAGCCTGGCGGCGCGACACCTGACGCGGAAAAGAACTCGCTTTTGACAGGCCCAGGAAGAATGGTTTGAACGGTAATTCCGCCTTCCGTATATTCCTGCTCAACCGACCGCGAGAAATTCAGAACGTATGCTTTTGAACCGCCGTAGGCTGCGGCTGTTGCCGATGGTCCGAATGCTATGACTGAGGCAATATTGACTAAGAGGCCGTGACCGCGCGCTTTGAATGCTGAAAGTGCTGCCTTCGAGAGCGTCGTTAGCGCGAGCACGTTGACCTTAACGAGGTTTTCAAGGCTGTAGACATCAACTTTGGAGGTTGGTCCGAGAGCACCTACGCCAGCATTGTTCACGAGGACCGAGATGTCCTTGCGCTCCGAAAACACGCCCTGAACACGACGCAAGTCGGCTTCATTCGCAAGATCCGCAACTATTGTCGTCACGGCGCTCCGGGAGTGTTCTTCGAGGGTAAATGCCAACTGCTCAAGACGATCCTTCCGTCTCGCGACGAGAATGAGATCGTACCCTCGCTGAGATAACTGCTGGGCATAAGCCAAGCCGATACCGGAAGATGCACCGGTTATCACGGCGGCATGTCGGATGTCGCTCATATGAAACTTTCCTGCAAGATCATTGTTTTCGTCGGCTGGTTTTCACCAATTGACGCGCCGCTCGTGGCCGCGCCAATACTTCTCGCGCAACTCGCGCTTCTGCAATTTCCCGGTCGGATTGCGCGGAAACACGTCAATAAACTCGACGGACTTTGGGAGTTTGTACCCAGCCAATCGTTCCCGCGCGTGTGCGATGATGGTACTGGCATCCACGGCGCTACCGCCGCGTCACACGACGATCGCTTGAACCGCTTCTCCCCACTTTTCATCCGGCACCCCGATTACTCCGCAGTGGATCAAACGGCTGTTAGGCCGCCGTCCACCGCAAGGATTTGTCCGGTGATGTGCTTCCCGGCGTCGCTCGCAAAAAGCAGGGCTGCGCCCTTCAGATCTTCATCGTCACCAATACGGCGCAAGGGCACTCCTTCGGTTAGCTTCTCGATGCCGAGCGCCTTAATGGTCCCATGGGTCATTTTCGACGGAAAGAAGCCTGGAGCGAGCGCATTGACCGTGATTCCGTATTTGCCCCACTCGCCCGCGAGTCCACGGGTGAAATTCACGACAGCTCCCTTACTGGTATTGTAAGCGATTGTTCCGGTCGGGCCGCGATTGCCCCGCAAACCGGCGATCGATGCAAGATTGATGACCCGTCCATACTTATTCGGGATCATCGATTTTTTTGCGATCAATTGGGAAAGCAGAAACAGGGACCGGATGTTGAGATTCATCACCTTGTCCCACGCATCGACAGGATGATCTTCGGCCGGCGCACCCCACGAGGCACCCGCATTATTCACAAGGATGTCAACTTTACCGAGCTTCGCGATCGCTTCGTCTGCGAGCCTTGTTATGTCTTGGTCTTTTGAGTTGTCAGCGGCGATCCATTCTACTTTCGCACCACGATCCACCAGGTGATTCGCGGCCGTCTCCAGATCCTCAGCCTTGCGGGACGAAATCACCAGACGCGCTCCTTGATCGGCCAGCGCCTCAGCGATCTGCATGCCTAGACCGCGCGATGCGCCAGTGACCAGCGCTGTCTTTCCAGTCAGATCAAATGCCTTCATGGTCGAGTTCATCGTTGTTTCCTTTCGAATTCGAAGAGTGTTCAAAACGCTGCTGTTGCAAGGTCCATTAGACCTCGGGAGCCAAGCGTCGCTCGATTGAGAAACGTTCGCGTCATCGGAAGTTCGCGCTGCATCCAGTAACGGGCGAGCACAAGCTTGCGCTCTAGGAATTCTTTGTCCGCGGGTCCGGCCGTCAAAAGATCCTGAGCCACATG
Source organism: Bradyrhizobium sp. G127 (assembly GCF_021502575.1). NCBI lineage: Bacteria > Pseudomonadati > Pseudomonadota > Alphaproteobacteria > Hyphomicrobiales > Nitrobacteraceae > Bradyrhizobium > Bradyrhizobium sp. G127. The sequence goes on from NZ_JAKFGN010000002.1 coordinate 1,420,462, forward strand.
GGCCATCTTCGCCCAGATCATGCCAATGGCGACGGTGCCAAAAATGTTGAGGATGTCGTAGGACGCGGCTGCAACATCCTGGGCCGAGCCACTGGTCGCCTTGACCCAATCCGCTGCCGATTTGAGGTCCTTGGCCGCTTCACTCAAGGCCTCAGACAAATCCCGAAGATAAGCGGTGTTGCACTTCTCTATCGCTTGGTCGATCTCGTCGATAAAAGCCAGAACCGCGCGATCATCACCGGCCAACTTGCGTGCAACCAGGTCATGCGCCTGAACACCGTTAGCACCTTCATAGATCTGATAGATGCGGGCATCGCGTACAAACTGTTCGACGCCATTGTCTCGAACATAGCCGTGACCACCATAAATCTGGACGGTGGCATTCGCGCCATCGAAGGCACGATCGCTAAAGTATGCCTTGATGACAGGCGTCAGCAGCTGGGCCAATTCTCCGGATCGCTTCCGCTCATCGGCCTCGACCGCATGGCGCTGCTTCTCGATGAGTAGAGAAACCCAAGCTCCGAACGCCCGCGCACCCTCGTTGAACGCGCGCTGCTTGACGAGAAGTCGCCGAACATCCGGGTATGAAACGATCGCATGAGGTTCCGTGGAGCCTTTGCCGGGCTTTCCGGCAATCCGCTCCCGCGCGTAATGCGCCGAATTCTGATATGCGGCCTCCGATACAGCTAGTGCCGAAATGCCTGTCCCAAGCCGCGCCCGGTTCATCATCAGAAACATGCCGCTCATGCCGGCAGCAGAACTAGACTTGTTCTCGGACTGCCCGCCGAGGCGGTAGGCCACGGCATCTTCAAAATTAAGTACGCAGGTCGCGTTTCCCTTGATTCCCATCTTCTTTTCGACCGCCCCCACGGTGACGCCGTTCCGGTGGGAGAGCCGGCCCGTATCGGGGTCAATGTTCTGCTTCGATACAAGAAAGAAATTCACCGTCGAGAGATCATCAACGAACTTGCCTTCAGCGTTCGGCAACTTCGCAAGCACGAGATGGATGATATTCTCGGACAGATCGTGATCACCGCCGGAAATGAAAATCTTCGTGCCGGTGATCCTGTAGGTGCCGTCAGGTTGCTCGATCGCCTTCGTCTTCATCAAGCGAAGATCGGTTCCGCAATGCGGCTCGGTAAGGCACATCGTGCCCGTCCAGGCGCCATCAACCATCTTCGGAAGGATATGCTGCAACATCCACGGCGCACCGGTGACCTCCAGCGTGGACAACGCCGCATTCGTCAGACCTGAATAGAGCGCAAGTGCCGCGTTTGAACCGACAGCGATCTCCCCCGCTGCCATCCCAATCACTCCGGGAAGCCCCGCTCCGCCGAACTTCTCCGGTGAAGAGAGCTTGTTCCATCCCGCCTCGCAGTATTTCTTGTAGGCGTCCGCAAATCCGGCCGGCGTTCGTACCGTGCCGTTTTCTAAACGGCACCCCTCCTCGTCGCCGCTCTGGTTGAGAGGTTGCCAGATATCCTCACAGAACTGGCCAATGCCCTCAAGGACGGGACGGGTCAGATCGCTGGTCAAATCCGAGAAACCGGGCAAGTCATCCATGTCTTGCACTCCCAGCAGATCGTGCAGAACAAACAGATAGTCTTCGACGGGCGCCTTGTAGATCGGCATGCTGATTACCGCCCCTTGAACACGGCCTGGCGGCGCTCAACGAACGACTGAATGCCTTCCTTCATGTCGTCACTATTAAAAACGCGATCACGGATTTTCGGGATGATATCCACGGCGGCCTTCTCGCCGCTCTCGATGAACTTCAGTCCCGCTTCCTTCGTGATCTGAATTCCGATCGGCGCGTTCTTCGCGATCAGCTGCGCGATCTCCATCGCCCGATCGATTTGCTTACCAGCGGGGACAACTTCTTGCACGAGGCCAATCTTCAGCGCGCGATCTGCTTTGAACTCATCGCACAGAAGCAGGTGGTACATTGCATCACCCCAGCCCATACGCGTGATATAGCGGAAGTGTGCGCCTCCCAGCGGGGCGATGCCGCGCTTGGCCTCCATCTGACAGAAGCGAGCGGTGTCAGCGGCGATGACAATGTCACCCGCCAGCGAAATCTCGATACCGATCGTGAAAACGATCCCTTGAACCGCTGTAACGATGGGCTTGCGGCAACGATTCTTAAGACCGAAAGGATCGATGTTGCCTTCCGGAATGGGCTTGGCGGTCGCCTTGGGCCCGAAGAACTTCGGCATGTCCAGGCCCGCGGTGAAGTCATCGCCATTCGCACAAAGCAACCCGACCCAAAGATTCTCGTCCTTGTCGAGAAGCGTCATAGCGTCTGACAGCTGGAGCATCATCTCCGGGCTGAATGCATTCTTCTTCGCCGCATTGTCGATCACAATCTTGAGCACATGACCGTGCGTCTCGTGATACACGCAACCGATTTTTTCTTGAGTGTCTGCCATTTCAAGCTCCTGGAGTCTGCAGATGTGAAAGGAAATCAGTGAGGGACAAGGATGACGCCGGGATCAGGCGCGTCGGCGTACAGCCGCTCCACGTCCGCTGCCCGGCGATCGAGACCGACGCGCTGATTGATGTAGCCCTTGTCGGTTATCTCGTTAGCATCGACCGATGGCGGCTCCTCAAGCAGCACCACCCGGCGGATCGTTCGACTCCCCGCATACCCGGCCGCGATATTGTGCGCCTTGAGACCTGCGGTAAGCGCTTCGCGGATGACAGGATTCGAGATCAGTACAGGAACGGACGCCGAGGCGTCGCCAACAAACGCGCGACATGCTTCGGTGTTCAGCCACGCTAGAAGCCCGACGTAGTCCCGATCCTGGCCCGTCAGAATCGCGTCCTGAATGAAGGGGCTGGCACTTACAAGGGCATCCACCCTCAACGTTCCGACCTGAACGAATGTACCGGAGAGCAATTTGAAATCTTCGACCACGCGGCCGGCAAACAGGAGCCCCTGATCGACGTCCTCCGGATCGAGAAATTCGACCATATCCCCGATCTTGTAGAAACCCTCTTCATCGAACGCGGCAGCGGTCAGCTCAGGTTGATTGAAGTACCCCGGGGTGACGGAAACGCTCCGGATTCTGATCTCAAACTTTTCGTTGCCGAGCGGTAGTAGCTTCAGCTCGGTTCCAGCGCATGGGAGACCAATCAATCCAACGCGTTCGGTAAACCAGTGCGTCGTGGTCGCGGCGGGGGCCACCTCTGTGGCACCATAAGTTGAAACAAAAGCGATCCGCTGACCGACCGTCTGCACCGCCAGCTTCTGAAATCGATCGAAGATATCATCGGGAAGGCGTGCGCCACCGTAAGCAAGCGTATGCAGGTTCTTGAAAAAGCTATTCCGTAGCGGTTCATCCTGTTCGAGCGCGGTGGCAAGCGCGATATACCCTGCCGGAGCATTGGAGTAGGTAATCGGCGATACTTCACGCAGATTGCGGAGCGTCTTCTCAAACTGACCAGGTACGGGCTTGCCATCATCGATATAGAGGCTGGCACCTCTCGAAAGGACGAGGTTGAAAACCGCGTTCCCGCCCATCACGTGATTCCACGGCAGCCAGTCGAGGTACGTTGCCTGCTCCGGCGGAGCATCGATATCCCTGGCCTGCATCAGCATTGTGGCGTTGGCGCACATCATTCGGTGTGTGATGTTCACCGCCTTTGGCACGCCCGTAGAGCCGGATGTGAACAACAGTTTTGCAGGGGCGTCTGGATCGATCTGCGCTATGGATCCTGCGACCCGATCCGTGGCTACGGTCTTGAGCAGATCATCAAATCTATATGCTCTATATGCCGCGCGACTGGATGCCCCTTTTGAGCAAATGACGTCTACGTCTCCGAGATCAATCGCCGACAGCGCTCTGTCGTATTGATCGGTGTCCTGCACGAACACCGCACCGGGCTTGAGTAGCTCAAAGATGTATTTGAGCTTGCTCAGGCTTGTGCTCTGCAGAGAATACGCGGTCGAAATGGGCGCAACGGGAATTCTCGCTTGCATCGCGGCCATGGAAATAACGGCGTGCTCGATCGAGTTTCCGCTGAGAATCACAAGAGGCCCCCGTGCGGCATGAGGCATCGCAAGCAGGGCTTCGGTCACCGCGTCTACGGCAGCCTTACCGGCGCCGTAAGTCAGAGTCTGCCAGCGATCCGGCACATCGCGTTGAGCGAGCCAAACCTGATCAGCACGCTCGACTGACCACTTTTGAAGATACTGCGGCAGATGGCGCTCATACTCATCCAGCGGCACGCGCGACTTCAGATAAACAACGCCGCCGTCCGCATGCCGGATCTCGATATCCCGTGCCATCCAGGACACCGGTCGAAAGGGCGCGCGCGTCGGTACATGCCCGGCCTGTGAGTTCAACGACTTCCCCCCGATAACGGCCGTTTTCCGGCTCATGCGGTCGCGTTCGGACGAGCGAGGCTTCACTCGGCATGCCCGGTATTCGTCTGAAAATTCAATGGAAATTGCTGGGAACCACGCGTACTGTGCCCCTCAACAATGTGCATGACGACCATCATGCAGTTTCAGCATGATGACTATCATGCAGAACGTCAAGTGTTAAGTTTAGAGGATTTTTGCCGTGGGGCATTCGAAGGCGGATAAGGCTCGGAATAGAGAGCGAATCTTAGAGGTGGCGGCCGCGCAATTGCGGGAGTGCGGCCTCGAGGGGGTAAGCATTGGCGACCTGATGAAGGCCGTGGATCTCACACACGGCGGCTTCTACGGACACTTTGCTTCGCGAGACGACTTGGTTGCAGCCGCCCTCGACAAGGCGCTGGTAGACGGGGAAGCATCGGCTGTTAAATCCGGCTCAGCCAAAGGCAAGCGGACACTCAAATCTCTGGCGAACAGCTATTTGAGTAAGATCCACCGTGACAATCCGAACTCCGGGTGTGCTGTATCCGCGCTGGCCGGTGACGTTGCACGGTCGAACGATCAGAACCGCGAGATTATGAGCAAACACCTCGCGAGATATTTTGACAACATACAAAACGTCGTGGGCGAGAATGGCTCTCGAGAGCTGGCCATTTCCTTGATGTGCATGATGGTTGGCGCCGTCACTCTGTCTCGTGTGATGACAGACGCAAATCACTCGGATGAAATCCTGCAAGCCGCGCGAAAAGCGATGCTGCAACTGGGGCAGCAGGAACAGAGCAGTTGAGCGAGCGCGCCACCGCTCCTAGCTGACAGGTTGGCCTTTCCTCGCCATCCCTACAGTCTCGGATTACGGCAGAATCATATCGAGCGGATCCTCGCGGCTGGATCAACGAGCTGAAGGTGCCGATCTACCGCGAAATTGAGGTGACGAGTTTCGCTCAAGACAATACCGGAGTGGACGTCGTGTCTCTGGAGACCCTGCTAGTTCGAAAAGCACACTGTTTGCGGGCCTTTCTGCACCAAAAAAATAATATTCTCCAAAAGCTGGACTGGCTGGCTGGCGACACAGTGCTGCTCGCACCCGTCTCCGCGTGAATTCCCTGCTAACAGGGAATTTTACAGGGAAATTGCGCGAAATCGGGCTTATTTCGAGAGCACAATTCAGAAAAGTCCTATGAACTGGGCACTTCTGACCGAATTCCGTAAATTTCATAACAGCGAAATAACTGTGGGATCAGCGAATTTATCTGCGATATCAGGGAATGGTTTGGTAGTTCACAGGCAAGAGTTGAATTCTCACACCCTTGTATAGGATTTCGCGGACGCGATCTGGTCTCCCTTTCGATTTTCAGATGCGGGAGCAGAGATGGCGGACACTGCGTTCCGACCCTATCGTGCCAAAAACGCCTTATGCTGATTGGAATAAAAGAAAAGGCCCCGATTAACGGAGCCCTTTCTGCCCTTCCGGATGAAGCTTGGTCAAGCGGTGTTTCCGAAGACGTCGCTCGCGAAACCCCGTGTCGTCACGAAGGCGTCCCGTCATTCTTAGAGCACTTCGTTGACCGATACGCCGGGCACGAGCGGCACCGGGCGATTGTTCGCGGCGCCTCGTGATCTTCGGTCAATATCACGCTAGCGTCCCGGCTTTAAGGCTTCCACCGCGAGCGGCGAAGGTTGCCGACGACAGGAAATTTTCCGAGGCATCGGTAAATTCTGCCTTGAGGCGCTTGACCAATTCTTCCACCGAAGGTGCGTCCGTGATTTGGCCAATCCCCTGCCCGGCCCCCCAGATATCGCGCCAAGCCTTCGCTCCCATGTTCCCCCCAGAGCCAAAGTTCATCACCGACTTGTCTGCCACAGGAAGATTGTCGGGATCCAACCCGGCGGCCTTGATCGAAGGACGGAGATAGTTACCATGAATGCCAGTAAACAGATTTGTATAAACGATGTCGTCAGCCGCGTGATCGGCAACTAAGGCTGCTTTATAGGAATCGGCGGCGCCGGCCTCTGCGGTAGCTATAAAGCGCGTACCCATGTAGGCGAGATCGGCTCCAAGCGCCAACGCTGACGCTACACTCCAACCGTCCGAAATCGAACCTGACAGGAGAATTGTGCCCTTGAACCACTGCCGGACCTCACGCACCAGCGCGAACGGCGACAACGTACCGGCATGGCCTCCAGCACCAGCGCAAACCAAGATCAAGCCGTCGACGCCTTGCTCAGCGGCCTTACGTGCGTGCTTAACATTGATGACGTCATGGAACACGACGCCCCCATAGGAATGCGCGGCCTTGACGATCTCAGCCGGTGGACGCAGCGATGTGATGATAATCGGCACCTTGTGCTTCACACACGTTTCCATGTCCGCAAATAGCCGGTCATTCGAAGCGTGACAGATCTGGTTGACGGCATACGGCGCCACTTTCTTGTCCGGATTTTGAGCACGATACTCGCCAAGTTCACCCTCAATGCGGGTGAGCCATTCACCCAACATATGAGCCGGACGAGCATTCAAAGCGGGAAATGAACCGACTATTCCCGCCTGGCACTGCGCGATCACGAGTTCAGGTCCTGAAACAATAAAAAGCGGCGAGCCGACGATCGGCAATTCAAGTGAATTCTTCAGAAACTCGGGAAGAGACATGAGGTAACTTTCTTTCGGCGTTCAGGGTGACCGGCCAAACCTTGTTTAGCCGCTTGCGGATGAATAAGACGCAAAGGAATCCGGACGTCAGTCATGGAGACGCAACAACCTCGTAGTCAAAAAGCTATCCAGAAATTCCACATCAAATATTGGAAGCCCGTTGGCCATTACACCATTGTCGGACAGGGAATGCGTCTAGTTGATCGTCGGTTAGTTGCTTTCTCATCGGCTATTAAAGCTCAATGCGCTTATGGGCGAGGTCGCTCACTGTCTGAGCGTTGGCGTATACGTAAGCTCCTCACTCCAAAGCCTAACCAGACAGCAGCTTCTTCTTAGACGCGAGTCGTTCATTCATCGCGGATGCAAGCTCCTTTAAACCACTGAGTGGCCTTACCATGACCTCGAACTCGGTAATTTTACCCACCGCATCGAACCGGATAAAGTCGATCCCCTTCAACTCCCGTCCATTCACTTTCGCTTCAAATTCAAGAACGACGTTGAGACCATCAGCGCTTACGCACTCGCGGTGATAACGGAAATCCTGAAATACAGAGTTCGCAGTCGTCAGAACAAGAATTGCGGCGTCCCGTCCAGGATAGGGTTCATGTGCTACCGGAGATCGAAATACAATCTCCTCTGCAAGTAACGGGAGCAGATCATCAGCCACATTTGTACTCATGAAATGATGCCAAACTGCTAGCGACGATTCAATGAAGCTACTGAGTCTCTTCTCAACCATGTGTTGCTTTCCTAGTTATTTTCACAATTCAGAGCGATCGCTTGAAGAAATGAGCGATTTCGCCGATCACGCCGCGGCGGAAGGTCAGCACGCAGATCACGAAGATCGCGCCCTGGATCACGGTGACCCACTGCCCGAACCCGGCCAGATACTGCTGCATGGCAATGATCACAAAGGCCCCGACCACGGGCCCGAACACGGTGCCGAGCCCGCCGACCAGCGTCATCAGCACGACTTCGCCGGACATGGTCCAGTGCACGTCGGTCAGCGATGCGTTCTGCGCCACGAACACCTTCACCGCACCGGCAAGACCCGCCAGGCTGCCGGACAGGACATAAGCCAGGAACTTGTACTGGTCAGTCTTGTAGCCGAGCGAGATCGCACGCTGCTCGTTCTCGCGGATCGATTTCAGGACTTCGCCGAATGGCGAGTTGATCGCACGATAGATCAGCAGGAAGCCGAGCAGGAAGATCACCAGAACCACGTAATAGAGCGTCGTCGCCTTCGACAGGCCGAGGAAGCCGAACATCATGCCCTGCGGAATGCCCTGGATGCCGTCTTCCCCGTGGGTGAAGGGTGTCTGCAGGTAGATGAAGAACAGCAACTGCGACAACGCCAGCGTGATCATCGCGAAGTAGATGCCCTGCCGGCGGATGGCGATCAGCCCGGTAATGACGCTCAGCGCGCATGAGGCGGCGACACCCAGAATGATGCCGATCTCGGGCGACACGCCCCAGACCTTCAGCGCATGGGCGGTCACATAGCCCGCGGTGCCGAGGAACATGGCATGACCGAACGACAGCAGGCCGCTGTAACCGATCAGAAGATTGAAGGCGCAGGCGAACAGAGCAAAGCACAGCGCCTGCATCACGAAGTAAGGATAAATCCCGGTCAGCGGCACAACAGCCAGCAACCCCGTCATGATGACGAAGGCGATCATCTCGTCGGCGGTGCGGCCCGTTGCGGGAACGGCGTTGTCGGTGTTTGTTGCCATGTCAGTTCGCCCGTCCCGTCAGTCCCGTTGGCTTCACAAGCAGCACCAGCACCATCAGCACGAAGACCACGGTGTTGGATGCCTCGGGATAGGAATACTTGGTCAGACCTTCGATCACGCCGAGCGTGAAGCCGGTGATGATCGAGCCCATGATCGATCCCATGCCGCCGATCACGACGACCGCGAACACGACGATGATGAGATCCGCGCCCATCAGCGGGCGCACCTGGTTGATCGGCGCGGACAGCACACCGGCCAGCGCCGCAAGGCCGACGCCGAGGCCGTAAGTCAGCGTGATCATGCGCGGCACGTTGATGCCGAAGGCGCGCACCAGCGTCGGATTCTCCGTCGCGGCGCGCAGATATGCGCCGAGCCGCGTCCGCTCGATCATGTACCAGGTCGCGATGCAGACGATCAGCGAGAAGATCACGACCCAGCCGCGATAGATCGGCAGGTACATGAAGCCGAGATTGACGCCGCCCTTGAGAAGGTCGGGAATGGCATAAGGCAACCCGGACGATCCGAAATAGTTCTGGAACACGCCCTGAATGATCAGCGCCATGCCGAACGTCAGCAGCAAACCATACAGATGATCGAGGCCGGTCAGCCATTGCAGCATCGTGCGCTCGAGAATGATGCCGAAGCCGCCCACAACCAACGGCGCCAGGATCAGCGCCCACCAGTAGTTGATGCCCGCAAGGTTCAGCAGGAAGTACGCGACGAACGCGCCCATCATGTAGAGCGCGCCGTGCGCGAAGTTGATGATGTTGAGCATGCCGAAGATCACGGCCAACCCAAGGCTGAGCAGCGCGTAGAACGAGCCGTTGATCAATCCGACCAGAAGCTGGGCGTACAGGGATTGCATATGGTACTATCCAAAAAGGTGATTCAATAGTGCGACATTATGCGCGCTGATGTTCATCGTTGTGACCTAGACTCCAAGATAAGTGTGCAATTTCTCCATGTTGGTCTGGAGTTCCGAGTTTGCGAATGTGTCGATGATCTTGCCGTGCTCGACGATGTAGAAGTGGTCGGCGACGGTCGAGGCGAAACGGAAGTTCTGCTCCACCAAGAGGATGGTGAAGCCCTCCGCCTTCAGCCGTGCGATCATCTTGCCGATCTGCTGGATGATGACCGGGGCAAGGCCCTCGGTCGGCTCGTCCAGCATCAGGAACCGCGCGCCGGTGCGCAGGATGCGCGCGATCGCCAGCATCTGCTGCTCGCCGCCGGACAGCTTGGTGCCCTGGCTGCCGAGACGCTCCTTCAGGTTCGGAAACAGCTCGAAGATCTGCTCCAGCGTCATGCCGCCGCTGCGGATCACCGGCGGCAGCAGGAAATTCTCCTTCACATCGAGGCTGGCGAAGATGCCGCGTTCTTCCGGGCAGAACGCCACGCCGAGCCGCGCGATCTTCTCCGCCGGCAGCCGGATGATCTCATTGCCCTCAAACGACACCGAGCCTGTGCGCTTGCCGATAATTCCCATCACCGACTTGAGCGTCGAGGTCTTGCCGGCGCCGTTGCGGCCGAGCAGCGTGACCACCTCGCCGGGACGAACCTCGAAGTTCATGCCGTGCAGGATGTGGGACTCGCCGTACCACGCCTCGAGGTTCTTGACGGTGAGAACCGGCGAGCCGGCAGCGTTACTCACGGCCTGACTGTTCATAACCTGGCTATTCATGGCCGGCTCCAAGATAGGCTTCCTTGACCCGCGGGTCTTTGGTGAGCGTGGCGTAGTCGCCTTCCGCCAGCACCTTGCCGCGGGTCAGCACCGTGATGGTATCCGACAGGTTGGCGACCACGTTCAGGTTATGCTCGACCATAAGGATCGTGTATTTCTGCGAAATGCGCTTGATCAGCGCCGCCACCTTGTCGATGTCCTCGTGGCCCATCCCGGCCATCGGCTCATCGAGCAGCATCATCTCGGGATCGAGCGCCAAGGTTGTTGCGATCTCCAGCGCACGCTTTCGGCCGTAAGGCATTTCCACCGCAGGGGTCGAAGCGAACTCGCTCAGTCCGACGTCATCAAGCAATTCCCGCGCACGGTCATTGAAGCGATCCAGTACGGATTTTGACCGCCAGAACTCGAACGAGTTGCCGTGCTGCCGCTGCAGCGCAACGCGCACGTTCTCCAGCGCGGTGAGATGCGGAAACACAGCTGAAATCTGAAACGAGCGCACGAGGCCAAGCCGCGCCACATCGGCCGGCGCCATCGCGGTGATATCCAGTCCCTTATACAGAATCTGGCCGCGGGTCGGCTTGAGGAACTTGGTCAGCAGGTTGAAACATGTGGTCTTGCCGGCCCCGTTCGGACCGATCAGAGCGTGAATAGTCCCCCGCCGCACCCGCAGATTGACGTCACTCACGGCCACAAAACCCGCGAATTCTTTCGTCAATCCGTGGGTTTCAAGAATAAACTCATCAGACAAGCGAGTGCTTCTGACATGCTGAAAGTTCATTCGAATTAAGCCTTCCAAATGCTGGCGCCGCAAGAAAAGCAGTATTGATTGGCCGTCTGACTCTGTCGGCAGGATCTCATTGACTGGGACGATCGATCAAAATAACCGCCTCCCCGAGCAATTTGATCTCCTCTCGCTGGTCTTTCATCCGCAGTGCAAGCTTCATTAAGCTTTCACCAGATTGGTCGAACAACTCGATCACATGCCCTTCGCAAGTCAGCCGAGAGCCCACCTCAGCGACCGCTGTAAATCGACTTGAAAAATGACGGATACGGTGCGGCGGAACCACGTCCGTCAAAGCCTGGCCGGCGTACGCCATGACTAGCATCCCATGAGCAAATACATCGGGAAAGCCAGCTGACTTTGCGAAGTCGATGTCGACATGGATTGGATTGAAATCGCCGGATGCACCACAATACAATGCGAGTCGGTGCCGGGTTATTGGAGGGAAACTCTTATACACGACACGCCGTCCTATCGACGCAGCACCATTTGATGGATTCACAGAGCTATCCATTCCGCACCATAATTGTACAAAGCGTGTCTGCGACGTGCACGTCATGTTGGTTTCTAAAATTGCTCTCGATCACAACACGGGTCAGCGCGCCTGCAGCTTTTACAGCGACATCTGCAACAGTCGAGACAATCGTTAGTGTATCGCCGACGACAACAGGCTCGTGATAGCTAAAGCTTTGTTCACCGTGCAACACGCGGGCAGGTTCGATCTGAAGTTCGGCAAGGAACTCGTATGGAGACTCATTGTCCAACATCTGGAGGCAAAACAAGTAAGTGGGTGGTATAGGAATAGCCGAGCAGCACCTGTCGTGCGCCGCCCTCTCCTCGCGATAGATTCGATTTTGCTCGTTCAGCGCATCCAGGAAATAGCGAAGCCGACGAGGCTCAGCATACGCTATTACTGGCGCGAAACTACGACCTACGTCCGACTGATCGACCAAGACTCATCCTCATGATTGACACGCTCGCCTTCATTCAGGTTGTTGCTGCGGCCGATACTGCGGCAAATACGAGGGCTTTGAATGACCGGACTGTAAGTCGATGCAAGGCGTCGAACATGACTCACGCCCGCGCGGGAGAATGGAGGCGCGGCCTCGCTGGTGTTGAATTTTCGGCAGGCCTCGCGGAAAATGACCTGATCTTCGGTAAAGCTGAGCATCGTTCACCCAATAGCGTTCTCAAGCGGCTTGGATACCGGCCTGCGGCGGCGAGCCCGGTTCTGGATTAGTTAAAACCGGCGCTCTGCCAAAACAGCCGACGCTTACTTGCCCTTCCAGTTCGGGGCGCGCTTTTCGGCAAAAGCCGCCGCACCTTCGCGCGCATCCTCGGATGTGAAGACACGGCCGACGATCTCCTGCTGCTTCTTCCACATCTGATCGTCCGGCCAGAGCCGGGACTCGACGATCACCTGCTTCGATGCTTTCACGGCGAGCGGGCCGTTGGAGCCGACAGCCGCGGCAAGCTCAAGCGCAGCCTCGATGGCAGGGCCATCGGTCACGCGGTTGATGATGCCGAGCTGATAGGCGCGGTCCGCGCCGAAGAACTCACCGGTCAAGGCGAATTCCATCGCGGCCCGGAACGGCATCTGACGCGGCATCCGCATCAATCCGCCGCCCGCTGCAGCCAGTCCGCGCTTTGCTTCGGGAATTCCGAACTTGGCATTGCGGTTGGCGACAATCATGTCGCAAGCCAGCGCGATTTCCATACCGCCTGCAAGCGCAAAGCCATCCACCGCTGCGATCAGCGGCTTCTTCGGCGGCGCTTCGGTCAGGCCTGCGAATCCGCGTCCCTGGATCGTCGGCCGCTCGCCCTTGAGAAAGCCCTTCAGGTCCATGCCCGAGCAGAAGGTGCCACCGGCACCTGTGATAATGCCAACCGTCAACGCATCGTCGGAATCGAGGCGATCCATGGCCGCCGCCACGCCTTGCGCAAGCGCAAGGTTAGCCGCGTTCTTCGCTTCTGGCCGGTTCAGGGTAACAATCAAAACAGTCCCGCGAACTTCCGTCAGAACAGGCGCACTGGGTTCAGACATCCGTTTCCACTCCCGTTTTATTTTATTGTCGAGACAATTCAGCGAGGCGCCATGCGAATGCCGTCGCTGCGCAAAGACCTGACGCGCCGCCAGTGACAACAGCGGCGATCGGCGGCACGCTCCTGGACGACGTCTCGGAAATGGACGTTGTCCGCGGCGCCCATCTCACCGAGACCACCTTTCGGTTATATCGCAAAGCTTGTTGCACACCGTCGATGCATTGAACTGTATCTGTGATGCGGTTCGCGAGAAACGTGGTGCCGGACCTGGCTGGACAACGCCTTCGACGCTCACGAATGTTTCTCGAGCGGAGAAATGAGGATGGGATGGCGCGTCCTGCATACTTAGTATGGGCGCAACGCAAGCATCGAGCCCTTGAAATACTTTGACCCATTCCTCTTGAGATTTTGTTTTGAAGACTTTCGCAAACTTGATTTTGAGTGCGGGCCAGTTCGACTTATCATTCTGTGAGTCAACGTCGATCCCGGATAACTGGAGGCCCTTCAAAAGGATAGCATAAAACTTCGACTCCAGTGCTCCCACGGCCACATACTTTCCGTCCGCACACTCATATGCACCGTAGAACGGCGCTGCTCCATCTATGATGTTTGCCTCCCGTTCCGCCAACCACTTGCCCTGTGCGTGCAGCGAATAGAAAAGCGACATCAGAGAGGTTGCACCGTCGCACATTGCTGCGTCTACCACCTGGCCCTTGCCTGAGTTACGGACCTCAAGCAGTGCGGCGAGAACACCCATAACGAGATACATTGCACCGCCACCATAGTCGCCAACGAGGTTCAACGGGGCGACGGGCCTCCCATTGGACTCGCCGATCGCAGCAAGTGCACCCGACAACGCAATGTAATTGATGTCGTGGCCTGCCGCCGCGGCCAGCGGTCCGTGCTGCCCCCATCCGGTCATACGTCCGTAAACCAACCTGGGATTACGATCACAAAGAATATCGGGGCCAAATCCCAGACGCTCCATTACGCCAGGGCGGAACCCCTCAATCACCACGTCCGCCAGGTCGCAGAGACCGACCACCGCACCGGCACTCACTGGATCCTTGAGATCTGCCTCAACGCGAAGACGGCCCCGGCTGAGAAAGTCCGTTTCACCGACAACGGTACCTGGTCTATCCACTCGAATGATGTCAGCCCCCATATCGGAAAGCAGCATCCCCGCGAACGGCACCGGACCGATGGCCTCGAATTCTACAATGCGTAGTCCTTTGAGAGGACCGTTCGCAGAACATGGTGCTGATGGCGTCAGCTGAGACTGTACAGACACTATTTCGGATTCCCGACAATTCTACTTTAAATCATGCGAAGTAAGCCGCGCTAACGCTTTCACGAGCGCGCATCAACCGTGCATCGTGAGGCCGCCAGAAACACTAATTACTTGTCCGGTGATGTAGCTCGCCTCATCGCTCGCAAGAAACGCAACGATCCCCGCCATGTCCTGCGGCTCGCCCATGCGTCGCAAAGGAATGGCGCGAGCCATACGATCTAGTATGGCGCGAGCTTCACCTTCCTCCGCGATCCCTTCACTCATCATCGGCGTCTTTGTCGGTCCAGGGCATACAACATTCAAAAGAATCCCTGATCGCGCAAGCTCGCGAGCCAGAGTCTTGGACAGGGCAATCACACCAGCCTTACAGGCAGAGTAAACACCTTGGCCAGATGAACCGACGCGTCCTGCATCCGATGATATCGAGACGATTCGTCCGAATTTTCGCCGCTCCATATTCGTTGCGACGACATGAATCAGGTTGATTGGTCCCTTAAGGTTGGTCGCGATGACTTTGTCTCGAAGCTCTTCATCCGTCGCGAGGAAGCTGGTCATCTTGTCCCAGCCGGCATTGTTAACCAGCACATCGACGGGACCAAGCACCCTCTCTGTTCTTTCAACAGCGAGCGTAACCGCGGCCAAGTCTGATATATCGAGATGCTCCACGTGGGTACTCACGCCAAACTCCGAAAGACTTTCCGCTACTCGGTCTGCGCCGTTTCGGTTCCGGTCAAAAATGGCGACATTAACGCCCGCTTCCGCCAGCCGGCGACAGATGGCCTCGCCTATACCGCTACCGCCACCGGTTATGATTGCGGTACGACCTGCTAGACCTCGCATGTATGGCTCTCCACGTTGAAGCATTTGGATATCTCTAAGCAGCTCGCGTCACGTGCCGCTGAATAATCATCTTCAAGACCTCGCTTGTTCCTTCGTAAATCTGCAGTACGCGCTGATCCCGATACAATTTTTCAACAATTGAACCTTGAATGCAGCCAGCTCCTCCGAAGATCTGGACTGCACTGCTGCAAACCCATTCCGCCATCTCGGATGCGAACAGTTTTGCCATCGAGGCCTCCACTACGCGCTGCTGACCCTCCTCCTTCAGCCGAGCAGCACGCAGGTAAAGCTGGCGAGCGGCTTCAATTCGTGTTGCCATATCAGCAAGTCGAAATCCGACAGCTTGATGATCAGCGATGGGTTTTCCAAAACTGTGGCGTTCAAGGGCATAGGCCGCGGCTGCATCATACGCCGCTTGAGCTACACCAACTGCTTGCGCTGCAACTCCAATACGGTTGGTCTCAAGACCCTCAAGAATGGTTTTGTAGCCACTTCCAACCGATCCCAGCACTGCATCGTCAGCCACCTCAAAGTTTTCGAGAGCGATCTGACAAATGTCCATAATGCGATGGCCAAGCTTTTTCTCCTTCCGAACAACGTTGTAGCCGGGTGTGTTTGGTTTGATGAGAAACGCCGTCAGTCCATTTTTTCCAGCACTCTGATCGGTCGAGGCAAGAAGGATCGCGACTCCCGCCGTGCTCCCTCCTGAGATGAATGCTTTCTCCCCATTAACGACCCAACGGCCATCTTTTCGGGTGGCAGTCGTCCGAACCTTGGAGAGATCCGATCCTGCATGAGATTCACTCAACAGAAGGGCGATGTAATGAGCTCCGTCTACGACTGGCCGCAGGTATTTCTCTTTCTGGTGATCGGTTCCGAACTCCAGAAGCTTTGACGCGAACGGATACGATATCCCGCCAATCTGGTTGCCGATTGCACAATCACCATACGATAGCTCTTCCACCATAATGGCCCAGCTGATTACGCCACTATCCGAACCGCCCCACATCGTTGGCACGCAGACACCGTGAAGTCCGAGATTTCCAATTTTTTGCCAGATATGTTCTGGCACCATTCCCTGTTCTTCCCACTGCATGATGTTGGGGAGAATTTCGGAGCGCACGAACTTTCTGGTCATATCGCGAATGGCGATTTGATCTGCTGTCAGCATGATGCTTGGTATCCTTTCCCCCGCACCTGTGCAGGGCTTTCGACGAGGAGCCGCTTCAGAATCTTTCCGGTAGGTCCCTTTGGAAGCGCCTCTCGAAATTCAACCACCGACGGCACTTTGTACTTCGCGAGCTTTGCTTCGCAGAAGGCAATAACCTCACCTTCAGTAAGCTGATGATCAGGATTGAGAACGATCACGGCTTTCACCGTTTCGCCATAACGTTCGTCGGGGATGCCGATGACTGCGCATTCCACGACTCCGGAAAACCCCAAAATAACTTCTTCCAGTTCCGCCGGGTAAATGTTTGCGCCGCCGCGAATGATCATGTCTTTCTTGCGGCCAACGATGAAGATGAAGCCATTCACATCCCGGCGAGCGAGATCTCCGCTATAGATCCATCCATCGCGGATCGTTTCAGCAGTCTCTTTCTCGCGCCTGAAATAGCCGGTCATGTTGCTTTGGCTTCTGAACACCAATTCCCCAACTTCGTCGGGGGCCGCATCCAGGCCGTCATCTCCTACTACTCGAACAGAACAGCCTGGCAATGCCTTGCCAGCCGACTCTGGAACGCCGCGCTTGAACTCGCGAGCGTCGTATCCCGTGATCGGCGTTCCTTCAGTCATTCCCCAAGCTTCAAATAACTCGAGGCCAAGCCGCTCCCGCGCTCTGGCTACGACCGTGGGTGCGAGACTCGATCCGGACGCGACAGCTATTCGAATGGACGACACGTCGAGTGCGTGCTGGCTTGCCCACTCGGTCATCATTACGTAGGCCGTGGGCACGCTCATTAGAATGGTTATTCTCTCCTTTGCGATAGCGTCGAGAGCTTCTCCAGGATGAAACCTTTCTTGCAGAACGATTGTTGCGCCAACCGAAATGGCGCTGCATGCGTTGATGACTGAGTTGTAAATGAACGACAATGATCCCGCGATAAGGATCCTGTCGTCCTCCTTAAATTGGAAGACGTCTCGAACCCGAACAACGGTTGCTACATTGGCAGCATGACTGAGGATTGCTCCCTTGGGACGGCCCGTGGTTCCTGACGTATAGAAGATCGTCGAGGCATCGCTGTCAGCGCGGGCGATCCAGTCAGCGAGCGGGCTTTCGAGATTTGAATCTCCGAACTCCCTAAGCAGAAGCACAGACTTAAGACCCGCCCCGGCAACTCTATCCAGATGCGCCTTATCGACGATAATGACTGCTGCTTCGCTGTCTGCGATGATGAAGGAAATTTCTGAGGCCGTCAGCGCTGTGTTGATCGGAACCAGCACCGCTCCGCTTCCCACGACCCCAAACAATGCCGCTATCCATTCCGCTTGATTGGATGCCAGAAGTACGACCCTGTCGCCGGGCCTGACACCGCGCTTGATCAATGATGCAGCGATGCGGCGCGCGTACAGATCAATCGTTGAGTAGCTATATTGCTGACCGCGGAAGATGACGCACGGCTTGTCAGCTTCCCGCCTCGCTGTTTTGGTCAATAGGTCTGTCAGGCTCATGATCGATAAACCCCTCAGGTCTCGCCTTCGAACACAAACTTGAATGTCTCTCCCGCCCGCCGGATGAAACCCGCAGAAGGCGAGGGAAAATGCGCAGTTAAAATTCGGGTGTCGGTTTCGGCATAGCGATCAAGGAACTTCTTTCGAGTTTGTCGCGCTAGGTCCTTATCCCCGTCGCCGGCGGCACCCCAATGGGGAAATGTGCATTGAATGGGGCTGTGCATGACGTCGCCCGTGAGGATGCCATCACATCCGCAGGAAGACAGACGGATGCTGATGTGACCAGGAGTATGGCCGGGGGTCGGTTCGATCCATAAATTGTCGTCTAATGAGAAGTCGCTCGAGACAAGATCTGCCTGTCCAGCATCTACGACAGGTAAAACACTGTCGTTGATACAACCATCGCTATATTTCGCTCCCTTTTTATTCAGCTCCTCCCAGAAGGCAAACTCGTCTTTGGCAAAGATATAGCGGGCATTTGGAAAAGTCGGCACCCATTGTCCGTTCATCAGCCGCGTATTCCAGCCAACGTGATCTGTGTGCAAATGAGTGCACATCACAAAATCGATCTGCTCGACGGAAACTCCGATATCTGCAAGCCCTTTCAGGTAGCGTTCACTCTCGCGCATGTTCCAGGCAGGCCAAAAGCGCCGCGGCTTGTGATTGCCTACGCAAGTGTCGATCAGAATCGTATGGTGCTTAGTTCTCACAACGTAACTCTGGACAGCCGCTATGATCTTGTCCGTGCCGGGCTCAAGAAAACGCGGTTCCATCCAGCTTCTGTGCGGCGCTAAAGCATCAACCGTTGCGTCTGGAAAGAACGTGAAAAGCGGAAACTCTGGCTCCTCGCTTTCCAGTACTCGGTCGATGCGAATATCTCCAAGCATCCTAGATGTATCTGACATAAGTTGTTTCTCCGATTACCCTCGGCCCCATGTGAAGTTTGCCGGTCGATTGGCACGAAAGGCGTCAACGCCCTCCCTGAAATCGACCTCGCTGAAACCGCGGACGCGAAGCTCTCGCACCTCGGACGAATCGAATTGAGCGCCATGGCGGATTGAATCGAATATCAGCTTGGCATTGCGAATCGATCGCTGCGAGTTGCGTAGCATCCGTCCGACGTAAGCCGCGCAATGTTCTTCAAAGTTTGCAGTCATATATGCTTGATTGATTAGTCCGACCTGACACGCTTCAAACGCATCAATCACTCGAGCGCTAAACAGTAACTCCTTGGCACGACTTTCACCCACCAGCGACGCTAACCGTCGCGTTGAGCTAGTGCTGTACGTGATCCCGAGCCGGGCAGGTGGCGCCGCAAAGCGACTGTCGCTTGTCGCTACACGGAGGTCACAAGCCATCGCGAGTTCGAGGCCGCCGCCCATGCAAAACCCGCGAATACAGGCCAGTGTCGGAAGATCGAAGTCACCAAGTGCCGCCTCAGCGGCTCGGATCGCATCCACATAGTTCTCAGCAGCCTGCTTACATTCTGAAGCGGACTGAAGTTCTTCGATATCTGCTCCCGCAGAAAAGGCGTCGTCACCCTGCCCTTCAACGATAAGCAGTTGAACTGATCGCTGCGCACGTATTTCGCGCAAGATCGCCGGGACGGAAAGCCACATAGAAAGAGACATCGCGTTTCGTTTCGCAGGGCGATCAATCACGAGGCGAGCGACCTGCCCGTCGTACCGCACCCGGATCAATCCGTCGTTCGAGTTCATCATGTTTATATTTTCGTTGCTTAAACTTGATCGCTGGAGCGCGAGAGCGCCGCCATTCCTGCAGAATTACTCCTTTGGCCAAGGATGCACAAGACAAAAATGAGGATTGCCTCATTCCTCATTTTTACGGATCGTGACTTCGCGACGGGCGGATGGGCGAATACGAACAACTCCACTGAGCTGAGCTCCCGATGAAGGTCACTCCGATCCAGCATTCGTGATGCCTCACGCCTTCACTGCAAAGCCAGTTTTCAGGCCAATGCCTTTACGTCGGCTGTCTACTCGACAATTTCTTCCGCCTATGTTCCAAGCAACTTGCGCGGTTTAGTGATCAATCCGCGACCAGGCCCTTTGAAGCAGACGTGGCGTGCTGTGCGGTATGAGATTTTGCACACGCGACAAATAACCCTCAGCCACGGACGGCTCCTCTTTGCATTGCTTTGATAATCACTCTGCAAAGCACTATTGTTGTCGAGCCTTGAAACGTGGCTTCGTGGCTCTTGGTCAAGCTTTGGGCGCCGATACCCTTATCAGACGCTTGCCGCGATTCTCTCCCGCTAGCAGTCCGATCAGCGCATCTGGCGTGTTTTCGAGACCATCAATTATTTCTTCGCGCACTTGAAGCTTGCCGGCGTTTACCCACGAGCGCAGCTCCGCCAGCGCTGCCTCACGTTCGGCGATGAAGTCAGTAAATATAAAGCCCTGCACCGTGAGACGCTTGATCACGATCAATCCCGGCACACCGCGGGGGCCAGTCGTTGGAGGCACGCCATCATAAGCGGAGACGGCTCCGCAGCAGACTATGCGGCCATATTTGCTCATTTGTGGCAGGCAGGCTTCGAAAATATCTCCGCCGACGTTGTCAAAATAGACGTTGATGCCATTTGGAGCGGCGACCTTCAGGGACTTGAATAGAGGCTCCTCTTTGTAATTGATTGCAGAGTCAAAACCCAATTCCGAAAGTAGCCACTTGCATTTCTCCCTGCTGCCGGCGATCCCGATGACACGGCAATCCTTCAATTTTGCAATCTGGCCTGCAAAGGCGCCAACAGAGCCAGCAGCAGCCGAGACTACAACTGTATCTCCGGACTTCGGTTTTCCGACGTAAAGCAAGCCGAAATAAGCGGTAAGGCCCGCAATGCCATAGACGCTCAAATAATGCGTTATGGCTTCCGTGCGCGGCAGTTTAACGAGGCCCTCCGCGCTCACGACGGCAAAATCCTGCCAACCGGCATCACCCAACACCAGATCGCCGGCAAAGAAGCCCGGCACCTTCGATTCTACAACTTCTGCAATCGTGCCGCCGGCCATCACGGCGTTTTGGTCGACAGCTTCGCGATAGGTAACGCCCTGCATCCATGCCCGATTAGCCGCATCGAGCGAAATGTAAAGAACGCGGACGAGCACCTCCCCCACCTTGGGTTTAGGGATTGCAGCTTCTGCCATCCTAAAATTCTGCGGAGTTAGCTTGCCTGCCGGCTTCTCGACCAGCATTATCTGCCGATTGACGGCTGTGGGCATAGAATCATTCCTTTGAAAGACGGCTGCGCATCATCTTCGAGTGCATCGCGGCAAGGTTGCCGCTTTGCTCCCTGAGTATCGTGGCGCTTTACAAGCACGAGCGCTCCAAACTTTCAGTCGTCGGACGATGGTCGAGCTTTGGATCGCGCCTATTTTGCGCCCTGATTAACTAGAGCACACCCTCCATCGGACATTGCTCGGTAAGCTTCAGATCCCGGCAACTCGCCGATTAACTTGTAGAAATCGTTGGGGTACTTCGACTCGGAGGGAGCCTTGACTTGCATCAAAAGCATTTTGTGCAAAACACTGCCATCCGCACGGATCTCTACGTTCTTATTGTAAAAATCATTTACGCGCATCTCGCGCATCTTGCGGGCTACCGCCTTCGCCTCATCAGTGCCCGCTGCCTGGATAGCCTTCAGATAGTGCGTAACTGCCGTGTAAAGACCAGCCTGCATCATATTGGGAAGCTTTCCGCCTGAATAAGCCATGTAGCGCTTTGTCCAGGCCCGCGTTTCGTCGTTCAAGTCCCAGTAGAAAGAGGTGGCGAGTCGAAGGCCCTGGGCTACATCTAATCCAAGGCTATCAATGTCGTTTATATAGAACAGCATGCTCGCCAAGCTCTGGCCCGGCTTCAAGATTCTAAATTCTTTCACCTGCTTGATGAGGTTGATTGTGTCACCACCCGCGGTGGCGAGTGCAAGAACGGTAAAGGGCTTCGCCGCAGCTTGCAGAAGAAATGATGAGAAGTCAGGCGAGTTGAGAGGCGTTTTAACGCTACCCAGCACCGTCCCTCCAGCATCTGTTATGAATTTCGTTGCGTCACGTTGCATGGCATGACCGAACGCAAAGTCGGCCGTGACGAAGAACCACTCTTTCCCACCGCCGCGAACAATTGCTCGAGCAAGGACATTCGACAACGCGTATGTATCGTATGTCCATTGCGTCGACGTTTCGTTGCACGATTTGCCTGTGAGCTCAGATGTGGCCGCGCTCGCGATTAGAAACGTTTTGTTCTTTTCGCGCGCAACCTGCTGAACCGCGAGCGCCACGCTTGAGCTTGCGCCATCTGCGAATGCATCGACTTTCTCGGTATCGGCCCATCTGCGCGCAATGGAAGAGCCGATATCAGGCTTATGCTGGTGATCCGCCGACAACACCTCGATCGGCTTTCCGAGAACCAACCCTCCAAAATCGTCAACTGCCATTTTTGCAGCCAAGACTGAAGCTTGCCCGGTGCCATACGCAAATTGCCCGCTTTGATCGTTGATCACTCCAATCCGCACGACATCGTCTGATATTTGGGCAATGGCAGAAGATGCCAGATAGAAAAAGCAAATTACCCCGAGAAACAGCGATCGCATGACATCCCCTCCCATTTTTATATTGGGAGCAGACTGCCTCAACCTTCAGCCCACGTCAACAAAAATGAGGATTGCCTCATTTCTCATTTACGGGACTAAACAAGGCTCGTTTCACCAGTTTTCGATAGGCATCAAAAACCTTCTTGGGAACGGGCTTCGTTCGATCCGCTTGAACAACATATTCCTCTGCGTAATACGTTCTCACTGCAAGAAGCGCAGTCGCAATCGCTTTGATTTCGCCCGGTTCATAACCAACGATTTCACGCCTCGCCACGCTACGCTTGAGCGCGCGAACGTATCCGTCCGTCATAAGCTTAGCATAATTTTTGTAGGCAACCGGCGCGAGGGCCTGTGACTCGACGACCAAACGAACAAACCAGGGTTTTTCGCGAACAAACTCCAGAAATACGCGTAGGCGTTCCACATCCCGATCCACGCCTGCGCTGTGCGGGTCCACTTCTGCACGCATGAAGTCGAGTAGCTCAGCTGCGTAAGAGGGGAGCAAAATGTCGAAAATATCCTGCCTATTGCTGAAGTAATTGTAGATCGTGCCTTGAGCTACGTTCGCCGCCTCCGCGATCCGCGCGATATTCGCTTCTGCATAGCCGATTCTACCAACTAATTCGGCCGTCGCAGAAATAAGCTTTCTGCGAGTATCGATGCTCTTCTCGGCTCGAGTCATAGGCTTGGTAAGTCGCTTTAAAGGTGTAGGCGTCGGTGCCGGAGAGCGGGACATATCTACTTCTCTTTCTTAGGCATTAAGCCAATCTGACCTGACGTATATTTCAGCCAGCAGGACAGAGACTACTGCATTGCTGCGCTCCGATCCACAAGGAGCATTGCGACCCCGTCTGCGTTGCAGACGGCCGGCAGCTCATAGATGAGTGCGATCAAGTCGGATTGAAGTGCGCGCGCCATTTCGACAGCGACAGTGGTCTCCGTCAGGCTGTGAAAGATTTAACGTTCAGGCGCCGCGCGGTTTACCGTTAAAGGCTCGCATTAGCGTGTTCCAATCGAGTGCCGGGCGCAATGTAGACCCCCTTCTCACCCCAGCTTCGCGAGACATTTGCGTAGATCTCGGCCGTCATCTTCGCGTCGGAGTCTGATCGAATGTGCTCTGGCACCCCTTTGGTGAGATCACGTCCGCCAGTCGACACTAAACGCTACTGCGACAGGCAACCTGGCCGCAGCCCAAGATTGCGCGTTCGCCATCGGTATTGCCGCTCAGGCGTTGGCAGAGGGAAGCACCCTCGCCAGGTAGTCGCTGACAGGATGGCGGCCGGTCGAGTCGAAGGTGGCACCCACATATCCGTCCGGCCGAATGAGCAGGAAGCCGCCCTCGGCCAGGCCGACTTCGTTCGACGGATCCCGCAGTTCCGCCCGTTCGCCGCCGGTGACCACTCGCAACCCCTCACGTGCAGCCACGACCGGGCGGTAGTCGTGCGCCGACATAAGCAAGGTCCAGTGCGGGCCGGTAAGCACATCGTACAGCCGACGAGGTTGTTCAGCGGCGTCGGTCAACCTCGCATCGGGCACCCGTTTGCCGGCGTGAAACCGGGCATCGCGCGCCGAGCCATTGCTATGCAGTAGTCTCTATCGCGCTGGTCCAAAATATCCGTCAGGTCATCGACGCAAGAAACCGCTGCCGCGCAGCGCTTGTATGAGAATTTCCCTAAAATAGTTACAGGAAAAAATTACCTAGAAACAGGGAAAACTGGGTTCTGAACAGGGACTACAGTAACCGTGATCAGGAATCACACTTACGGTTGCCTGTGCCAGCCCGGGACGCTCGCTACTTAACGAAGACATTGCTTTTCGCCTAATGCTGAGTTGTTTAGGCTAAACACCGTGAACTTCGGCATTCAGTCCGACTGGCTGCCGACACGACGATCATCCAAGACTAGCGAGCTTGTTTCGTGCCAAGCATTTACTTTCTCTTCCCATCGGCATCGAATTGCTTGAGAAACGCGACGAGGTCGATGGTCTTTTGCTCGTCCTTGAGTCCGGCATAGATCATCTTGGTGCCCGGAACTTTCGCCTTGGGGTCCTTGATGTATTCGCGGAAGGTCGCCTCGTCCCAAGTGATCCCGGAATCTTTGTTGGCTGCCGAATAAGAATAGCCCGCAACGCTGCCCGCCTTACGGCCGATGATGCCGTTGAGCATAGGTCCAACGCCGTTCTTCGCGCTCTCGCCGATCTGGTGGCAGGCCTTACACACCGCAAACACCTTCTCGCCCGCAGCTGCGTCCTGAGCACTGGCCTGACCCGCACCCGCGACAGCCAATATTGCAACGAAAACCAATTCTCGCATTTTGTGCTCCTGTTGTAGTGGCCCCGTGGGGTCGGGATTCTTCGGCCGTTTAGCCCGCCATTGATGCGCTTTCGGATACGTCGATGGAATGTCTCAAGCACCGAAAACCAACAAAGTTCCGCTTGCGTCAATGATACGGGCCTGCACATCAGGTCGAATGGCTACGATATCCTGAATGCGCGACACCGGCATCAGGCTAAACGCAGTCGAAAGTGCGTCCGCTTCGGTGGCCGTCGGCGCAATAACGCTTAGGCTCGCATAGCGCGACGGGCTTCGTCCGGTCGCAGGGTCAAACAGATGTGTAAAGCGGCCTTTTGAATCGAACTGAAAGCCGGCGCCCGCCGACGTCGCGACAGCACGATCCACAAGGTCGATGGTTTCGGTGATTGCGCCGGCCCGGTCGCAATCGGCGAGACCAACACGCCATGGGGCGCCATCGGGTCGCGCCCCGATCGCCCGAATTTCTCCCATATTGACGAGGGTTGTCGACAATCCCGCGCTGCGCAACCGTTCGACAACGCGGTCTGTGGCGAAACCCTGCGCGATACCGTTCAGCGTAATGGCGGCACCGCGCCTGACCAGCGCAACACGATCCTCGTTCACGAATACACCCTTGTGGCCAACTTTCGCCAGCGCTTCAGTGATCCTGTGCGGAGCAGGCCCTTCGCTATCGGGCATCTCCGCAGAGAAATGATCAGCATAGAGCCGCCACAGCGGCTGCACCGTTGGGTCGAATGCGCCGCCGGTGAGATCGGAAAAATGCAGCGCGGCTTGCAGCAGCGCTACCATGTCGGGAGCGGGAGAAACAAGAAACCCAGTTCGATTGAGCGTCGAGATCGCCGAATCTGCCCGGTACAGACTGAACTGCTGCTCGAGCCGTCGCACATCGAGAACACAGCGCTCGACCAGTCGGCCGGCCTCCGCCCGATCAGAATGATAGATCTCGATCGACACTTGCGCACCAAGGGCCGATCCGCGCCACTGCACCGCATCGCCGGACGCGACGGCTTGCTCACCGGTCAGCAGCGAAGATCCGGCTGCCGTAGCGGCAATGACGATGAGGCGCCTGCGGGTAAGACCTTGCTCGAGCATCGGCTAATCCTCGTCAGTTGAGCCGCACGTCCGGACGATCATGCTTGCTCTGGTCATGGGGGACGTCGCTGCCGAGCACATAGGTCGCAGGAATTTGGGTGAACGTCACCACCCGGCCGCCGTTGGCCGCGACAAACGCGTCAGCAGCCTCGCGACTTCCGAACGGAACAGCTTCGGCCGCTCCCATCCCGCCCTGGATTCGACTCTCGATCACAAACAGCGCCTTGCGCGCGTCGATCCAGTTGGTCTCACCCGGATTTTCCCAACTCTTCGCTTGCCCCATATCTGAAACATAGATCGCACGGATGTCGCGTGGCTGGTCGGGCATCAGGGTAAAAGCCACGGTGTCCCTCACCGAGGTAAACCAGAACGGGTCGATCCGGCTCGCCGTAATAATCTGGCCTTTCGGGCCGGGGTGCTCGAGCAGATTCATGCCACAGAACACTCCCATCGCATCGCTGTTGAGTGCGACCGGCGGCGGCGCGACCGAACTGGCTGGATCCTGATTGCATCCGGCCAGCAAAATGGTGGCGGCGAAGGCGAATAGCATCCGCAGGATCATAACTCCCTCCGTGCAAAGAATGCCGTCGCAAGCCCGAGCGGTGCGGCAATCCAGATCAGCAGGCCCAGCAATAGCGCGCCAATTCCGGCCCCAGTCGACCCAGCCAGTCCGGCCATCCCCGAAAACTGGCTGACATTGAAGCCGGTCAAATTGGTCAGCCGGTAAAGATCGGTCGGATTGAGAAAGAGCAGAGCTTCGAGGACGGAAGCTGAAATGAAGCGCCCCTGATCGACCACCAAAATGCCGAGCAGCCCCATGTCAAACACCAGCACCATCAACAACCAGATGCCGACCGAAGCACCCGCAGCCGTACCGCGGTCGCGAACCAGGCTGCTGATCAGATATCCGATCGCGACAAAGACCGCACCAAGCAAAATC
Source organism: Bradyrhizobium sp. G127 (assembly GCF_021502575.1). NCBI lineage: Bacteria > Pseudomonadati > Pseudomonadota > Alphaproteobacteria > Hyphomicrobiales > Nitrobacteraceae > Bradyrhizobium > Bradyrhizobium sp. G127. Next base: position 1,447,454 of record NZ_JAKFGN010000002.1, read on the forward strand.
GAGGTCCCGAGCATAAAGGCGAAAGCATACCAGCTTGCCGCCAGTACCGATGCGCCGGTGATCGTGAGAGCGACCGCCGCCGCGCCATAGCCGATCACAGTAGCGAACGCGAGAATCAGGACATGGCCGCAGAACTTTCCGAGCAGAACCTGATAGCGGCCGACCGGATAGCTAAGCAGCAAAATCATTGTGCCGCGTTCCATTTCGCCGACCACCGCGTCATGCGAGATCAGAAGCGCAATCAGCGGCAGCAGAAAGATCGTGAGACTGGACAAGCTAACGACCACTACGTCGAGCGCGCCGGCGCCGACATTGCCGGTCGGCGCACTGCCGAGAAATGTCAGGGACAGCGACAGGGCCGCCAGCAGCAATGTTGTGGCAAGAACCCAGCGATTGCGCATTCCCTCCTTGATCTCCTTGCTGGCGATAATGACAATATTCCTCACGCGGCATTCTCCCGAAGAAAATGAGCGTAGAGATCATCGAGGGTCGGCGATGCGATCTCGATATTGGTGACACTGGGGTCGCTGGCCGCGACGCGCAGCAACTCCATCTTGCTGATCTCATCGGATACCAGCATGACGCGACCTCGCGGTGTTGCGATACTCGCGCCGTTCATCCACGGTGGGCCGCTGGCGCCAGGTGCAAGATCGAGCGAGACCCGGATCGGGAGGCGCGAGATCGAACGCAGTTCAGCCAGGGTACCCCGCGCAACCAAAAGCCCGCGGTTCATGATCAGCACGTGCTCGGCGCGATCCTCAAGCTCAGTGAGCGCGTGCGAGGAGATCAAAACAGTGGCGCCGTCGTCCCGCAATTCGCCGAGGATTTCATAGAAGGTCTGGCGCAGCGCGGGATCGAGCCCTGTCGTCGGTTCATCCAGCAGCAGTACACGCGGCCGGCCGAGCAAAGCCTGGGCCAGACCCAGACGCTGCCGCATGCCCTTGGAGTAGGTTCCGACCCTGCGGTCAGCCGCATCCATCAAACCGACGCGGTCGAGCACCGGCCACGCCGAGGCCTGCCGGATCCGCTTCAGCCGCGCATAGAATGCCAGCGTTTCGCGTCCGGTCAGCGCCGCGTTGAATGCAACATTCTCCGGCAAGTAACCGAGTTGCCGGCGCGCGGAGAATTCGCCAGCCGCCGGATCCTCACCCAAAACGTGGATCGCGCCGCAGTCGGCGTGAATGAGGCCTAGCATCAGTTTGATCAGCGTCGTCTTGCCGGCACCATTGTGGCCGACCAGCGCGCTCAATTGTCCCGGACCAAGATCGAACGAGACGTTGCGCAGCGCCTTGACGGCACCGTAGCTCTTCTCCACGCCATCGACGGAGACGATACTGCTCATCGCAGGCTCCGGCTGATCGATGGTTTCGGCGGTGGCGCGATCAATGGACGGGTATCGACCACCCCTCCAGGATAAAGCGCCGGAAATTGCGCCTGGGCCCAGCGCAGCACCTGCACCGCTGGGCTATTGATCAACACCTTCGCCGATGGTGCAGTCCACAATACGCGGTCGACCAGATCATTGGGACGATAAGCAGTATCCGCAATACCATCGCCGTTGAGATCGAAGGCTGGATTGTCGCTCCAGTAATTGCCACGGCCACCCTTCGACCAGTCGAGGTCGCGCGTGCCTACATATTTCACCTGATTGCGGTTGCCAACGAAGGCGTTGCCGGCGATCTCGTTGCCTTCCGATCCCGCGGTGAAATGGACCCCGATGCCACAGCGCTCAAACCAGTTGTTGCGAAACTTGTTGTGGTTGGTGTTGTAGATAAAGACGCATTTTTCCGGTCCGAAGCGAAGGCCCGGTGTAGGCTTTATCTCTGGAACCATATCCCGCTCTTCGTCCGAGCCTGGGTCCCGACTGCTTGCGATATGGTCGCGCGAGCCGCCAGCTACCCAGTTGCCATCGATCTCAGCGTAATTGGCGTAGTTGAACAGCATGCCGTAGTCACGGTCGCGATCACTGATATTGTTGCGAATGATCAGCCGGTTCGAATACATGATGGCGTAGCCGACATGATTTCCGACGGAAACGTTACCGCTCACTTCACTATCGTTGGTGTACATGTAGTGCACTGCGAACCGCACCTGTTCGAAGCGGTTGTTGATAAAGCGATCCTTGCGGCTGGCGATAGTGAAGATGCCGTCACGTCCGTAGCGAAAGATATTATCGGCGATGGTAACATCGGGCGCGTTCCATAGCGACACGCCGTTGCCGGCCTCATTGAGCCGTCCGCCGCGCACGCCTTCGACGACATTGTGCAAGACGCGAGATCCCGCTGCGCCATGAACATAAATGCCGAACAGGTTGCCTTCGAAGCGGTTGTTTTCGATCAGCGCCCGTTCGGCGGTCTTTTGCAGGAACACACCGGAATCCATGGCCTGCATATCGTGTCCCGACCCCCGGATTGTCACGCCGCGAATAGTGACGTCGGGCGCCGTTATAGCGACGACGCTACCCGTGCCGCCGCCATCCAGCACCGCGCCGGGCCGTCCCTTCAACACGACGCGCCGGTCAATCCTGATCCCACCCTTGTAATGGCCAGGAGCAAGTTCGATGACATCTTCATCCTGCGCCCCGTCCAGCACCGTCTGCAACGCCTGCTCCGGTGCAACCTTGAGCGTCGCCGCCCCGGCGGAATCATAGATGCCGGCGGCGAATATCGCCGCCGGAAGGATGCGAAGGGAACGATGCACTTGTGGTTCCTACTCAAACCGACTTGGGCTCGACAAACATGCGGCCCTTCATTTCCATGTGCATGGCGTGACAAAACCATGAACAATAGTACCAATACACGCCCGCTTTATCCGCCGTGAACGACACCGAAGCCGTCGCCATCGGCGCAACCTCCATGTTGATGCCGTAGTTCACGATACAGAATCCGTGCGTCAGATCTTCCACAGCGTCAATGTTGGTGACGTAGACGGTGACCTCATCACCCTGCTTCACCTGGAACTGCTCCAGACCAAACGCCGGCGCGGTGGAGGTCATGTAGACGCGAACCTTGTTACCGTCCCGTATGACCTTGGAGTCGGCCTCAAGGTCGATCTTGTCAGCCTTGGCCTGCTTGACCGCATCGGCAAAGAACGGATCGGCGCGATCCCAAATCGAGATCGGATTGATCTTGGAACGGTGAACAATGGTGGCATCATGCGGTTCAGCAAAGCTCGGACCGTCATGCACCAGCTTCATCTGGTCTCCCGAGATATCGATCAACTGATCGTTCTCAGGCTTCAGCGGCCCGACATTGAGGAAGCGGTCCTTTGAGAACTTGTTGAGCGAGATCAGCCATTTTCCATCCGCCTCTTTGGTCTGTCCCATTGAGGTGTGATTGTGGCCGGGCTGATAATGCACGTCGAGCTTCTGCAGGATCGGGTCAACCTTTTCGCCTTTGAAGGCACGCTTGGCGAGATCGATGTTCCATTTGCAGACCTGGCTGTCCAGGAACAGGGTCGTATAGGCATTGCCTTTCCCGTCATACGCGGTGTGCAATGGTCCAAGACCGAGTTCAGGCTCCGCGACTACGACGTCGCGCGGCTTGATCTTGTCATCGAACAACTGATCAAACAACCGAACATCCATTACAGTGACAGTCGGCGAGAGTTTGCCAGCGGCAACAATATGAATACCGTCCGGCGCAGTGTTCATGCCGTGCGGACTGTTTGAGACCGGGACATAGCGCGTATAGGGTGAGCCCTTTCGGCCATCGATCACGGGCACGCCGTTCATTTCCTTGAAGTCACCCTTCTTCACGGCTTCTTCGATGCGCTTGATATTGAAGATGGTGACCCAGTCCTGCTCACTCGCAGTCATCTCGGCAAGCGTAACGCCCTCTTCCGAATTGTAGCACGTGGCGAAGGCATACTTGCCCTGGTAGTCGGCATCGACGTTATCGAGATTGCCGCTGACGATAATCTGCCACGCCACCTTCATGGTATCGCCGTCGATTGCGCTGAGGATCGAACGATATTGCTTCGGATCGTCCAGGATTTTGCCGTCGTTAGGCAGCGGGACGCCATCTTCGCCGTTGGCGAATACGTATCCGGTCCGCGGATATTTCTGCACGCGCAGGCCGTGAACCGTATGCTGATTCGGTAACTGAATGATCTTGTCGCATTTCATGACATCGAGACGAACACGAGCGACACGGGTATTGGCCTTATCGTTCATGAAGGCATAGCGGCCGTCATAAGTGCCGTCGGTAAACGAAATATGAGGATGATGCAGGTCGCCATTCAGGTACGTGCCGCCACGGTTCTTGAGGAATTCGCGAGTCTCGGGCAGCAGCCCTTCAGTCAGCACCTTCAAGCTTTCGTTCGTCTGCCCCCAGCCAGTGGCGCTGCAACGGTTGAACACGGGAACGCGCATCAACTCGCGCATCGATGGGAGACCGACGATGCGCATTTCACCGGACTGGCCGCTGGAGAAGAACGTGTAATATTCATCAAGCTCGCCGGGAGCCACTTCTGCCTTCTGAAGCACTGCGGGTCGCGCGGCGGGAGCCTTCGGTGCCGCCGTCTTAGTTTGCGCGTCCGCAACCGTGACGAACCCCTTGCCGTCAGTGCCAAGGGCAACACCGCCGGCGAGACCCACGCCGGCAGCCGCCGCGGTTGTTCCAAGTAGAGTGCGTCGGCTGACGTGGGTTCCGTTCTCGTTATCGCTCATAATAGCCTCCTAGGCTTTCAAGTGGCAGGTGGAGTGATGGCGTCGGCCGGCAAGTTGATCGGCTTGCTGCCGGCGGTGATGATTGTGTTGGGGCCCTTGCCGCCGCTGCGCATCGCGGGCGAAGACAGCGCTTCGCGCTTCTCGCGTTTCAGCCGCACCTGAATCATATGCGGGCAACGGTGATCGTCGAAATAGAGCTCCTGGCAATGCATGCAGTAGATACACTCGTTGACGTTGATGTGACCCTCCGGATGAATTGCCTGCACCGGACATTCATTGGCGCAGCGCTGGCAGGGCGAACCACATTCGGGCCACCGGCGCAGCCACTCGAACATCCGGACGCGCCCCGGAATCGCCAGTGCAGCACCAAGCGGGCACATGTAGCGGCAGAAGAATCGCTCGACGAACAAGCCGGCGGAAAGCGTGGTCAGGGCGTAGACGACGTAGGGCCATTCGCGTGCGAACTTCAGGACGATCGTGGTCTTGAAGGGCTCCACTTCAGCGAGTTGCTCTGCGAAAGCGGTCGAGTACAGGGACATACCGAACAGGCCGAGAAAAATGATATACTTGATTGGCCACAGCCGCTCGTGAAGGCCCCACGGCAATCGGTATTGCGGAATCTTCACTGCCTGGGCGACGTTGTTAAGCAGTTCCTGCAGTGCGCCAAACGGGCAAAGCCAGCCACAGAATGGCCCGCGCCCCCAGAACAGCAGTCCCGCGGCGATCGAAGCCCAAAGCAGAAAGATCAGCGGAGCCGACAGGAAGTATTCCCAGCTGAAGCCAGTCAGCAGAGAATTGGCAAACGTCAAAACGTTGACCACCGAGAGCTGTGCATTCGCGTACCAACCGAGCCAAACCAGAATGAAAAGCAGGTAGCCGCGACGGACCCACGCATAAATCTTTGGACGTCGTACCAAGGCATTCTGAAAGAAGAAAATCAGTGTTAGCGCGCCCAGCGCGACAATGGTCGTGCTGATCTTGACGATGTTATCCCGCCAGATTTTCATCCACAGCGGCTCGTCTTCACCCACAGGAAAAGTTGCCGCGCCAGCCGATGCGGCGGCAGGTGGCGCCGACGCCGCCGGTGTAGCCGGCTGCCGGACGGGCGCGGCCGGCTCGCGCTTCATGTAACTCTCCGGCAGCGTGTACCCGAGATCGAAGGTGAGCCACGCCTTGTCCCGGGTGCCGACGACCCGCTGAACCAACAGCTGCAGCACCCATGGCTCGGTCGGATCGAATGCGAATTCTGGCGGTACCGTGAACAGAGCAACCTCCGGAAAGTCGGGAGCACCTTCGGCGGCAAGGTCCCCCAGTCTGGTATGATCGCGGTCGCGGAAACGGATGCTGTTGGTATCTTGAATCAATTCGATGCGGTCGAATATGCCGCCGCGAACGTAAGCATTCCCCTTGAACGAATACCTGCCCGATCCCGCGACGACCAAGGCTTGTTGACCTGGCTTGAGCCGGCCAGCGAGACGGTTAAATCCATCATCGCCGAGCAAGCTGCGGCCGATGGTAGGAACCGCAACATTGGCGACGTAGAGGTCGATGAAGGTGTCATCAGGATCGCCCTCTTCTGGACGTGCTGCGGCCCCCGCATTGCCGGACTTTTCAAATGCCGTGTTCACCTCGCCGACGGAAAGAATCAATCGACGCACTGAACCGTCGCCGACGAGGCTCTGCCAATCGCGAATCTCGTTCTTGCCGGTATCCACCGTCTTCGCCGCCAGCGGCACCACCGGAGCAACGGCGCTGCTCTGAGCGCCAAGCCGTCCGCCTTTGATCAGTTTCGTTGCTGAGCGAACGATACTGTCACCCATCACGAGCACAGTAACAGTCGCGCCGCTGACGATATCGACTTGCGGCGCGCGCGCATTTCCCTGCGCCACACTTCCCATGTCGGCACCGATCAGCTTATTGACGGCCTCCATGACACGCTTTTCCGGGATGCCCAAAAGAACGATGGGCTCCTTGTGCTCGACGAGCTTGAGACCGGTGATCATACCCCTCGGCGTAATGCCGACCAGAAGCTGGATCGGCTTGCCGGAATAACCCGTTGCGTTGGCAAAATCAGAATTCAGGTAGACGAAACCGACAATTTGATCGTCTTTGTAAGCCGCCACGATTGCGGGATCGCCCTGCGGCGGCCCGAAGCGATTGGCGCCCGAAATGAGTTCCGACGGCTCCGCCTTGCTCAGGTATTCAGTGAGCCGGCCTGCAGCTCGTGCTTCCGCAGCACAAAAAATCGCGGCAACAAGGATCAAAGCCGCAACACATACGGCCACAATCTTCTGGAGCTTAACAACGATTACATGTTTCAAAGGTGGACACTCCCGATCGCAGGGGCGTTGGTCGGGTCTGCGCGAACATCGTTGTCCAGCTATGTGGTGAATGTTCTACTTTCCGATAGAATAGGTCAACCTTTCTGCGAGGCCCGACATGCGCAAAGATCAGCTCCTGGCCGCGGGGCCCCCGGCTCCGGTTCAAAATCTTCGGGAACTCTACGCGATCGCATCCGAAATGGCGGAGCGGGCCTACCAGCGCTATGGGGAGCTCGCGGCAAGAAACGACGAAAATTTTTGGCCGGTGCGCTGCGTGTTTGAGGTGCTGACGACCCGCGAGCGCGATCGCGAACGAAGCTTGATTGCGGCATGTACGGGGGCCTGCGGCGGACCGCCGAGCGCGTCCGATCTTCGCTGGATTCCAATTGATCTGGTTCCTGCGGACGAATTGGCGGATCTCCGAAATTCGGGCCTGTCGACGACCTATACCGCGTGGACGCTCGCGGTCAGGCATCGCCAGCGAGCCTTTGTGTTCTGGACGTATGTGATCGCTCTTGCAGATGATCCAGAGGTCCGAAAGAAGGCAGAAGAACTGGCGCAGGAGGCATTGCGAGATGGTAATCTGTTGCGGCGGGAACGTCGGCTGGCTTGGCGAGAGGTCAACATGAGCGCCGCCCATTCGAGCAAAAGTGAATGGGAGCCTGTTTCCGCAGCGCTCCTCGAAAGCCTGCTCTACAAGGACATCATTACGTGGTCGGAGAAATTGCCATCCGCACAGCGCGCGCGTCTTCTGGCGCTCAATCCGTTTCCCCCCCCGCAAATTGGTCTCGCCGACAGCAGCGGGAATCGAACTGATACTATCGAAATTGAGCCGATCAGGCGTCGGGCCCTCCAGCGCGCGGAACAGCTCTCGAACATTTATCTTGATGACGCGGACAATGCCCCCGACCAAGATAGTATGGAACTGGCCCAAAAACTTGCGGCACGTTCCATCATGCGTCTGGCCGGCCTGCGCGACATCGCCTCCGCCGACCAAAGCTCTGCCTGATCCATCCCGGCAACCCTTAGAAGCCGTGGTGGTTTCCCCGTACGCATCCGAAGCGCCGGGCGATATCACGAGGCGCTCGCTGCATCGGCCAAGTTACCTCTTATAACGCCGGGGTTCTTAGGACGTGTGGTGTCACCGCGGCCGGTCATTTCGCCTTTTCCTCGGATTCGCGATCCAGACCCGTCTCGCCGATGTCCCTGCCGGGCTGATCGCTGAAATGGTTTGCCAGCTTTTGGGGAACTCCGTTCCATGTATCCGCATCGTCCGGTGGACGCTTCTTCTGCGTAATGTTCGGCCAAGAGGATGCGAACCTGCGGTTAAGATTCAACCATTGGGATTCAGCCCCAGGATCGGAATCCGGGACAATAGCCTCCGCAGGACACTCAGGCACACACACTCCACAATCGATGCATTCGTCTGGATGAATCACAAGCATGTTCTTGCCTTCGTAAAAGCAGTCCACCGGACATACTTCGACGCAATCCATGTACTTGCATTTAATGCAGTTCTCGAGAACGACATGCGTCATTTGAAGCTCCCGACCGCCTTCCTCCGGCGTTGCCCATGTGCTCAAGGCGCGCCGAACGACAGCCGTCGATCATAAAGCTGTTAACCGACAGATTCGTCCGAACCCGCTTCCCGCTTGAGCAGAACCCGTAAGACATCCGGTCCCTGTTCCAAATAGGTCCACTTGCACTGGCTGTCGAAACCTACCTCTAACTGATAGCGCAGCGGCCGCGGATCGTGGTCGGCTACTAGTTGAATGCTATCTCCCACTTCCAGATGATCGAATAGCTGGAAGATGATCGAATGACGGTGTTGGGGAGCAATGTCCCTCACATCGACGACGTGCAAAAACAGGAGCCTGTGACGTACCGTTACCATTAGATGTATTAAGAATGCATCTTATCAGGTTTATTCGCGGCTGCAACATCGAATGATTCTAGAATCACTCGCATGCTCGTCCCGAAGTTCGGCAAGATGCCAACTACCGTTGCTGCGCCGGAGTATTGCCCAGTGGATTCAGGAAAAAGCCTATGGCGGGCTATCCGGGTCGATCAAGCGCCTGCTCGATCAGCTCGCGAAAGCTATGGCCGCCAAGCCCAACGGGCGGCTGGAGCTTCCGCGCCGGATCAAGCCCGGTTCGGAGCTGGTCCGGACATGGAAGGGCAAGACCTACAGCGTCGTGTTTCGCCCTGACGGATTTGCCTATGACGGCAAGACCTATGCCGGTCTGTCCGAGATCGCCTCGCTGATTGCCGCGCGTTCACGCTCGACGCAGAAAGCGATGCCTCGGTTCTACTCGTCAGTGGCAAACCCATTGAGGAGCCGGTTGTCATGCACGGCCCGTTCGTCATGAACACTGTCGGCGAAATCAAACAAGCCATGGTCGATTTTCAGAGCGGGAAGTTCGGACAGATTCCCGCCTGAGCATATTTCGGAAGCCGGTCACTTTCGTCTTCCGACTGTGTTCACGTCGGAACGTGAACATTCGCAGGGCACCTTGGCCAATTAAACCCGAAGAGGAGGAGTGAACCATGACCGCATTTGCGAGTATCGCCAACTTCAATGGCCAGCGCCCTGTCATCGATCCCGATGACGCAGCAATGCTCCTGATCGATTATCAGAGTGGCTTGTTTCAAACTGCAGCCGACATGCCGATGACAACCTTGCGCAATCATACAATGGAGCAAAATCCACCTACTCGTCTCCCTAGTTCGCGCGATCGATTCTCCAAAAGCCTATTACCCATGAATTATTGAAAACCTGATTTCAGAATCTTGATCGCCAAAGTCCGCCAAAATCGTGCCAGTTACAACGACTTGGCAGTATTAATCGGGCATCCGAACGCATGGAGTGATATTTCGAGCTTTCATAAATCGATAACTTGCCGACGTTTAGACATCACGTGGTGGAAGGATCGTACCTTCGACCTCGCCAAAACCAATTCGGTATCCATCTCCCTGGCACCAGCCGGAGAGGCAAACGCGGTCGCCGTCTTCCAGAAATGAACGCGTCATTCCGTTGCCAAGGCCCAAAGGCTCCGCTCCATTCCAGGAGAGCTCAAGCATGCTTCCGCACTGAGAGCGTTCCGGTCCGCTGATGGTACCTGAACCAAGAACGTCCCCAATCTGCATCGAGCAACCGCTGGAGGCGTGGTGCATTAGTTGCTGCACAGGCGACCAATACATGTAGCTAAAATTTGTCTGCGCGATCCGGCGCGCGGTTTGTAGCTCTGCTGGGACAAGATCGACAACAAGCTGAATGTCGTAATTGTTCTGCCCCGTCTGTTGAAGATAAGGCAATGGAGCCGGTGCCTGCCCCGGTCCGGGCACCCGAAACGGTTCAAGAGCCTCACGCGTGACAATCCAGGGGCTGAGCGAAGTCCCGAATGCCTTGCCCTGAAACGGACCGAGAGGAACGTACTCCCACTGCTGAATATCGCGGGCGCTCCAGTCATTGAGAAGGGCGAACCCGAAGATCATTTCTTCAGCCCGCTGCTCCGTCAACATGCTTCCCATTTCTGAACCTTGGCCCACAATCGCCGCCAACTCGAGTTCGAAGTCGAGCCGTGTGGTAGGACCAAATCGAGGCGCATCTTCCGAAGCCGACTTCAGTTGTCCCTTGGGTCTGTGAATCGGAGTGCCGCTCACAACCACGGTGGATCCACGACCGTTATATCCGATCGGAATATGCAGCCAGTTCGCCTGAAGTGCATTTGACGCGCCACGAAACATCACGCCGACATTGGTGGCGTGTTCTTTCGATGAATAAAAGTCCGTATATCCCGCCACGACTATCGGCAGGTGCAAAGTAGCTGATTCGATCCTGTCAAAAGCCTCCACCCGCAGTTGCTCGTTATCACGCAACTCGGGATTGTCATGCTGAAGCAGCTTGGAGATTCGACGCCGGGTGCGGGACCAGGTGGATGGTCCCAGCGCCATGAAGGCATTGAGAGACGATTTCGCGAGCGTCGAATCAAAGCATTCAAATTCGAACAAACCAGCTTTTTCGATCACCGATAAGTCGAGTATCTGGTCCCCGATCGCAACTCCCACGCGTGGCGTGGACTTGCGAGGCGTTGAGAACACGCCATACGGAAGATTCTGAATTGGAAAATGAGACGTAGACCCTGCTTCTATAAACGATCGCAGCGCAGGATCGTTTGGATGGAATTCAGACAACATACCTGCCTCAGATTTCATTGCAACAAACAGGCAGTCAGTCCAGACAAGCAACCGCTTCGACTTCAACCATCATTCTCGGGTCGATCAACCTTCTGACTTCGACAAGAGTCGCTGCAGGACGATCCACAAAGAAAGGAAACCGGACGTCGCGCGTCTCATTGTTGAAGACATCGATATCGGTCACAAAAATTGTATACTTAATGATCTGACTGAACGTAGCGCCGGCGGCGGCCAGCACATCGGCCAAATTGGCGAAGCACTGCGCCACCTGCGCGCGAATGTCGCCTTCACCGACAACATCGCCGTCCGCGTTTCTGGATGTTATGCCTGCCGTATAAAGCATGCGCCCCGACGCAACGACGCCCAGCGAAAATGGGACTTTCTTTTCATAACCCTTATTCAGGACCAAAGGTTCTTTTGACATTTATTGGACTCCCCAGATTTCACATCGCGCTTTCGATAACAATCAGACGAACTTCAGAACTGCGTCATGCACGACCCACATCGAGTCGATGACGGTACAATCGAGCTGGACCATGCCAACATGCCGCTCAAGCGGAACGAAGCACGCTGACAGCGCCTCGACCACTGATGCGACCAATTCGCAATCGGCCTTTGAAGCATCTGTCGCTGCGCTGGCCAGCGAACATTCCGCCATCGCCTTTGTTGCCGGCAACACAACGTGCGCGGTTTCAGTGCCCCAGCCCGATCGGAATTGAACCGTTGCCACGAGTCCAAAGACTGGATCATTGTGAAGGACGACCGCGAAGGGCTTTCCACCCGTCTGTCCAAGGCGGGCATTACCATCGAGCACGCCCAGCTTTTCCAGCAGATGAACCGCGCGTTCGCCGGTGAACTCACTCCCCTCCTGAACCAGCTGCAACCGATCTAACGCAAGCGCCTGATCGCGATGCAGGCGTAGTTCTGATTCAGCCAGCTCCAGTCGCTTCTTTGATTCGGTCCATGTCGCCACACTCGAAAGAGCCTGCGCCGCCCGCGTCAGATCCATGAAAACGGGAATGCCCGCCTCTTCCAGTTCCAGCCTTCTGGCGACTTCGCCGGTCGCAACGATCGAAACCAGCTTTGTTGTTTCGCTAGCAGCCTGTTTGAGGCTCTCGCAAAATCGATCGATCATGAAACCCGGTGCATAGAACGTCGCGAATCCGACATCAGGAGACTGGAGGGCGGCTCGCACGGCCTCGCCGACAAAGGCTCCCGAGTTCACGATGCTGCCCGTGAAATCGATTGGATTTTGCACCGATCCGTAACGGGGAATTCCCGTCTGGAGCGTTTTCTGCGCCTCGCCGCTGAGCGCAGCCATTCTCACTCCGCACCTCACGAAGAGGTCCGACAAGACTGCGCCAACAGCGCCGGAGATCGTCATCACCGCCGCGCTTGGGCCAATGGATCTGCGCCGAAGGAATTGGGCGAGATAGGCAATATCGCCGAGATGCAGGATGTCTCGGCCTTGAATGACGCCCAGGCGCTCGAAGCCGGCCTGATATATTGCGGGGTCGCCAGCGACAGCGCCTGTATGAGCTTTAGCTGCGGAAGCGCCGCTCGGCGTGTCTCCGACTTTGAGGAGAGCGAGCAACTGGCCCCGGGCCTGCATTGCTTCCGCCACCTTGCGGAATCGCCGGCCGTCCCGAATGCCTTCGACATAGCCGACGATCGCGCGCGTCTCCGGGCGATCTGAGAGGTATTGAAGGTATTCCGAGAATTCGACGCAGGCTTCGTTTCCCGTATTGATCACGACGTTAAATTTTACATCGAGCTCGCGGCCCGCTGCGTAAATGGCTGAGCACATGCTGCCGCTTTGCGTCACCAGCCCGACAGTACGCGGCGCCTTTGGCGGCTCGGTATTTCGGAATATGGCCGTGAATGTGCTGTATGAGTGATTGTCGAGATTACCAAAACCCATGCAGTTCGGGCCGGCGACAACCAGGCCAAGTTCATTCGCACATCCTACAAGCTCGTTCTGCAGGCTGATGCCTTCATCATCACCCGCCTCTGCAAAGCCGGCCGCGTAGATAACCGCAGCGCGAATGCCCTTGCGAGCAGCCTCACGAAGGACCGGAACCACCTCCTCCGCGCCGACAGCGACGACGATCAAATCGACCGGATGCGGAAGACTCTCAATGCTCGGGAAGCATTTAAGGCCGTCAATTTCGCTGTATTTGGGATTAATGGGAAGTATCGGGCCGGCGAATCCATGCATCTTGAGCAGCGCAATCGGAACGCCACCCAATCGCATCAGATTGGCGGACGCTCCGTATATCGCGATGGATGAGGGATCAATCAGCGGCCTGAGACGCTCGGCTGAATCCTGTTCTCGCTGCATGATATTCATTGGATACCTCAGATGGGTTCAGGATTTGCGACCAGGTCCCCGAGAGATTGAACGATGCGCCAAAGCCGGGCGTCGCGCTCTCTCAGCAACTGCAAATTGGATCGCTCGCCGTAATCGTAGAAGCCGCGGCCGGTCGTTACGCCATGGTGGCCCTCGGCAACGAGTTTTGTGATGGAGGCTGGTTCGCGATCGACAGGCGCATCGAGGATATCCGGGTCGCGCAGATTTCGGAGGCTCAAATTCAATCCGGTGTAATCGTAACGCTGCATGACGCCGAGCAACTGCATGCGCGGCGCAAGACTTGTCCGTACTGCAATGTCCAACGCCGCTGGCGTGATCACGCCGGTTTCGATCATATGAAACGCTTCGCGGCCGAGCGCGCGCAACAGTCGATTGATGATAAATCCGGGAATGAACTTGTTCAGCGCAACAGGGACTTTTCCCAGCGCGGACAGAATCGCGATGGCTTCGTCCTGCAAGCCGATTCTTGTCTGCTCGGAAGCGACAACTTCCACAAGAGGCATAATGTGAGGCGGCGCAAACCAGTGAGCCACCAACAATCGCTCGATGACGGATGGCCCCGCCAACTCGAAAACGTTCAATGTGGATGTGTTGCTCCAGATCACGGCATCGCGCGGAGCAAAAGCACCGATCTTCTCAAAGACCGCCGCCTTGACGGCCCTGTTCTCGGATACGGCTTCGATCACGAGCGCCGTATCTGCAAGAATCTGATCAACAAACGTGTGTGCCGAAACGCGGCTGCAGACAGCCTCCAGCGAGCCTTCCGGACTCAAACCCAGATCGATCTTCAATTGCTGCGCATCGCGCAGGGCCTGCATTCCCGCTTCAAGCGCGGAAGGGCTTGTGTCGCAAAGGTCGACTTCAAATCCCGCATCTGCAAAACTAAGAGCGATCCCGGGACCCATCACGCCGCCGCCGATGAGGACGATTCGGGATTTACTGGGCGCGAACGCTCGCCCCGCAAGGGTCAGGTTGACCCGTCCCTCTGAACTGTCATGGCTGACCACGATCGCTTAGTCCCGCATCGCGATGGCTTCGACTTCAAGAAGAAGCTCGGGCCGCGCCAATGAACCCACTCCGACCATCGTGCTCGCCGGCGTTTCACCGGGACCGAAAAACTTCTGCCGGACCTCGCGAATGATGACAGCTTTCTCGGGCGACAGATCGCGCACAAAGAGCACGGTCTTGACTACGTCTGACATCGACGCGCCCGCCGCAGTCAGAGCCTTCTGAATGTTCTCGTAGACCTGCCGGGTCTGAGCCGCGAGATCTCCGACGCCGACCACCTTACCGTCCGCATCGTAGGAGACTTGGCCCGATACATAGACCGCCGTGCGGTGCGTCGATTTGACGACGTGGGCAAAACCTTTCGGGCTCGACATTCCGGGCGGATTAATCGGCGTATTCATGGAAGGCTCCTTTGTACCGCATAGCGGAATATATTATAGCTCAGGTCGCCTTCGCTGTAAATCGAATCCCGCAATCGCAGCCTTCATGCCCTCGCAATCAAATGTCCAGCCGCGAGCGAACGGCAGCTTTTATCCTCTCTGCCGTATCGCCCAGTTGAGGGCCAATTTCCCGAAGCAAGCGATCGCGCGTGAGGGAAGCGGCCGGACCACCGCAATTCAGGCCGAGCAGATCCCGGCTGCCGTCGATCTGCAAAGGCACGGCTACAACGCCAACATCGTCCTTCTCATCGGACATGACGAAACCGTGCTGGGAGAACTCCGCACGAGCGATTTTGATCTGACCGAGATCATGCTTGCGTTCGGCGTCCGAAGCCGCGAGAGCCGCCTGGCGTGCTTCTTCCGTCATTCCGCACAGAATTGCCCGCCCGATAATCGACTTTGCCAGCGGAAGCCTTGCGCCGATGTCAAGCCCTACAGTGAGCGGAGCCGATGATCTGCAGTGAGCAACGTAGATAACGACGTCGCCATGGCGCACGCCCAGCGAAACCGCGGCCATGGCGCTATCAGCCAGTTCCTGCATGAAAGGCCTCGCAATGCGGCCCACCTCAAAATGAGCCAGCGCGCGGTGGCCGAGACCAAGCACAGGCAGATCAAGAGCGTAGAGCTCCCGCTCGGACGAATATCGAAGGTAACCCAGCGCGGTCAGCGTGAATGTCAGTCGCGAGATCGTGGTTTTGGGTAATCCCGTCAGTCGCGCGATTTCCTTGTTCGGTAACCATTCCCGGCTCGCCGAGAAGCATCGGAGGACGTCGAGTCCCCGCGCCAGCGCCGAGACGAAACGCCGGTCCTCCTCATAAGCTGCTCGGTTCCTCTTGGCCGGCCTGCCGATCCTGCTCATTCAAATCTCCTTGTCCCGCTATGCGGAATAAGCTATTCTGTGTCCTGTCACAACCCAATGCTGTAGGCATTCTAACGGTTCATTCCGCAAGGTGATTATGAAAGCTGTTCTGTGTACCGACTGGGGACTTCCCGAAACCCTGACAGTTCAAGCCGTTGCAGATCTGCAACCGGGCGACGGCGAGGTCGTTGTTGAAGTCCATGCCGCCGGCGTCAATTTTCCGGACGCCCTGATCATCCAGCGCAAATACCAGTTTCAGCCGGACCTCCCGTTTTCCCCGGGCGGCGAAGTGGCTGGGGTTATTCGCGCCATTGGGCCAAATGTCCGCGACTGGAAGATCGGTGACCGAGTGATCGGCAGTTCGACCTGGGGCGGGTTCGCAGAGCAAGCCATGATCAAGGCGGAGCGACTGGTCCCGATTCCCGATGAGATGGATTTTACAGCCGCCTCCGCGTTCGTTCTCGCGCACGGGACAAGCCTTCATGGGCTAAAAGACAGGGCGCATCTCGTTGCCGGCGAAACGCTTCTCGTGTTGGGCGCGGCAGGAGGCGTCGGAATTGCCGCAATCGAGATCGGGAAAGCAATGGGCGCGCGGGTCATCGCCGCGGCATCGAGCGAAGATAAACTGGAGTTCTGTCGCCAGCATGGCGCAGATGCCACCATCAACTACAGCACCGAGGACCTCCGCGACCGCCTCAAAGTGCTGACCGACGGCGTGGGGCCTGATGTCATTTATGATCCGATCGGAGGCAGTTATTCAGAGACGGCCTTTCGCACGATTGCCTGGGGGGGCCGCCATCTCATCGTCGGATTTGCGTCGGGCGAAGTGCCTAAGCTGCCCCTCAACTTGCCTTTGTTGAAAAGCGCATCCGTGGTCGGCGTGTTTCTTGGATCATTCCTCAGGCGAGGACCATCTGTTGTGAAGGAGCATATGCGCCATCTCATGGAGATGTACACCACGGGAAAGATCAAGCCATCGATCACCAAGGTATACTCTCTGGAGGAGGCTCATCTCGCGCTGCGCGACGTCATGGAGCGCCGTGTCATGGGTAAAGTTGTGTTAGTCCCGCGCTAGTCGCATCAATCAGTAGGCCAGTTCACAAATGCAAGAACGCATTCGCATTGGTGAAGAAATCTCCTTCCGCAAGCTGGAAATCTTCCTGGCTTACATGAAAGCCGGAAACTTCTCGGCGGCATCGGGGCAGCTTGGAATTAGTCCGGTAAGCGTTCACCGGGCAATTCACTCGCTTCAGGAAGGAGTTCGGTGCAACCTTTTCATTCATAAAGGGCGTGAACTGGTTCCGACCGAGGCGGCATTCGTGTTTGCGCGTGTGGCGACGGAAGTTCTCGATCGAATGGAAAGCGGCATTGATGCCGCCCGGGAGGCCGCCGGCTACGCATCCAACAAACTGCGAATTGGCTCGCTCTACTCGCTGACGAGCCACATGATGCCGGAGATCATCAAGTCGGTTGCATCGAGAAAACCGAACCTTCAGTGCGAACTCGTTCTAGGCCGCTCGAAACTGGACCTGCTGCCCAAGCTCAGGGATGGAGGACTGGATGCGGTGTTCTGCGAAGTCACTGACGCTCCGGACCTCCTCTCGATTCCCATCTTCGACGACAGGGTCTATTTTGCGGCTCCACAGAATTCCAGATACTCGAACCTCCCGGAGATCGATCTTAGCGAATGCTCGGGTGAGCGGGTTGTAACTCTCAAGGACGGCCTGTTCACCGTCGCAAATCTGACGGAAAAGTTTCCGCAGTTCCGTCCAACCTATGCGATGGAAGTCGTCGACATTTTCACCCTAATGAATCTTATCGCCAGCGGTGTCGCCTGCGCGCTGGCTCCAGGGCGAATTTGCAAGATGTACGAACATCTCGTCGACTTCATTCCTCTTGTGAAGAGCCAGCAGGTTTTCCAGACGATGGGCGTGTCTTTCCTGGCATCTCGTGAGCGAGATCCGAACCTGCTGGCACTTTGTGCCGTTGTCCGCGGCTATATTCGTCGAACGCAACTGCCGATTTGACCGGGAATTTCGGCCTATACCTCGAGCCACTCCCGAGAGATGCTTTTATCCCGCCGAAGATCATCCGGAGTGCCTTCGAAAACGATCTTCCCGTGGCCCATTACATAAAGCCGGTGGGATATTTTCATCGCGATCGACAGCTTTTGCTCGACCAGCAAGATAGACACACCACGGCGCGCGACGTCGGCGATGAGTTCTCCGATCTGCTGAACTATAAGGGGAGCGAGTCCCTCGGTCGGTTCATCAATCATGATCAGGTCAGGATCGCCGAGCAGGGTCCGGCACATGGTCAGCATTTGCTTCTCGCCGCCGGATAAGACCCCGGCAGCCGTATCCGCGCGTTGCTGCAAATTTGGGAACATGCCGAGCATCTCTTCCAGATTCCAGCGCACGGATTTCTTCCCGGATTTCTGACCGAGAACGAGGTTCTCCCGAACCGTTAATGTTGGGAAAATATCCCGGTTCTCCGGCACATATCCGAGACCAAGGTTCGCAATCCGATAGCTAGGAAGACCGGCGATTTCGTTGCCTTTAAACCTGATGGATCCCTTCGGCGCGACTTGTCCAATAACAGACTTTACAAAGGTCGATCGCCCTACGCCATTCCGGCCAAGCAGACTGACAACTTCGCCTGAGCCAATCGTCAAATCAACTCCCTGGAGAATGTGGCTCTTTCCATAATAGGCATGCAGCCCATCGACTTTGAGAATCATGCCGCCTCCTCTCCGAGATAGGCTTCCTTCACGCGAGGGTCGTTCCGGATCTCGTTCGGGGTCCCACTCGCGATGACTTTACCATACACAAGCACCGATATTCTGTCAGCGAGGCCGAAAACGACGCTCATGTCGTGCTCGACAATAAGCAGCGTTTTATTCTCGGTCAGACGGCGAATGAGGTGCACGATCTGAGCCGTTTCTGCATGGCTCATTCCGGCCGTCGGCTCATCCAGCAATATGACATCCGCACCGCCGGCAATGGTGATTCCGATCTCAAGCGCGCGTTGTTCCGCGTAAGTCAGCAGCCCCGCCGAGACATCCCGCCGTGCCGTGAGGTTGAGACTTTCCAGTATCTGCCACGCACGATCATGAACATCGGAAAGACCGTCGATGTTCTTCCAGAAGGCATATCGATAGCCAAGCGGCCACAAGAGAGCGCACCGAACGTTCTCCCAAACACTTAGATTTGGAAAAACGTTCGTGACCTGAAAACTTCGGGACAGGCCATTTCTGTTGATGGCATAGGGTCGCCACCCAACAACGGATTGCCCGAAGATTTTCACTTCTCCCGACGTCGGCCGAATATGCCCGCTGATGATGTTGAATGTTGTCGACTTCCCCGCACCGTTCGGTCCGATCAAGGCATGCCGCTCGCCCTGGGCAACCGACAGACTGAGATCGTCCAGAATTCTCGCTGCTCCGAAGCTCTTACAGACGGATTGCAACGTGATTGCATCGGTCATAGTAGAACTCCGCGCTCTTGAGCAAGATGTTCGGCCGTTGACCGCGCCTCCTCCAAGAATTTCCAGATTTTCTTTAAGATAACAGCACCGATTCCGATCAATATGATCGAAACCACGGGAATTGAAGGGCTCGAAATTGCGAGCTTCAATCCGAGGACTGAGATCGAAGCGGTCTCACCCAGCAAACGATGGACTACAAACTCAAGCGCCAGTATCGCTCCAGCCAAAACACTCGCGACTGGAATCAGCACCCACAGGTATGCTCGCATCATGCCGGCCAACGCACCGGCCCTTGAGAGCCGCAAATGATAAAGGATGATCCCTCCAATTCCGCCCGGCGCATAAACAACCACCGAGATGAACAGAAGGCCGAAATACAGCTGCCAGACTGACGTGTAATCGCTGAGGGAGAGAGATAGGTAGGTCACGACAATCGCACCGATGACGGGACCGAAAAACGTTCCTGTTCCACCGATGAACGATGAGAAGATTACCGATGCCGACTTCGTCCAGCCCAGGTCGGTGAAGTTAGCACTTTCAAAGCTGAGTGACGCGAGCGCTCCCGCAATCCCTGCAAAGAGGCCAGCAAAGCAGAACGCCATGTACCTGATGACATGGGGATCGTATCCGACGAACTGAGTGCGTTCTGCATTGTCCCGTACGGCATTGCACATGCGCCCGAATGGAGTTCGCGTAATAGCAAACATCATCAGTACGGCGAGAAGCGACCACGCCGCGACAAGGTAATACACCTCAAGTTGAGTGGAAAAGGTGGCACCAAAGAACGGCGGCAATTTTGTTCTATCCGTGCTGACGCCATCGTCGCCGCCGAAGAAGCTGACGAGAATCAGGGCCGCCGATACCGCCAGCTCACTGACGCCGAGCGAAATCATGGAGAACACCGTCCCGCTGCGCTTTGTAGCTACCCATCCGATGGCGGCAGCGAAGACGAGGCCTGCGACCCCGCCCACTATCGGCACCACTATGAGAGGAACCGGCAAGCCAAGTCGAGGAATGGCATTCATCGCATGAATCGCGAAGAACGCGCCCAAGCCGTAGTAGACGGCGTGGCCGAATGACAGCATTCCCGTTTGCCCAAGCAGCATATTATACGAGAGGGCAAAGACGATGCTTATGCAAACGAGATTCAGTGTACTGATCGCACCGGCCGACGAGAATACCAGCGGCAAGCCGGCTACCACCGCCGCGGCGATCAGCCAGATCATCCACCGACGTGTCGCAACCGCTATTGAATTCGTGCGCCCGCTTAGGAGTATGTCCGTCATACGTCACGCCTTCCCATCAGGCCCATGGGTCTGAACATCAGGACCAGTATGAGCAGCGCGTAGGGAATAATGGGCGCGACCTGCGCGACAGAGACGTTCCACACATCGGCCAATATCGATCCGCCATGAGATCTTGCGAGCGGACCGAAAGCAGACGCTAATGAGCTATTGACCGATACGGCAAACGTCTGGATGAGGCCAATCCCCAGCGACGCGATGAATGCACCGGGCAGAGATCCCAATCCACCGACCACGACGATCACGAACAGCATAGCAATGAGTGAGCCGGCCATTGTTGATTGAGTCTGGAGAATCGGTCCTGCGATGACGCCGGCCAATGCAGCAAGTCCCGTACCCACGCCAAAAACGACCATGAAGATTCGATCGACGTTATGCCCGAGCTGGCTGACCATCAAGGGATGCGTCAGGGACGCCTGAACGATCAATCCGATCCGCGTCTTCTTTATCACGAGCAGCAGCGCAACGAAAATTGCGATTGCGATTGCAAACATGAACACCTTGTAAGCGGGGTAAGTCAGCGAATTCACATAGAAGGCCGGAAAATCCAAAGCCGATGGCCCGCGATAGTCGACGGGATCCTTGCCCCAGATCATCTGCACGACTTCTTCGATGACAAAGGCCAGTCCAAACGTAAACAGAAGTTCGGCCAAATGGCCGTTCCTATGAACTCTTCGAAGCCCGAAATGCTCGACGGCGGCACCGAAAGCACCGACCACGATCGGAGCGACAAAAAGCGCGATCCAGAAATCCGTCCAGCGGCTAATCTGATAGGCGACAAAAGCGCCGAGCATGTAGAAGCCCGCATGCGCGAAGTTGAGCACGCCGAGCATGCTGTAAACGACCGTCAGACCGCTCGCAATCAGGAAGAGAAGCATTCCGTACAAGAGACCGTTGAGGGTCGAAATAATTAGCAGCTCGGTCATTACTCTATAGTTCCCCAATCAACAGTGACGCCGTGATTACTTCAGCGCGCAGGTCGCTTCATCTGACAGGTCGTCTTGGTGAGCGTTTGATCGGCCGGAATCACCGCCCGTACGCGATTCCCCCAACCCGTGTTCTCCTCGTCGAATGGCTCGTCTTTGGACAGCGCACCCGTGGAGGCCACATAGATCGGCTGGAAGAACTGATGATCGTCCTTTCTCATGAAGCCCTGTCCGCCGTTGAACACGTCGAACTTCATGTCTTCGAGAGCGAACGCAACGTCCTTTGGCTCGAATGACTTGGCCTCCTCCACCGCCTTCGCAAACATTATGATCTCGTTGGCCTGGCGCGGCGCATACAAGACAAAATCCTTTCCATATTTCTCACGCCACGCGGCTTCAAACGCACGAGACGATGCGTGGTCCACATTGGCGAGTCCTTCAACGACGCCAAACACTTTGTGATCGAGATTCACCTGCTTAAGCGTAATTGGAATGCCGGCCGTCGCCACGCCGTAATACGTGTACCAATCCACGTTGAGGCCGAGCGTGCCCGCAGCCTTCAGCAAGAGAGCCAAATCCTGGCCCCAGTTTCCTGTGATGACACTGTCAGCGCCGGAAGCCTGAATCTTCGCGATATATGGAGAGAAATCCGTGACCTTGAAGAATGGATGCAGTTCGTCGCCGACAATCTCGATATCAGAACGCTTCGACTGAATGATCTCGCGCGCCGCGGCCCTCACTGACTTTCCATAGGAATAATCCTGATTGATCAGGTAGACCTTCTTGATAGCGGCGTTCTTCTTTATGTAATTCCCGATCGCTTCCATCTTGACGTCGGAATTTGCATCCCACGCGAAGTGCCAGAAATTGCACTTCTCATTGACGAGAACCGGATCGATGGCGGAGTAGTTGAAGTACAGGACTTCTTTACCGGGATTTCGATCGTTGTATTTTGCAATGAACTCGGAGATCGCAACGCCGAATGCCGAGCCGTTGCCCTGCGTGATGAAGCGAATGCCCGAATCGATTGCCTTTTGTGTCTGAAGAACTGACTCCTGTGCGTTTGTCTTGTTGTCGAACGGCACAATCTCAAGCTTTCGGCCCTGAATGCCGCCTTTCGCATTCATCTGCTCCGCAATGAACTGGAATGCCTTAAGACGCGCAACTCCGACACTGGCGCCACCGCCCGAGAGAGCATCGACATAAGCGAGCCGAACAGCTTCTTGCGCACATACCCGACCTCCGCCGACAAGCAGAGCGCAAAGCGCAAAGACGAACTTAATAGACATATAATGATCCCCTCACAGTTGCTCGATTTGCGAGCTTTCATTTCAGCTGCGATCATCTTAGCAAATCGCATGCCATGATCAGGTCAGCGAGCGAAGCTACACAGACCACCTCTGAATTCAGCCGACGTGAAGACTTCCGGAAGGACTGCTGCAAGCTCATCCAGATCAATATCGATTCCATTCGCCTTCAGCATGGGCGCAGCCTCCCGTGCGATCTGGGCCCAGTCATCGATCAAGCGGAAAGGCTCGACTGTGTCACGGCAGGGTTCAGCGCCCATCGCCTGCACCAGAAGCTCGGTGAAATTGATGACATCGAAACCATGCTTCTTTCCATCAGTTGCGAGTTGCAGATGGCAGGGATGGAACAGCGACACCAGCGCATCGACATCGTCACGTTGGCTTAGTTTGATGGTCTCCGCGCGCACATGAGCTTTCAACTCCGGAGATCGATTCGAACCTGAAGCACCGCATGTATACCCAGGCTCCTGGGCAACCTCGACAATCGTGAGTCCAGGGATGCATCTCAGGAGCCGGATAACATTGTTTCCGATGTACTCCATGCCGGCATGCGTATGGACGACGACACGCTTGTTGATCGGCGTGACAAAGCGCTTCTTCAACTCCTCTTCCTGCTCGATCAGGAATTTCGTGATGTGATCCAGATCGAATTTGACCTGCCTGTATCCTTTGATCGTTTCACCGAGATGCAATTGGCACGATGGGCACCAGCTCAGCACCTTGTCGGGAGAGAAACCTCCAAACTTGGTCAGCGTTTGATCGGTGACGCGACCGCCCTTCGAGACTTCGCCCTCCCATTTGCTGTGCACGATGCCACAGCACGAGGATGGCCCTCCCATGACCTCATAGTCGATATTCAGTTCATCCAGAACCGTCATCACGTTGAACAACACGTGCGGTGTTCTGATCGGATTGCATCCTGTGTAGAAAATGACATCGGCTTCCCGCGCCTGTGGCGGCCTCAGGAGACGCGCAACGTCATCCGGAATCAATTGCATGGACACCATGATCCGGATGGCGCGAGCCATTTTCCGGAAGGCGTGCGGCGTGGGATTATCCGTCTGCGAGACTTTTGAGCACGCAAGCATAACCATGCGGCGCGGATTGATGCCTTCCGGACAGGCCGGGATGCAATCCCCACAACCATTGCACTGGTTCAGCCATGTGGCTGATGCTTGGGGCAGCGGGGTTGAACTGGACATGTAGTCCAACAAACCTTTGACCACGCCGGAAGGATCCGCAATAGAAAGGCCCGGAGCGAAAGGCACCACTGGGCAAGCCTCGACGCATTTACCGCAACGCGTGCACGCGTCGAGAATCTCGTCCCAAGTCTTTTGGGTGTATTCTTCGAGCGTAAGGTCGGAAGACAGAGCCTGATTCATGCGTTTCTCCAGCCTCGGCTCGTTGCCACATCCGTTGCGTGATCAGTCGGTGATTCCCGACAGTGCCGCGTCAGCCCAGGTTCGGTTCGATAGTGATGGTCAATGGATGGGTTTTCTAGAATCGTTTTATTTCGCTCAGCCGAGGATCGTTTCCTTTCCCGGAACGATCCCTATCGTTCAGCGAACGCGCGCTCGAATACATAGTGCCCCGCAGCGCCCGTTCCTTCGGAGGATTGGAAGCCGCTTTGGTCCAGTAATCCCTGTATATCGCGGAGCATTTCGGGACTTCCGCACAGCATCACGCGATCTGTTTCAGCTTGCAGCTGCGGTAACTTGGTAATCTGCGCCAGAGTGCCATCTTCGATCAGGGTCGTTATTCTCCCTGTGGTATGAAATGGCTCCCTTGTCACGGTGGGGACATAGATAAGCTGATTGCGAATGAATTCTCCCATCAGCTCGCATTTCGGCAGATCGCCGGAGATGCGCTCGGAGAAAGCTAACTCGTTACGTTCTCTCACCGAATGAACCAGCACGACTTTCTCGAAACGTTCATAGGTTTGCGGATCCTGGATGATGCTGAGAAAAGGAGCCAGTCCAGTTCCGGTTGCGAACAGATACGCGTTCTTTCCTGGAAGAAGATCGTCAACGAGCAGAGTTCCGACCGGCTTGTCACTCACCAGGATCTGATCTCCCACCTTTACGTTCTGAAGACGTTCGGTGAAAGGTCCACCGGGAATCTTTATGCTCAGGAACTCCAGATGGTCTTCGTACTTGCTGCTGGCGATGCTGTATGCGCGCAAGAGAGGCCTGTTCTCCAACCGCAGCCCGATCATGACGAAGTGACCGCTCTCGAAACGCAAGGTCTTGCTGCGCGTCGTTCGAAAGCTAAACAGCCGATCACTCCAGTGCGTAACGGAAGTGATCATTTCTTCATTATATTTTGCCATTCTATTGCACCTTACGCATCGGCCGGATTGTTCGTGCCGAAGAACCGCACAAATTTCTTGTCCTTCCCCGCCCACTCGGCCGCATCGGCTGGCGGTTCTTGCCTCTCCTCAATCGTGGGCCAAAGCCTCGCATACTTGGCGTTGAAATCGATCCACGCGCCAGCGTCCCGTTGGGAGTCGGCCTTGATAGCTTGTTCGGGACATTCGGGAACACAGACGCCGCAGTCGATACAATCATCCTGGCTGATAACCAGCATGTGCTCGCCGATATGGAAGCAGTCGACTGGACAGACTTCGACACAGTCGGTGTACATGCATCTTATGCAGCCGTCCGTAACAACGTGAGGCACGTGGCGAATCTCCAAAACAGCACGCTAAGGACAATTTCCGCGCACAGTAGGGGGCGTGTTTCGGCATAACAATTACGCTTCGCCCCCGATTGTTACGCGGAGCGAACGGCTTCCTTGCAAGCAACCGATTAAATGTAAGGCTATTCAAGGTCTCGCTTGGGTGAATCCCACGGAGGCCGATTGCCGAGACCATGAGTTCTGCGACTGGCTGTGGTGATGTAGCAGCAAAGCTAAAATGTCAGCACTGAGCAAAGTTCAAATGTCAGTTTCTGGTCCCGTTGGGGACTTTGGAGGCTGTCATTACGATGGGCATAGTGTTGATGAGCAAGCGCGAGCTGAACCGTCTTGATGTTCTGGCACGGCTGGATAGCGATAGACTGACCGTGCTCGCTGCGGCTGGCTTGATGAACATTACGCCGCGGCAGACGTATCGGCTGTTGAGCAGATATCGCGAAGGCGGTGCTTCAGCGATCGCCAACCAGCGCCGTGGCCGCCCCTCGAACAACCGGTTGTCCGACGAGGTGCGGGATCACGCGATCGCTCTGGTCCGCCAATTCAACCACGACTTCGGACCGACATTGGCGGCCGAGAAGCTGGCGGAGCGTCATGATCTCAAGATCTCACGGGAGACGGTGCGCAACTGGATGCGGCGGGCCGGAATCTGGGTATCGCGGGCCGAGCGCAAGCGCATCCAGCAGCCTCGGTATCGCCGCGAGCATGTTGGCGAGTTGGTTCAGATCGACGGCTCCGAGCATCGCTGGCTTGAGGATCGCGGGGCTCCCTGTACGCTGCTGGTATTCGTCGATGATGCAACAAGCCGACTGATGGAGCTGCGTTTTGTCGCCTCGGAGAGCACATTTGCGTACTTCGCGGCGGTGAAGGCTTATCTCGGTCGCCACGGCAAGCCGGTTGCTTTCTACTCCGACAAGCATTCGATCTTCCGGGTGTCGAACGAGGACGCGGTTAGCGGCAATGGAATGGCTCAGTTCGGACAGGCCTTATCGGAGCTCAACATCGAGATTCTCTGCGCCAATACCAGCCAGGCAAAGGGCCGAGTCGAGCGCGCACATTCGACACTGCAGGATCGCCTGGTGAAGGAGTTGCGGCTCGCCGGCATCAGCACGTTAGACGAGGCTAATGCCTTCCTGCCCGGCTTTATCGCTCACTATAACGGCCGATTTGGTAAGCCGCCCGCCCGCGACAAGGATCTGCATCGCGTGATCGATCCCCGCCAAGATCTCGATCAGATTCTCTGTTGGCGGGAGTAGCGAACGGTCTCGCATCAGCTTGTCTTGAACTACAACCAGATGAAGCTAACGCTCAAGGCCGAGGGCCTGGCGACTCGTCTGCGCGGCAAGACGGTCGAGATCTACGACTATCCCGATGGGCGACTGGAGGTTCG
The DNA here is from genome assembly GCF_021502575.1 of Bradyrhizobium sp. G127. NCBI lineage: Bacteria > Pseudomonadati > Pseudomonadota > Alphaproteobacteria > Hyphomicrobiales > Nitrobacteraceae > Bradyrhizobium > Bradyrhizobium sp. G127. The sequence goes on from NZ_JAKFGN010000002.1 coordinate 1,474,423, forward strand.
CTGGAAAGGCAGATCGTTGCCTTACGTGGCCTTCGACAAGCTTCAGCGGGTCAGCCACGCCGCGATCGTGGAGAACAAGCGGCTTGGCGAGGTGTTGGCCTGGATCAAGGAACAGCAGGATAATCAGCCCTGGTACAGCCGCCTCCCTGAAGAGCCACGCCGCTCGGATCAGAAGGCTGGGTTTATGAAGGTTCGGGCCGAGCGGATCAAAGCCTCAAAATCAGTCTCGAAACCTTCCCGCAAACGGCGACGCCGCTCCGATATGATGGTCTGCGCGGCGCCGTCTTTCGTCCCCTGACCGGCTGCCTTGTGACATTTCTACTTTGCGCAGATCGTGACATCTCAACTCGGCTGCAACAGGCGCTCGCTCAGAATTGAAGGCAGCCAAAAGCACTTCGAATATCCTATACTTCGGCTGCATCGATCATTCGAAAGTATCCTCCATGCCTCCAAAAGATCCGCTACGGATACCGACCACCATCGCCGAGGCGATTCATACTGTCGAGAAAAAGCACGTTCTTTCACAGGGCGCAAACATCGTGATGCATGTTGGGCGGATGAATCTGAACGCGGGCAAGCATCTTCACCTCGTCGTGCTCGATTATAAGCCATCACCGTCCAACGAAAGCACTTTCATTCCCCTGCAATCAGGCAATACGTTTCGTGCGATTGAAGACTTAACCGGCCAGCGCCGCGAGTATCCTATTGAGCTATTAGACGGTGGTTGGGTGTCGCATGATGCGGTTGTCACGCTCCAAGATGGCACCACGTTACGCGCGGTGGAAGTCGTACGAGGTCGCCTTCCATATAAATTTACCCCAATGGATGAAAAAATCATCCATGCCGCCATTTCGGTCGCGAAGATTGAAAGCGCTGTCTATCGGTCTTTCCGTCAAGGATTACCTGAGGAAGATGCGAAGCGAAGAATGGTCGTGGGGGACGAGTTGATTGAGTTCGGTGAATTCATTGACGGCTTTAAATTCATCGACTTCAGTAAGTTGGCTCAGGTTGAAAAGCCGGTCCTCCTGCTCCTGAATATCAAAGGGAAATTTGAACAACTTTTTCCCTTAGAAAAATCTCCCTCCGAACAGAAAATTTCCAACACGCTAGCTTCGGTAGGCTTCTGGAAGCCAAAACGCAGACCAAAATCGTAAATTTACGGTCCCTTTTTTAGCCACATTTCCAGTTGGATCCGGGCTGGTGACGACGCCCCGGAGATGTGAATATTTATAGCTTCATTCAATTTGGGATGGAGCTCCGATGCGAACGCCTACGGTTGAAACCGCATTACTCTCATCGCTTAGGCGAAGTACCCGCAATGCGCGTACCCACTCAAAAAAACAAATCTTACAGATCGCCGATAGTATTCGCACCTTCGGCTGGACCCAGCCCATATTGGCGGATGACAATGGGAATGTAATCGCCGGCCATGGACGAATGGCAGCCGCTTTGGAGCTCAAACTCAAAGCAGTCCCTGTCATCTATTGCACCGGGCTGACCGAATCCCAAAAGCGCGCCCTTGCGCTGGCAGATAACAAGATTGCCACTAACGCGGGATGGGATCGAACGCTATTGGCAATCGAACTTGGCGAGCTTACTGCGCTGCTAACTGAACTCAATCTCGATCTTCACATTACGGGCTTCGAGCCTGCCGAAATCGACAGCTTATTAAGCGACCAAGTCGATTCCGAAATGGAGCCCGACGACATAATCCCCGCGATCGAGACTACGGCTGTCAGTCGCCCAGATGATATATGGACGCTCTCCAAACATCGGCTGTTGTGCGGAGATTCCAGAGAACCCGGCCATATCAAGAAGCTGATGGGCAACGCGCGCGCTGCGATGGTCTTCGCGGATCCGCCCTACAACGTTCGGGTTAGTTCGGTGCAGGGACGCGGAAAGATCAAGCACCGCGAGTTTGCCTCTGCTTCCGGCGAGATGTCGCACGCCCAATTCACCGAGTTCCTCACACAGTGGATGCTTCTGGCCGCTCGGTATTCTGAAGATGGCGCAATTGTCTTCTGCTGCATGGATTGGCGACATCTTGCCGAATGCCTCGCTGCAGGAGAACAGGCGTTCACTGCGCTGAAGAACATCATCGCCTGGGTCAAGTCCAATGCCGGGCAAGGCAGCTTTTATCGGTCTCAACACGAGTTAATTCTTGTTTTCAAGAACGGGGACGCACCCCATCAAAACAACATTGAACTCGGCAAGTACGGTCGAGCTCGATCGAACGTTTGGCAGTACGCCGGCGTCAATTCATTCCGCAAAGACCGACTTGCTGAATTGACCGTTCATCCAACCGTGAAGCCGGTCGCCTTGGTCGCCGACGCCATGCGTGACTGCTCGCGTCGTGGCGACATTGTGCTCGATCCGTTCATGGGATCTGGCACCACCATTTTGGCCGCGGAGAAAGTCGGTCGTCGCGCCTATGGGATCGAAATCGATCCTCTGTACGTCGATGTTGCCATCCGACGTTGGCAGGAATTCACCAAACGCGACGCGATTCTAGTGGCCACCGGCCACACCTTCGACGAGGTGGCCGCAGAGCGATCCACCTCCCCTGCTCTCAAACGCGTGAGTATCTGACAAATGGCATCGATTCCAAAAATTAAACGCGTCTTCCGAAAGCGGGTGCGGCTGGAGCCCAGCGACGATGATGTTGGCTATGGGAAGCCGCCTCGTTCCCGACAGTTCAAAGCCGGCCAAAGCGGCAATCCAAAAGGTCGCCCAAAGGGAACCAAGAGCGCCGCAGCTATCCTGCTCAAGATTCTCAATCACAAGATCGAACTACGCCAGAACGGCAAGGTTCGAACGATCACTGTGCTTGAGGGAATTCTTCACAAGCTTGCAGAGGATTCCCTGCGGGGCAACACCAAGAGCGCCGCGTTCGTTCTTAATCAACTGGCCGCTATCGCACCCACGTCCGGCACCGAATCCGAAGTCAATCCCGATGATAGGGCTGTGCTGGACGCTTACCTGCGCAACTTCCAATCCACACTCGGTGGAAAGGAGAAATTGCCGTGAAGGACCAAGATCTGCTGTATTCCATCCTGCGCAACGATTTCGAGAGCTTCCTTCATCGCTGCTTTTTAATGCTCAATCCGGGTGCTGAGTACCTCCCGAATTGGCACATCAAAGCGATTGCGCACCAGCTCCAACGCATTCGCGATGGCAAGGTCAACCGTCTCATCCTCAACATGCCGCCGCGATATTTGAAGTCGCTGACGGTATCGGTGATACTGCCGGCCTTCTTGTTAGGTCATGATCCTCGAATGAAGATCTTTGGTGTAAGCTACAGCAATGACCTCTCGGCCAAACATGCGGCGGATTTTCGGGCAATCATTCAATCTGATTGGTATCGAAAAGCATTTCCGAGCATGCGCATTGCCCGAATCGCCGATTCCGACGTCTTTACCACCAGACGTGGCTTCCGCCGATCGACCTCCGTTTCGGCAACGCTCACTGGTCTCGGCGGCGACATGATTATTCTGGATGATCCCCAGAAGCCGGTGGATGCGCAATCCGACACCCTGCGGAATTCCCTGAATCAATGGTTCACAAACACACTCTTGTCTCGGCTCGATAACAAAGCGACAGGCGTGATCATTCTGGTCATGCAGCGGGTTCATCTTCACGACCTGACAGGCTTTCTGGTCGAAAACTCCGAAGACTGGAACGTCTTGAGCCTGCCTGCCATCGCCGAGGTCGATGAGAAGGTCGAGATCGGTGAAGGGCAGTTCCACGCGCGCCGCGCTGGCCAACCTCTTCATCCCGCGTACGAGACTCTCGCAACGCTGGAAAAGCTTCGCACCGAAATGGGTTCGGGCATCTTCGGGGCCCAGTATCAGCAATCTCCCGTTCCAGACGGTGGAGGAATGATCAAGCGTGATTGGCTGCGCTATTACGATCAATTGCCGGAACGCACCTACCGCACCAAAGTGATCCAAAGCTGGGACACGGCGGCAAAAGTTGGCACCCAGAACGACTGGTCAGTCTGCACGACATGGTTGCTGGTGGATAAACACTTCTACCTGATGGACGTCACAAGGGGACGTTATGAATATCCCCAGCTACGCGCCACGGCGATCGCGCTCGCGCAACGATACGATCCGCTTAAAATACTGGTCGAGGACGCCTCGACTGGTATCGCTCTGGCTCAGGAACTTAAGCAAAGCGGTATCTACGCCGTCAAGCCCGTGCCCATCGAGCGTGATAAGCCGGGCCGCCTGTTCGTGCATCAAGCCAAGTTCGAGGCTGGTTTGGTGCTGTTTCCGAAGAAGGCACCTTTTTTAGCGCAGCTCGAAACCGAGCTTCTGGCTTTCCCGCAAGGCAAGCACGATGATCAGGTCGACAGTCTTAGCCAAGCGCTCTCCTATAAGGGCGGCTACGATACAACCCTGTCGTGGGTCGGTTGAAGCGCGATCAATTGGTAAGTAGCTGCGACGCAGCGCGGCCCGGGTGCGTTTGGGTCATCACCGGTCACCAGAGCTTCTCTCCGCACCAAGGAAGTGACGCATCCTCGTAGTCAGTCAGAGCTTGCGGATGGATGAAAAGCGCATGGTGAACACCGGACTCTTCATCGATCCCGCCAAAGTTACGCTTTGCTCTCCGACGCAATCGAGGTTCGACGGAAAGAACCCACCAGAAAACCGCACGGTGTCACCTCTCCTCAATGCAGCCAGAGATTTGAAGAACTGGGTGTCGGGATCGATCAAGGTATTATCAGAATAGTCCGACAGGGCGTTATTCCAGGTCGAGACCTGCAAGCCTGGACTAAGTTCGAGCGTAATCACACCTTTACCATCGCCATTGGTGGAGAGATAGGCCACCTTTCCGATCCATCCTGAGGCGCTCTGACCTTGAAGGGCGCTACAGATCGCCTCCTGTCGGGCATTGCGCATTCCTCCCGCAGCCAATTCATTAGGAGCCGAGTTAAATTTGGATCGCGCCTGCGTGATCGCCGCCATGAAGCGAGCCTGATCAGATGGAAGGGGGATGCTTGGGGCTGGCGGAGCCGCACTTCGACCGCCGCCGACCACGGCTCCGACGACGATAAATCCTAGCGCGCAGCCCAGGGCCGCCTTGATCGCAATATTCATGGACCACTCCCAGTTGCCTCGGTGTCCCCTTCCGCCGCATCTCAAAGGCTCGACGTGGGTCGACCAGCACATCGCTTCCTGTCGGGCTGAAGTCCACGCCACACTCGGCTGTCGGTAGCACTATCACCAACCTCGGTTAATATAATCCTATTTTGGGATAATCCATTTTCAGGATCAGATTACTCGCCGCCGATTCACGGCCTTGGCGGCGCATGCAAAAGACCCTCAAATCCGCGGATTATGCCCGGCTGATCGACCTGCTTGTCGCCGTGCGGAAATCAGCGGACGTTCGCCAGCAGGCTTTGGCCAAGAAACTCGGGCGACCTCAATCCTTTGTCGCGAAATATGAGAACGGCGAGCGCCGCCTCGATATCATCGAGTTCACGGCCATCGCGCGCGCGCTTGGCGCCGATCCCGTCAAGCTGTTCAAGGACTACGTTGGCGGAAAAGGCGCGCCCAAGGCCGCCTTAAAGCGTCCGATCAAATAAGTCGTGCGGCTTTGGGCTTCTTTTTGGATCATTTTGTGATCCGGACCGGCTGATAAGAGCCACTAGATTGCTGCGTTTCTGCTCGACTTCCCCAACACGTGGAGCGTCACTGTCGTCGTAAAACCGGAGGCAAGATGATGGATCGCAAAATTACTGAACAGGCAATTGGCCTGATCCTCACCGAGATCGGTATTCGCCTTGGCGAGGCCGCCCGGATCGCCAAGGCCGCTGAGGCCTGCGCGCTGGCCGGCAGCGTCAGTGAAGGCGTCAGAGTCTCGATGGATCTCGAACAGATTTTCTATGAGACCGGTCGTCTGCAGGATGCGGCTTCGCTACTGAACCGGTTGTCGAGCGACTAAGAATCTCTCTCCTACCCAAAGGTTCTCCGCCTGTCGGCAACCGACGGGCTTGCGGCAGTGGCAGCACAGGATGCTGTCGTTCATGCAAGGAGAACCGGAATGGCCACCAACAATCGAAAACCTTCGCGCAAGACCGGGCGTAAATCCACACCGGCACCAAAGCGATCGACGAAACCGGCCTCCAAGGCTCTGCCGCCCGTCGCACCGAAGAAGCCGGTCACGCCGAAGACGCCGAACGTGGCCATGTCCAAGCAGGACAAGGTCCTCGATATGCTGCGCGCGCCCTCCGGCACCACCATCGCCGCCATTATGAAGGCGACCGAGTGGCAGCAACATTCGGTGCGCGGCTTCTTTGCAGGCACGGTGCGCAAAAAGCTCAAGCTGAACCTAACTTCGGTCAAAACCGATGACCAACGCGTCTACCGGATCGCAAAGCCGGGCATCGGGAAATGAGCCAGCTTCCCTCCTCCATGAAACCAGCCGATCCAGCCGTGGAAGCGGAGCTCGATCGGCTGGCGACAGCTCCCATCGTCGAATTGCGCAAACGATATCGAGAGGTGCTTCGAACGGATCCGCCGAAAGCTTTCGGCCCGGACCTGCTGCGCCGGAGCATCGCTCACCGGATTCAAGAAAAGGCCTATGGCAGATTATACGGCCCGACCAAGCGCCTGCTCGACCAGCTTGTGAAAGCCATGACCGCCAAGCCCAATGGAAAGCTTGATTTGCCGCGCCGGATCAAGCCCGGCTCAGAGCTGGTCCGGACATGGAAGGGAAAAACCTACCGGGTCGTGGTCCGGCCGGACGGGTTTGCCTATGACGGCAAGACCTATGAAGGTCTCTCCGAGATCGCGTCCTTAATTGCCGGTACCAACTGGAATGGACCGCGCTTCTTCGGGCTGCGGTCGAAGACAGAAAAGGCCACGTCGGATGGCAAGTAGCGCTCCCAAACCCCTGCGTTGCGCCATCTACACCCGCAAATCGACCGAACATGGCCTCGAGCTGGAATTCAACTCGCTCGATGCGCAGCGAGAGGCTTGCGAGGCGTATATCAAGAGCCAGGCGTCACTCGGCTGGAAGGTCATCAGCCAGCCCTATGACGATCCGGCTTTCTCCGGCGGCAACCTTGAGCGCCCTGCCCTCAAGCAACTGCTCAAAGATATTGAAGCAGGTAAGGTCGACGTCGTCGTGGTCTACAAGATCGACCGCCTCACCCGCTCGCTGGCTGACTTTGCCAAACTGGTCGAGGCATTCGACGCCAGATCGATTTCATTCGTCGCCGTCACCCAGCAGTTCAATACGACGACCTCGATGGGACGACTGACGCTCAACATCCTTCTCTCCTTCGCTCAGTTCGAGCGGGAGCTGTCCTCCGAGCGCGTCCGGGATAAGGTTGCCGCCTCTCGGCGCAAAGGAAAGTGGACCGGCGGCACGGTGCCGCTCGGCTACGAGGCTCGGGACAAGAAGCTCGTCATCAATGCCACCGAAGCAGAGTCCGTCCGTATAATTTTCCGACGCTATGTCGAACTGCAATCTTTTGGCCGCCTCGTGACCGATCTCGACAAGCGCGGCATCGTCACCAAACGGCGGAATACCAAGGTCAAGAAGTTCAACGGTGGCATTCCGTTCACCTATGGCCCACTCGCTCATTTCCTCAAAAACCGGATTTACATTGGCGAAACTGGTCACAGCGGTAAATGGTATCCCGGCGAGCACAAGGCCATTGTTGACCGCAAAATCTTCGACAAAGTTCAAGAACTCCTAGCGGCCAGTACCAACAAAAGGAAAATCAAACGATCGGAAAGCGGCGCGCTTCTGATGGGAAAGCTGTTCGACGATCGGGGCAATGCCATGAGCCCGAGCTTTTCGTCAAAGAACGGCGCCCGCTATCGCTTCTATGTCAGCTCCGCAATCCTACGTGGCCGCAAACTGGAAGCCGGATCGGTAGCGCGCGTCTCCGCAACCGACATCGAACGGACGCTGATCAATGCTTTGCGCCAACGGCTAAAGATTGATCAGGCTGTGCTGGATGCAGATGTTATCGGCACTTACGTCGCACGTGCAGACCTGAGCAGCCGCGTCGTCAAAATCACCACCACACCTGCGGCGAAAATTCGATCGAACAAATTCTCGATCGCTTGGTGGATGCGCCAGCCGGGCTCGGCAACTATCATTCAATCGAACAGCGCAAACCAACTTGACCCAAAGCTGGTGCAGGCCATTGTTCGAGCCCATGCATGGCTGCATGATCTGAAGAACGGCAAATTTGACACCGTCGAGACGCTGGCTGCCTCGGTCAAGCTGCATCCGAAGTTGGTGCGACAGGAACTGCGATATGCGTTCCTCATGCCGCCCATTACTGCAGCCATTCTTAACGGCGACCAACCAGCGACATTGACCTTAGCTCAGATTCCTAAAACACTGCCCCTTACATGGCGCGAGCAATGCAAGGTGCTCAGCTTCTGAACCAAGACTTCAGAAACGCACATCCGATGTTATGGAATGTGAAGGTCCGCATTGAGTCGACCACAAAGTAGGCCAACTATAGACCTTCAGTGGATAGGTGAACTCAGCGATGAGACGGCTCCGGCGAGCTATACAATAAGAGGCCGTGCAGAGGCTAAGCAGTTTGGCCAATTTCCTCAGGTTCTGTACTGCAGCAGCGAGCAAACTGGTCGCACCCCACATGGTACCGAGCCTAAGGGTTGGCAGTGGGCGTACCCCCCCCTCAATGGATATAATCGGCGTTCATACACCAAAGATAGGAAAAATCCTCTTTTCAAGGCCGAGTTCCCCGAACAAGCTTATATTGGTGCTTTCGGATTCGAATCATTAGCGTTGCCGCTGAAATGGATTACGGCTCTATGGCGCGGGTTCCCACGCATGGCAAGTCGACACTCGATGCACGGTTCAGCTTTGCCGATAGCGGGTTTGTCGGTGGGAGCGAGGGCTGGCATTCACAACTTCGCTTTGCCACGGGTATTGCGGATGGCGAGCACTATCTTCTGCGCCTCTTCAAGAAGACCGGAACGGCGCTCGACGAAGATCTGAAGCGGCTCATCACGCACGGGCTCAGGCGGGTGCGCCGCGTTCTCTCATCGCGGCGTGCACGCCAGCTCCTGGTCGAGATCATTGAAATCGTCGAGGACCAAGATGAGATCGGTATCCTGATGGTCGATCCCGGCAGTCCCATTTGTGGGTCATCGCATAGGGTCCGCGCTCGGGAAAGCCGCCTGCTTACGCCGACCGGCCGCAAGGCGTTTTGGCGCAATATCGTGCGCGTCGCCGAAGGACTCGCACTTTGTCATGATGCGGGCATCGTGCATGGCGCCGTCAGCGAACACGCAATCTTCTCGCATAATGATGAAAAGGAAGATTTCCGTCTCGGCGGTTACGAAGCGTGCGTGCACCTCGCCGATGGCGATATGATGGGCGGTGCCGGACATCTTGTACGGCCGTCCGGCACCGTTTCGTTCCGGCGGGACTGGAGCGATCTTGGCCAGGCTGCATCGCGTATCCTTGGCGTTACCGAGGATGGTGGCGGCCCCTCTCTACTGTCGATCGAACGGCGCATGCTCAATCGCCTAGCCAATCCGCCGCACTACCAGCTTTTCGACGGCAACATTGTCCTGAGCGAGCTGGCCGAGGTCGTGGCTGATCTTGACCGGTCAGGGTCAAGCGCCGAAGGCGAGCTCGTTCTCTATCCTTCGGCTCAAGTTATTCAAAGCGATCTTCCCGCACTCACGTCCGGCACCGTCCGGGCAGATGACCGGGACGCAGTTCTTCGGTTTGTCGACGAAGATCTGAGCGGACCTTCGGTACGGACCGTTGTTGTAGATCAGGCCTATGTACGTGTCGTCACCGATCTTGCCGCCTATGGGGTGAAAGTCGTCGATGATTGTGTCGGCATGATTCAAAATGCTAACAAAAGGCGGCCTGACGACTATATTTACGATGCCACCGAGGTTTCTCACAGGCTCCATCTGGCGCGAACCCGAAAAGGCGCTGAAGAACGGGTGCGCAAGCTCGGACCGGGTGCCAAGCCGTGGATCGACACCAGCGGCGATAGTCGCGCGGCACAACGAGCCGACGATGTTCCAACCTGGTACGCCCTGATTCTCCTCGAAGCGTTTACCTGGCTACGTGAACAGTTTCGGATCTATCCCGTCGAGGTGCTTCACCCGCCGTCGGACGGAGACACCGATTTGGCCTGGATCGCATCCCGTGAGGATGACGCTCGAGATATCCGGCGCAAAATGATGGGACTGCGTCCAGCGTACGACGCGTTAGGCCGCGAACTGAAGTACGACGACGGCAAGCCGAATTGGACCCTTTCGCGCCTTGATGCGCTCGCCGGCGATCGCGAACGGCTCCCCGAGCTCAGTTATGAGGGAACGGGCGGCATTGTCGATGGCCGCCTGGCTTTCACATTCGCGACCAGCGAAGCCGTGGTGCCGGGACAGACCCTGTATCTTCGCCCTCGTCGCGATAGCGGATTCGAACGCGCTATTCGCCGTCGCCTTCAGAATATCGTGGCGGCCCGGACCAATATTGAACTCTTGAGAGCAATCGACGATCCGGCACAGGTCGCGTTGGACGATGTGCTGCGCGATATTGCAGCTCCGGGCAAAACGCCGCCCCAGGATATGGATGCGTCGAAAAAGACAGCATGGGACGCCATTCTGGCCGGCAAGTCGATTAACGTCGTTGTCGGCCCTCCCGGCGTCGGCAAGACCTTCCTGATCTCGCATCTCGTCAGGGGTATTCTGGAAAAAACACCGGATGCCCGCCTGCTGGTCTCGGCGCAAAACCACGAGACCTTGATTCAGATGGAGGACGAACTCAAAAAGACGCTTGCGGGTGGCACGACGATCGTCGTTCGTGTCGAGCGCACGCGATTGACCGATGAAGTGAGTCCGCTGCGCGCGAGCTCGATTGGCCTGCTCCAGTCGGTTTCGGCCGCGGGCCATGCCGCTGAGGGCGCGATGGTCAATCAACGCTACCAAATCAAGCAGTCGCTGCAACCCGATGTGTCGGAAGCGGCCATCGCGGAAAGGGTGTTTCGCGATACCGATAATCTGTTGCTGCGTTCATCTGATGTCACGCTTGCGACGACGTCGTCGCACATCATCGAAGAAATGATTGCGGACGGCGATCAATTCGACTGGGTCATCGTCGAGGAAGCCGCTCGCGCCAATGGCGCGGAACTGATCGGCGCGTTGCTGCTGGGCAACAGGCGAATCATGGTTGGAGATCACAATCAGCTTTCTCCTTTCGACGCAGCCCAACGGCAGAAGTTCTATGATGCCGAACGCGCGGAAGAGCTGCTGCGAGGCGCGAAACAGCAGCTTGAAACCATCCCCGATCTTCCGTCGGAAATCTACGAAGCCCTTGATACCATCAAGTCGAATGCGCTTTTGCAGAAGGAAGTGCTCGCGACGGCAGCTCGGCTTGAAGAGCCATTCCGATCGATCGCGGAGCGCGAAGAACAACGAGAGAAGGATACAGGGCGATCGAGCACGATTGTCAACACCCTCCTCGAACAGAGCCGCATGCACCCCGCTATCGGCGATCTCGTTTCAAACACGTTCTACAAGAAGAACCTCGTTCCCTCCGATCGCGTCAAGCATCGCGCGCTGACCGTTACGTCGGCTGCTCCACACCTCGCTGCGCCGATCGTTCTTCTCGATTTTCCGCCACTCAGCTTGACCAAAAAGCGGAATTTCGAAGTGAAGGTGGAACGCTCATATCGCAACGAACTCGAGGCGCACGCTTTGATCGCGGCTTTGAAAGGCTTGCGACCGGTTGTCGGCAAGGATGGCAGCCGACCAACGCTGGTGATCCTTTCGCCTTATGCAGCACAGGTCAAATGGCTCAAGCGTTTGCTTCATCAACAGGTCAGGAAAGACAAGACCTTGTTCGGCTTCGCCAGTCCGCGCAGCAACGGAGAGTTTATCTTTACGAGCGACAGCTTCCAGGGCGGCGAGGCCGACGTCGTCATCGCCAGTCTCACGCGTAACAATGTCATGGTGGGATCGCGTGCGTTGGGATTCGTCAAGAGTTCACAACGCATGAATGTGCTGCTCAGCCGCGCCAGGCAAAAGCTAGTTCTTGCCACCAGCCAACACTTCATTCGCGACGTGGTCGAGGGAATAGATCCCGACGGCAACAAAGATGAGCTCGAGTTCCTTCGCAGGATGCTGAAGGAGCTCGCGACGCTCGCGAAAACTGAATACGATCTGGTCAGGAAAGACGCGCCCGTCGTCAAGGTCAAGGGAGCTTCCATCATCACGGTCGATGAGAATGGGAGATTCCCCGCGTGAAAATCTACCTTCCGGCCTGGCACTATCGTGCGCGCGCCATCGTCCAGCGCACTTGGGGATGGAGCCCGATCGAGGAAATGATCTTGCTGGCGCTCGATCGCGCGCCGGATACGATTGAGGGTGTTGCCAAGTCGCTCAGAATTCCTGTCCAAGTCGCTGGCTCGACCATCGCGCGGTTGATGCAATTTGGCCTGGTCGAGCTTCGCCTGTCACCCGTTCCCCAGCTGGCAACAAGCAGTGTCGGTCGCGACTTCATCCGGCTCGGAGGCGCTTTGCCAGAGCGAACCGAAGATCGCGAGATTCACATCAGTCTCGTGCTGGAGAAAGTCGGACACTCCGTCTTTCGCAACCGCGACGTCGAAACCGCCCCACTCAATCGATTTGTCCACACGGATCACAAGGTCAACTTCCCACCGGGACCTGATGAGACCGATGACACAATGGCCGCGCGGGTCACCCAGTTCGTGGCCGGCATGCTGCGCCCCGGCGAATGGCTGCGCGGTGTGCAGACGATCAATTCGGTCCTCGAAAGAAAATACCTTGCCATCGATCTCAACGACGTCAAGAACGGTTTGCTCCCCGAGGGAGCCAGTCAGGACTTGATCGGAGCCCTTCAGGCAACGATCAAGACCGGCGTTCTTCCCGAGGCCAGCGATCCTCAGCAAAGCCGGTCACCGACCATCGATACCATGATGTCGGACGACCAATTGATTGTTGGCGGCGACCAACACCTGGAACGCTTCGAACACATCGTCGATCAGGCCGAAGAAGATGTCTTTGTACTGTCGACCTTTATCACGCCGCACGACGGCAAGTACACGGATCGCCACGAACGTGTCCGCGCGGCGCTCGAGCGGGCATGCCTGCGTGGCGTGCGCTGCCACCTGTTCTATGGCACGGCGCTGGACGCCGAGAGAAGAAATGCCATTGCGATGCAGGAGCTCAATGTCCGGCTCTCCTCGGTACGGCGCGCGCGTGGCCTCGTGCTTGCGCAGCGAGACTCGGTTCGAAGTCATGTGAAATGTCTTGCCGCAGATGATGGCCGAGGAGGTGCTGTGGTCGTGCTCGGCTCCTCCAACTGGCTGTCGTCCCCTTTTTCAGCCGTTGAGCTGTCTGCCGAACTCACCGAAAATCACGCGGCTGCGGCCGGCTTGGACCTTCTGCGTTCGATTATCTCGCCTCTTTCCAGCGCCAGTCGTTCGGTTGAAACGCTTCAGTTCATGGCGTCGGACTTGAGGCGCACCCGAAGCTCCTTGTCACTCAGGACCGAGACCGGCCAGAGTATCCCGATACGGATGACGATCCTTCAAGCCGACGACCATGAGCGAGTGCTCCGATGGGTCGCGCACGAGGCCGATGAACGGTTCGTCTGCTGCAGCAATAAGGTTGGAGCCACCATGGTACCCGGGCTGTTCAACCCGGCCGAAATCGCGGGCCGCCGCCTCGGCGACGTCCGTGTTTATTATTCGCGTTCGTCGGGACCCATTAAGCGGCGGCACGTCAAAGCCCATCGCGACCGACTAAATGGGGTCGTTGATCTGATTGCCGTGGAGGATCCGCAAGTTCACGCGAAATTCCTCTTGTGGGGCAACGATCATGCCGTGGTGAGTACGATGAATTGGGGCTCTCAATCGGGTTCGCCCGATAATCCCCTCGACGAGATTGGGCTGCATCTGGAGGGATCGGGGCTGGCTACGTCGCTCTTGGCCAAGTTCGAAAAACAGCTCGAGGATTGATCCTTCCGGACCATATCAGTCTAGAAATTCTGCCATCGAAATATTCGGCAGTGGTCAAATTGCGCTGAGGTGAAGCCCCTACAGCGAGCGCCTGAGCAATTTACCCCTGCAACGCGTCGCCTGTTCTGCGACAACAATACCGCTTCGCAACACGGTGAGCTACTTAAGCGGCAGACCGATTGGAATCAGAGATTTTCTGAAACTCTGCGAGCAGCTCCGGAAAGCTCTGGGCGAGGTATCGCACCACACGGGCGTTTTCGATTAATCTATTCAAATAGCCGGTTGCTACCACCAAATCGAGGTGGTCAGTTCCGTATGACTGCTCCACGAGCCGAAATTCGCGGTCAAGATTTGCGGACTCCTGCTCCATCAGCGCCACCTGATCGTCGGTTAATCCTTCAATGTGTTTGGGCTTAGCTGCATCGACCAGCAAAGCCTGCGGCGTGGCTCCTAACAATGACTTCGCGTACGTGATCGAATACTTGTTCATTGCCACCATCAATTGCGCCGCTTCGATTTGGCGCATCGGCAACATCTTTTTGAGTTCGGCGAATGTCGAGATAGGGACATGCTTATCCTTGAGCATCTCTACCGTCTCGGCACATATTCCTTCCAGGAGACGCTTCTTTAGACGGACATGAGCAACATTCACGTTTAGAACCTTAGCAATCCGTTCTTCCGGCACCCCGCGCTTGATCGCCGCGAGTATCATGTTGCGTTCTTGAATGATCGCAATTCGGCTTACCCTTTTATTGTAGGTAAAAGCCTCGTCATCTGTCGCAATGATGCACGTAACTTCCGTCCATCCTTGCTCCTGGAGAACCGACAATCTTAGGTGCCCATCAAGCAGCAGATATTTGCCCTTCTCACTCCTATCGCGCGCTACAACAGGAGGCTCAACGATTCCGATCTCGCGGATGGATGACTGAATCTGCGAATACTTTGGAGTTTTCTTGACCGCTCCACTAACCAGACGAAGCGGTTGAATCGCGCTAATCTCGATAACAACGCTCTCTCGCTCGAACGCCATTGCTACCGGTCGTTTTTCAAGCTTTCTGGACATCAAGCCACATCTCCTCGTTCCATGCGACTCATGAGTTTCTTTGGCATCGAATCTAGTTTTTCGGCCTTCAGAAGCGATATGAATTTTTCGTCGCCAAATAACTCACGCATTGCATGTGCAATGAAAATCAGGCGATTGCGCGTAGCGTCCGCCTTACGGATAAGAAGCCGCTTTCGATCAGTATCTTCGCGATAGACCCTGACGAGCGAACGGGTTGAAAGCTTTTGCCCGCCCTTTTTGGGCTCGGCGTCAAATCTGCGACCCCGGCGACGCCTGTTTTCAACAAGCCGTTTGACAATCATAAGCTTTCGACCGCGAAGAAGGTTCTTTTCATAAGCCTGCTGAAGAGCTTCCTGCACGCCGACGTCATCTGCTTCAGCTATCTCAACAGCAACGCTTACAGGGATATGTCCAGATTCCACGGCGCGCAAAAGACGTTGCTCACCTTGAGCAAGAAGCCGACCAACACCGCGAACGTATTCGAATGACAGGCCGGTTTTCTTGGCAATCTCGGAATCACTATAACCCCTAGTGCGCATACCGCCGATGTCATGAAGCAAGTCGATCGCTTGGTGATGACGGCGTGCACAGTTCTCAACCAGACTTTTGATCATGCAGTCTTCGACGCTTGCCTCAATGACGAGCGCAGGAATTTCCGCTTCTCCCAATTCAATAAATGCCTCTAGCCGACCTTGACCACAGACAAGGTCGTAAATCTTTCCTTCGCGCTCTTCGCGACGGGTAACTGTGATGGGTTTTTTCAAGCCTAGTGCCGCGATGTTCTCAACTAGTTCGCGAAAGCTCTTCTTGTTGCGAATTCGTGGATTGATTACCGATATTTTAGAGATCGCGATTAGTTGGATTTTTGCTAGGACACTTTCAACCATTACGCAGCCTCCCTCACCGAAATCCGCTCGGCCATCTCGAACAAGCGATCTAATGAATCGAAGAGATAGGCATCGAGCGATATGCCGTTGTATTCCTGCACACGCAGAACTCGCTCGTTCATATCCAGGGTCGGCAGGATCAAATAGTCGAACGCAGCAATATTTGCTCGATCCATTCGAACCGCAATCGTAACATCTGGCAACAAACCCCGATCGAGCCGGATTCGCCAGCGCATCGCACCCGCAGCAGTTTCACGACAACGCGCTATGACAATGGAGACAGAGAATTCGTTGTTTATCTGCAGCAGTTCGGTCTCAGCATCGCGAATTACATAACCACCGGCATTCTCAATTCCCCGAACTACATCCGAGACAACGCCAGGAAACAATCGTCGCAGCGCTCGATTAACTTCGATATATCGATAGTCCCTATCAGGGGTGTACCCGACGAGTTGATAAGCCCGGAGAAGATTTCCGAATCTACTTTGATAAGCGCTGCTAGACGGACAGCCTTCGGCCTCGTCGATAATGAGACCTGAAAGATCGCCCCGACGGACCAATAGATCACTTAATGATTTCAACATTTCATCATTGGTCATTCGCCGCGACCGGGCTTGTATAATCTGCTGTGCAGCATCAAACAGAGATCGTTCAACAATCGGCTCGAATACGGAATTCGCCCGGATCCATAGATTTGGACTATTTCTTACGCGCCGTTGCTTGAGCTTAAACGAGCCACGATTCCAGACATTGTTTCCGATGTATTTCTCGTTGATGAGAATCTGGTGAATGGTACCGCGGGTCCACAAACGGCTGGCATCTGTTGTAATTCCTCGCCGGTTCAAATCTGCCGCTATTACTGCTTCAGATAGTTGATCGTGCACGAACCGCCGATAGATTTCGCGAACCAATTCGGTTTCATTAGGAGGACCGGGGACAAGGACGACGCGATCTGTCTGTATACTCTTATGCTGCTTGCGTAGAAGCTCACCCTTTGATTCACCGTTTTCGTCAACTAAGTGGCGCCTCAAGCCAAAGCCAGGGGGACCGCCTTGCCGAAATCCCAGCTGAATAAGCCGCCTCTGCCCGGCGAAGACCTTGACCGAAAGTTCACGGCTATACTCAGCGGCCATGCGACGCTTGACTACCTTTTGAACGTCGGAACCGATGCTGCCGTCATTCTCAAATTGCTCCGCGCAATAAGCAACGCGCACTCCCTGTGCACGGCAGCGATACTCGTATGATGCGGCCTCATCCGAATCTTGAAATCGTCCCCATCGGCTGATGTCGTAAACGACGACGACCGTAAAATCCGCTGTGCCGTTTTCAATATCTGAAAGAAGACGCTGCAACCCCGAACGACCGTCAATATTTAGACCGCTCCGCCCCGCATCGGCATACGTGCGAACAATTTCGAGTCCTCGTTGCAGCGCATACTGTCGAATTGCGTCTGATTGGTTTTCCGTTGAGTACCTTTGATGCTCAGTGGACATGCGAACATATTCCGCCGCGCGCACCAGACCTTTTGATAATTTGTCCTCTGATGACGAACTCAACTTCGTTTCCTCTAGGGTGCAATTTCTGAACCACCGAACTTAACGATAATTGTCAGGCCTCTGTTCTGAGCGTGGAAAGAAGTCTGTTCGAAGGTCGATTCTGCACGCCTGCCTAAGCCTAGCTCGGAAAGGACGGAAAAATGTTGCCGAAGAGAGGCAGAATCTTTCGCAACGGTAGTGGGGACAACACTCCGAAGGTCGTCTATGCGAAAGCTATTCGCGACGCTCTGAGAAGCGAGCTGGGTCAAAATCCAAGTGCTAATAAAACTATTCAACG
Source organism: Bradyrhizobium sp. G127 (assembly GCF_021502575.1). Lineage (NCBI taxonomy): Bacteria > Pseudomonadati > Pseudomonadota > Alphaproteobacteria > Hyphomicrobiales > Nitrobacteraceae > Bradyrhizobium > Bradyrhizobium sp. G127. The sequence goes on from NZ_JAKFGN010000002.1 coordinate 1,492,211, forward strand.
TTGGACGGGCGCCGGTGAGCGCACTGTCAAAAACTGGCTAAACGGGCAATGCGGCCCTCGAGGCGAGCACCTGCTATTGTTGGCCTGTCACTCCGAGCGTGTTTTTGAAACGATGTTAGCATTGGCCGATAAAGATCACGTCGTCGCTGACAGCAACGTTCAAAAGATTTGCGATGAAATGACCATCGCAATCGGATTGATGAAAAGATTTTTGAAACATGAGAAGCACAGTCGTTCGAACCAATCCGTTGGCTGACTGACGAATGCGCAGTTTTCCGCCGAAGGCGGCTAACACGGACTGCCACCCCCTCTCGCAGTGGTTTTATTCTCCGGTCTCTGACGCGAGTCTCTAAAAAACGGGAATTCTTCAATGGTTGAGTGGAGACTGGGAGCCGATTTCGGAATGTGGTGGTGCGAATCCCGTCTCTGTAGAGACTTCGAAAGCCTGAAAAGCCCGCTGTTTGCGGGCCTTTCTGCCTCTAAAAAATAATATTCTCCAAAACCCGGACTGGCTGGCTGGCGATACAGTGCTAATAGCACCAGTCTCTGCGTCAATTCCCTGCAAACAGGGAATTTTACAAGGAAAATTTGCAATCACTGATTTTGACAAGCCAAAATTCCAAGTAAAACGACTGCGCCGCAGGTACTTCTTGAACAATCGCTTACGGAACTAACAGGGAAATATCTTCAAGACATCAGGGAAAGTGCGGACGCTAACAGGGATATGCTATATAGCCTAATAGCGCATTTTCCACGGCACCGAGCTGCCGCGACAAGCGTCTGATAAATCGAAACGCGGCTGATATTCTGCGTGAACGTACGGTATTCCTGAAATCCGAGTAGGCACGCCCGACGGTGGCGGCCTATGATCTAGCCCGCGCTCAATGCAGCCCCTCGCGAACATACATTAGATCACTGATATAGGCCGTGCATGTTCACGCTAGCGGCGCGTCATTAAGGCCTCTGCCCTAGAGAAGTGGCCTCTGGGGAACCGTAATTGACGTTTAAGTAGTCCATCGCAGCGGCAACGTCATCGTCCGGGAGTGCGGAACCCAGAAAAACCATCCGATGAACGACACTTCTCCACTCCTGCGGCGATCGCTTCGCAGCAACGACACGGTGAAGCCCATGACACGTCACGCAACCGCCTTCCGCAAATTCCTTTCCATTTCTGTCTGGTAACTTGACCTCTGCTGGAGCGGGAAGGTTTACGCCAGGTCCGAAGTTTAAAGTCAGTGCCTGCATTGCGGGCGCTTTGCCGAGTAAGGACTTCTGCTTCCTCCTCGCTCCTTGCGGCTACGATGAATTAGAAACCCTCTCTTCGTGAAGCCTCATTTTGTCTCAAGGGTGATGACGGCGAACACTTGCTGACGACTGAGCTAGCCCATTCTGAACTTGTATTCCAAGCTCAGCCAGCGGCTTTCCAACACTCTAGGCGGTAGCAGCGATGGAAGTAATGACGTGTGAACGGCCTCGGCATGCCGTTCCCGGAGTTGCTGTTTTCGCATCAAGCTTACGCCGACACGAGTTTCTGCGCAGCCTCTGAGATTCGTCTTCGTAGTACAGAGCCTATGGTGAAAGACGGCTTGTGAAGGAAAACAAACGAGACTTAGCGCCGTTTTATTTCCAACAATAAATCCTCTCCCATGCGGTACATACATCGAGCAATCTTCGTTCGAGCATTTCGACAAAGCAGCGCGCCGCTAACGTCAGTGGGCGACTAGGATGATGTAAGAAATACGACTCAAGATGCATGACTGGCTTAAAGATCGGATAAATAAATAGATCCTTTCTGTCCAGGTACTGCATGACACCGATAGCCTGACATACTGCGCCCCAATCTGAGCGCCTGATACTCTCGATAGTTCCCACAAACCCGTCCACCTTCATGACGCGGCTTGCAACGATTTGACCACCAGTGATGTAGTCAAGCAGGGTTGCGCCCATTAAATGACGCTCTGACGGCACGACAAGTTTGAGTTCTTTCATTGCCGACAGATCAATGGGACTGAATTGGGGACCGTTGATAGGTCGTCCCGAGATCAGCACAAAGTGATCTCGATAAGCTGGCCTACAGGCTAATCCGCTATGATCGACAGGCAGCGCACCCAGCGCGACATCGAGAAAGCCGGATTGTACTTGTTCGGTGACATAGCGGCTAAATGCTTCAACGACGGTCAGATCAACGTTAGGATACAAACTTGTGAATTCTTGCAGCAAGTCGCCAAGGATCCCGAAGCTGGTTGCCGAAGGCATCCCCACGCGAAGTGAACCGGATACGCTATTGCCCTGAACCAGGTCGCGCATCTCCTGCTTTGCGAAAGCCAGGGTACGAGCTATCGGCTGACAAAGTTCATAGAATCGCCGCCCAGCTACAGTCGCCTCAACGCCCTTTTTTGTCCGGTCGAATACGGACGTGCCCAGTTCTTCTTCGAGATTGCGAATCTGCATGCTTAGGGCCGATGGCACGACATGCATGCGCTCAGCAGCCTTAACAAAGCTGCGCTCCTCATAGACACTCATAAAATAGTGTATGAGACGGATATCCATTCAGATCCTCCACCCTTGAAACTTTCACGCCTCGTTCTATGGGCGCTCTATCGCGCGAGATTCTACGCTATGAATCTGGCGACAGCATCATTCAAAGCACGAGATGCGCTTTGATCAAGGCCACTCGCGGCCATGTGGCCATACACGCTGTTGATCTCCATGTAATGGCATTCCGGAATATGGCGCGACGCCCAAACCGCTGCATCTGCTGGATTATAAAGATCCAACGACGGCGCAGCTATAAAGGTCGGGGCACGCACTGAGTTCAGGGCAGCGACCGTGTCTCCGTTGAATGAACCCAGTTTCCCCACATCATGAAGGTCGTAAGCTCTTGACTGATAGATCCAGTCTATCGACTCGAAGCCCTGGGATCGCCACCAAGATCTTCGGAGGTCAAGCCATGGGCAGGGATCAGATTTTCCCGGGCTTCGACAGAAATCCAGAATCTCGGCATCGAATTGACTCGGAGTGCGCATCGACAGGGCGAGCATGAGAGGTACCCAATCATACCAGGGATCGGTGGCCGGCTCGCCACCCAATTCGTGGCACATCCCCCGCTCCAATGTCGAGCGCGCCAATAGATTTACGAGGCGGGCCCAGGGTGTCGTTTTCGCCATAGGGGTCAGAGCCACGATCCGACGCATAGCCTCCGGATACATGACACCCCAAGCGAGCGATTGCATACCGCCCATCGATGCACCGGCAACGAGATCAAGTTTTTCAATACCCAGCCGCTTCACCAGAGACGCTTGGCTGCGCACCATGTCGCCAATTGTAAATTGCGGGAACAAATATCCGGGCTGGCTACGCGATGTGGAGGGTGACGTCGTCAGACCATTTCCGATTGCGTCAATAGCAAGTATGCGCAGACGGGAGGGGTCGAGTGCCTGCCCGGTGCCAATCATAAAATCCATTCTATGGTGCGTGCTTCCAATCGCACATAATGCAAGTGCGATCGGCAGCCGGTCGTCGCGCGAATCACCGTGCACGGCAAAAGATATCGAGAAATCCTCGATAACACCGCCGGAATCCAGCGGGAAGTCACCAAGGCTGACCGAGTAATGCGGTGCGTCGACCCATCCGAGCTGAAAAGGCGGATGCCGCAAAGGTTGAACAGCAGAGACCGTGAGTAACGCCTCAGCAAGATCGCTCACGCGCGTCAACCGGAATGACTAGGCGCTCGCCGCTGCGAACGCACAAATGCAGCTGCCTCATCTATAGCAGTCATGACCTCAGGTACGATTCCCACCATCTGAAGGAAGCCGTGGATAAGACCCGGCTGAATCGAATCCTGGACCGAGACACCAGCTTCTTTCGCTCGTTGTGCAAACAGATCGCCTTCGGTGCACAGAACATCACACTGCGCGGACAACACAAAGAGAGGAGGCAAACCTCGAAGATCCGCGTGCAGCGGAGCCACAAGGGGATCGGTGACCGCAACTGGCGGGAGCGAACGCTCGAGATACAGCTTCCGAAACCATGCCATGCGGCTGCTGGAGAGTCCGTAGCTTCCATCGCCGAATGTGCGATGAGACAGCGTCTCCTCGTCGGCCGCATAGGCACCGTAAAATAGCAGGGCCGCGTCCGGCAGCGTCGATCCGGCGTTTCGCAAGCTGAGCATCAGCCCTACCGCGAGGTTCGCTCCCACAGAATCGCCCCCGATAAATCGCAGCGAAGGCGCGCCCGGCCACGTCGAAGATAGTGAGCGCCATGCCGCCAGGGAATCGTTCAAAGCATCCGGAAACGGAAATTCGGGAGCAAGCCGATAGTTGATTCCAATCACTTCCAATCCGGTTCGCGCGGCGAGGTGAGCCATGGGAGAAAGATGAGTATCTATCGATCCGAACACCCATCCGCCGCCGTGCAGATAGAGCATTTGGCCCACCAACTCTCTGGTCTGAGCCGGAACTATCCTTACCGCGGACAGATCCGACGGTGCGCACGGGATAGAAAAGCGTTCGATAGCGACGTCGGAGGGAAGCGTCGGCCGCCATCCCCTTTGAACGTCCTCATACCGGGCACGAGCCTCGGCGAGTGGCAAAGTCGCCGGATCCATCGTTGACTGGTTCGCGGCACGGATGGCTTCAATAACCGGCACAACATTTGGTGCGAGTAACCGGTCGATCTCTGCCAACGAGTCAAGAGTGGGCTGCGGTGGATGTTCCATCCGGCTACTCAACTCCCTTTATCACTTTCATAGTTGCCCCATCGGCCTCCACTTGCTCCCGCGTCCCCTCGAAAATAATCGCTCCACGTTCGATCACGTAGAGCCGGTCCGCAAAACGAGGCAGGTGGTAAAAGTTCGACTCAGCGAGCAATACGGAGCGACCCTGGTCAAGAATGCTTCGCAGGCCATTGCTGATGGTAGGCAAGATCGCGGGCGAAAGACCTTCAAATGCTTCATCCAGTAAAAGAAGCTCGGGATCCAGCGCAAGTGCGCGGGCGATTGAAACCATTTTGCGCTCCCCCCCGGATAGCTGCTGCCCTCCCCGGTGCGCATATGATCTCAGCTTCGGAAATATCGCGTAGGCCGCTTCGATCCGCTCATCCGCCGATTTGGTTGATTTGCGTGTCCAGGTCGGCAACGCGATATTATCCTCAACGGTCAGATCTCCGAACACATCGCTACCCTCCGGCGTGTAGCCTAGTCCGGCCGCAGCAATGCGGTGCGTCGCGAGCTTGTTCAAATCTTTACCGCGCCACAAGATTTGCCCACCTCCGATCGCTTCGAATCCCATGATCGCCCTGAACGTGGTAGTCTTCCCCGCGCCATTGCGCCCGACAAGACACACCAACTCTCCAGGAGACACACGCAGTGAGACACCGTGCAGTACGCGGTTTCTCATGATCGATACATTCAGCCCCTCGATTTGAAGCGTCATGCATGTGCCTCCTTGCCGATCACGACAGAGAGAACGGCTTCATCAGCAAAGAACTTCTCAGTAGGTAGATCAGCGATCTTTCGTCCGCCCTGCATGGCAATGATCCGGGACGAATAACGCCGCACGAGATCCATATCATGCTCAATCAGGAGAATTGCACCAATTCCCATCTGGCTCGCAGCAGACAACAAAGTTTCCATCACACCATGCTTGTCAGCCGTTGAAACGCCAGCCGTTGGCTCGTCCAGCAGAATTACTTTCGGACGCAATGCAAAAGCGCTAGCAACGTCAAGCAACTTACGCTTGCCATGCGGCAACGAATTTGCAGAACTTTCAAGCGAATCTGTCAGTCGAAATGCTGCGGCAATCGCCGCGACGGCTTCTCGCACTTCACGATAGCGCGAAGCGTTCGCGAACATTTTCCATCGCAAACCAAGACGTGAGCAGGATGCGACGGTGAGCGCTTGCCTTACGGTGAGATCGGGAAATACGCTCACCAGCTGAAACGCGCGCGCGAGACCTCGCGTCGAAAGATCTACGGGACTAAGTCCCGCTATGTCGCGCCCCATAAATCGCACGCTCCCCTCCGTGGGTGAATGCAATCCAGTGAGAACATTGACGAGCGTCGTCTTGCCAGCACCATTTGGTCCGACCACGGACACAAACTCGCCGTTAGCCAGATTGAGATCGACGCCCTGCATGGCGACGAAACTCCCGTACGATTTGGAGATGTTCTGCGCGACGAGCAGATGGTCACTGGACATCAACGCCTCCATCTGGCCAGAATCTGCTTCGCAGTACCCAAAAGACCTCCCGGCATTCCGATCACGAGCAGCGCCAGCACGACGCCCAGAAAAAATCGCCAATACTGGGTGGCAGCCTGTAACTCGTCCTGAAGCAGAATGAATATCAAAGCTCCTGCGATAGGTCCTATGAGCTCCTGATAGCCACCAAGAATCGCCATGAAAACGAGATGACCGGATTGCTGCCAGTACGATAGTTCGGGATCGGCGAGCCCGGTGCTTATCGCAAGCATCGCACCCCCAACGGAACCATAGATCGCGGAGATGACAAAGGCGACCGCGCGTACTTGGCGAACCTTCACTCCGAGATAACTTGCTTTCACTTCATTATCGCGTGAGGCCTGAAGATGTAGCCCGTAAGGCGATCGGACTATACGCCACATAATCCACGCACTCACGATCAGCAAAGCCAGGCAATAATAGTAGAACGGGCCTGTCAGAAATCCCATCTTGTCAACTTGCGAGAAGTCGATGCCAAGAAGCGATGGCTGCGGAACATTCATTCCGCTGTCCCCGCCCGTCAAATCATAAAATTTGTTGAGGAACGAATAGAATAGCATGCCAAACGAAAGCGTCAGCATGCCGAAAAAAATGCCGGAGAACCGGCTTGCGATCCATGCCAACGGGATGGAGATCGCTAACGCAGCCGCCACGGCGAACAGCAGCATCAATTCGAATGCCGCGTTGCCGGTGAGCCGAACTGCCAAAGCAGACGAATATGCGCCGATGGCCAGAAACAGCGCGTGACCGAAAGACAATTGGCCGCCATATCCAAACAGCAGGTTGAACCCGAGCAAGGCAACTGCGTATGCCATGAACGGGATACCGAGGCTGACGTAATAGATATTCGTAACGTGAGGCGCCGCGGCAAGCGCCACGACGGCGACAAACAACATCACCTTCACGGTGATTCCGGATCGACTGCGGGTACCGTCCGATTCCACCGACATATCCAGCGCTGATGCGGCTTGCTTCATTACAACGCCTTTCCAAATAGGCCGGTCGGCCACCAGATCAAAACGATCAGCACGACCGCGTAGGTCGCCAGGATATCGACTTCAGGATAGATGAAGAGTGCTGCGGCGCGGATCAGACCAACGATAACCGCACCTACTGCGGCGCCTTTCATGCTGCCGATACCGCCAATGACTATGACCGCAAATGCATCGACGACCAGTTCGACGCCCATTTGTAGCGATGCCGCGGCCGTCGGCACAACAAGCGCTCCACCGACCGTGCTTAATGTTGTCCCTAATGTGAAGACCAGCAAATATACCAGCCGAACGTTCACTCCCATTGCGGCGCTCGTCTCGCGATTCTCGGCGGTAGCACGCAATACTTTCCCCGAAGTCGTATGACTCAAGAACCACGTCAGACCCACACCGATAACGACGGCGGCAAGAATGACAAAGAGATTGTACATAGGCATCTGCACGCCACCCACGTTGATCGAACCGTAGACCATCGATACGTTCGGCAGTTGGCGAGGATACGCACCCCAAAAGAAGCGAAGCACATCCTGGAAAATCAGGATGAGCGAGAAAGTCAAAAGCAACTGGAATGACTCAGGACGACGATAAATCGTGCTCAAAACACGCTCCAGTGGCAATCCTATCAATCCCGCCACCAGCCCGGACGCCAACAAAACAAGGGGAAACAGCGGGACCGGAAGCCCCTGCGCCAGCGCCCATGTGGTCACGGATACGCCCAGATACGCACCTAGGGCATATATCGAGCCGCATGCGAGATTGACGATTCTTTGAACACCGAAACTGAGTTGCAGTCCGGATGTCAGCAAGAAAAGCGCGGCTCCGTGAAAGAGCCCTGCGATTAGTATGCTAGCCGCTGTAGCCATAGATGATATCGCCGCCACGACATGCGGTCGGCGCCCCTTCTCTGTACGCGACTAGATTTTTAGGTCAGCTGTCTGCAGCCATTCCCAGAAATCCGCGCCGGGCGGCTTCTGAATTTCCTTCGTCGACATCGACTCGGTCGTGGCGAGCGTGACGAAATCATAATCATTTTTATGAGTCGTAAGACCCTGGAAAATGATCTGATCGGAAATGTGATCGCGCCGCATGGAGGCAGGACCACCTAGTGATTCCACCGTGAGACCAGGCATGGCCTCCGCGATCTCAAGGGACGTCGGCCACGATCCGGACTTCGCCGCCATCGCCTTCTCGACGGCTGCCTTATACAGATGAAGGCAGTAGTACGCGCGGTCACATTCCCAATGGGGATAGTCTGTGTATTTATCAAAGTACCACTTCACAAAGCTTTTTTGCAGTGGGGAAGCTGCCGGGTTGGCGAAGTACAATGTGCTGTGACCGAATACGATGTTCTCAGGCGTGAACTCCTTCTTGAGCGAGGTTTGCTGCCACCCCGCCGCCGGCATGACAAACTTTACGCCATCCGTTAGTCCCATATTGTGGGCCTGACGCATGAACACAGGCAAATCGGCAAATACCATCGAAGTGAAGATCAAATCCGGCGCCGCCGCCTTCAAAGCCGCCACGTTGGATGTTAGATCCATCGTTCCGGGCTTTATCCATTGCTCGGCAACAACGGTGTGCTCAATACCGAACTTCTTGAGAAGCGCGGTAAATGTTGTCCAGGTGTTACGGCCGTACGTATAGTCGGGATTGATACCAGCGATCCGTGCAAATTTGCCTTTGAAATGCCGGATCGCGAGCAGCGACGCCATTACGGCATCGACTTCATTGTCGATGGAGCGGAAAACATACTGCGGATTGGGCATCATCTCCTTGACGCCGTCCTGTGTCGTGCCATCCCACAACATCGTCAGCATCTTCGACTGCTCAGCTGCAGGCGCCAGTGCGAGACTCACAGCGGAGGAGATTATGCCGTGGACGGCATCGACCTTGTCCTGCAACACCAGCTTTCGATAACGGTCGATGGTTTCCTTTGGCGTCGTTTCTTCCTGAAAGACGAGCTCGACCTTCCGGCCTCCGATTCCGTCGGCCGCATTCAGCTGCTCCACAGACCACTCGACAGCGCGAATTCCCCCCTCCCCGGCCGTTCCAGCCATACCTCCGCGAGGAGCAAGAATTCCTATTCGCAACGGAGTGGTCTGCGCGATCGCCGGCGCACCCAATAAACCGTAAACGCCCAAAGCTGCGGTCGCGCCAGCGGCCTTAATTGCACGCCTGCGGTTCGCGGAAAATTTAATATCGCGCATATTTCTCTCCCCAGATCGGAATTTCCACCCGGACCATGATGCTCTCTCGGCCGCTCCTGGCCTGACTTCAGGTTCAGAGCGGTCTCTTCGGCGCTTGTGATCTGAGGTACAAGGTAGGGAAGCAAAAGATGAAAGGGTAGCAAGATCGCCTGACTCCTGACTTCAGAAAAACTGATGAAGGGAAGAAGACGCCCCCGCCACGTCTGTCATCCCAGTCATTCACCTTCGCTGACGATCAACATCAACCGAAATTAGGCCGAACCGCCATCGCAAGGCTTATGATTGCGTGGGAGGGCGTGGCAAATCAGTTCACGCCAGAAAACGGACAGGGCAATCCGTCAGAGACGGACTTGTTCTGCAAAGGGATTCAAGGACATGCAAGGAATTTCATCAGGACCATCATTCGGACTGTCCGGAAAGCGAATACTCGTTACCGGCGGCGCAAGCGGCATCGGAAAAGCTGCTTGTAAAATCTTTACCGATCTCGGAGCAAACGTTTGTCTTTCGGACGTCAAAGCCGATGCAATAGTGGAAGCCGCCGCAGAAACTGGAGCCCGGGCCCATGTCGCCGCTGACGTCTCTGTCCCTGATCAGGCGGAAAGGCTAATCAGCGAAACAGTTGCCGAGCTTGGCGGCCTGGATGGGCTTTTCCACTGTGCGGGCATCCATCATATCGGCAAAGCGACAGAGCAGGACATTAATATCTGGCAACGTGTGATGGACGTGAATGTGCGCGGAACCCAGCTTGTCTGCAGCCTCGCCGCACGGCACATGGAAGTTCAGGGTTCGGGCGCTATGGTCGTTGTAACATCCATCGCAGGCTATAACGGGCAGCCACGGCGCAGTGCCTACGGCACATCCAAGGCCGCCGTCGGCCATCTCGCCCGGTCTTTCGCAACGGAGTGGGGCAAATCGGGAATTCGTGTCAATGCGATTGGCCCGGGATATGTTCTCACACCGATGGCTCAAGGTATCATCAATAGCGGTGCAACTGACGTGATGCGCATCGTGAACAGAACACCATTGGGACGCATGGCGCGACCTGAAGAAATTGCTCAGGCAGCCGCATTTTTGCTTTCCGACTGGGCCTCCTACATCACCGGCGCAGAGCTATTCGTAGACGGCGGATGGTCGGCATACGGTGGGTCGGGTGAGGTCAACACGTTCTGACCGTGCTGTGTGGCCGGGATAAGGAAAATAGCCCCCATCCCGGCTCCACAAACTGCGGGAAGGACTCAAACATTAGAATTCGATAACCGATCGAATATCGAGTCCTTTTCGCAACCGATCGAGAGCGGCGTTGACTTCACCAAGAGAGATGCGGCTAGTCACGTAATCATCCAACAGAAGGTCACCGCTCAAGTATTTTTCTGCAAGCGAAGGGAAGAACTCCTGCGCCCGGCTTCCACCATAACTTGATCGTACGATATTCTTTTCACCCATCAGCGACCCCCAACGAAAACTTACCAGCTGCTGCTGTGCGACCTTACCGAGCCAGACCACCTGCCCTCCTGGCCTTACGATCTCCAAGCTGGTCTGGAATCCTCTTTCATTGCCGGCTGCTTCGAAAACATAGTCCGCGCCACGCCCACACGTGAGAGCGGCATGGGACTGGATCAGGTTCTCATCTACAGGGAGAGTGTGCGTGGCTCCAAGGCGTTTCGCCATATGAAGCTTCCGCACATCTCTATCAATCGCGATGATCGTCTCCGCCTGGGCAAGACGTGCGCCTTGGATAGCCGAGAGTCCGACCGCACCGCATCCGATGATGGTAACGCTGCTGCGAGGCTGAACCCGTGCTATATTGCTGACCGCTCCAATCCCGGTCGCTACTCCACAACCGATCAGACAGGCAACGTGGAAAGGCATGCTCTTCGGGATCCTGACAGCGCAGTCTTCAGTGACAACTGCCAGTTCCGCAAAAGTGCCGGCGTACATCAACTGATGAACGGGCTGTTTGCCGTCGAAAATCCGCGCCTTACCGTCAAAGTGCATCGAACGGACCCCATTCGCTCGATACTGCTCGCACAGTATGAACTGCTCATGGGAACAGAAATAGCAATGCCCGCAATGCGGATTCCAGGAAAGAGCGACATGATCACCCACTGACAGCCGATAAACGGATGATCCGGTCCATTCCACTATCCCCGCTGCTTCGTGACCGGGAACGAATGGCAGTGGCGTATCGAGGTGCCCGTCAACCGCTTCCAGGTCTGTATGACAGAGGCTGGTCGCTTGTATGCGTACGATCACATCGTCTGAGGCGAGATTGGCGAGCCTCAATTCGCGGATTTCGAGGGGTTCGCCCGGTTTCTCCGAGACTGCGCCACGCATGCTGCTAGCCCCAATAAAATTCGCGCCGTCCGCCATCGATACAAAGCAACTCGCCGTTGATGAATCCACTATTGCTCGAGGCCAGAAACGCGACGGCGCTCCCGATCTCACGCGGTGAGCATAGCCTCCGCAGCGGGTTTTGCTCCCGTACGACCGCGAGCATTTCTGAAGTGAAGCCGCCAATGAGATCGGTTTCCACGTATCCCGGCGCAATGGCGTTAGAGGTGATCCCAAAGGAGCCAACCTCCTTGGCCACCGTCCGCGTGAAACCGGCGATACCAGCCTTGGCGGCTACATAGTGGGACACACCCGCTCGCCCGCCACCCGTATAGTTCATCGATGACGTGTTGATGATGCGCCCCCATCCCTGCGACCTCATGGCGGGTATCGCCTCGCGCGTCCATAAGAACGTGCTTCGCATATGGATATGAACCATTCGATCCCAGGCGTCCGCTGGCATATCTTGGACGCGATACGAAGGACGCGCGCCGATGCCGGCATTGTTGACCAGAATATCGAGACGCCCGAGTTCGCCAACAACCTGCTTCGTCAAATTGACGACCACAGCCTCATCGGCCGCATCGCCGATAAACGCAGCCGCATTGACGCCTAATTCCTTCAAACGCGAAACCGCTTGGTCAGCTGCGTCACAATCAACATCGTTAACAGCTATGGAGACACCTTCTGTAGCTAATGCTTCGGCTTCGGCGAGTCCTAATCCCCTTGCGCCACCTGTGATCAGCGCAACACGTCCCTTGATACCCAAATCCATTTATATCCCCCGACGCCATCGCGCATTTCGTTATCAGCACGACGGTTATTCAAATACGTTGATTGGAAAACTGGCACACGCAGCGATCATGCTGACCGCCCCAATTCGTAACCACCAGTGAACCGCATTCATTAGTGTCGCGAATGCAGGCCGTCAGGAAAATACGAATCCCTCGTACTTCCGCTCTGCCGCTGCATCGCAGGCTTGCTTGTAGTTCACCATACCTCCCGCATAGGCCAAGATGCCCTTGGCCTTGCCTGGTACGTTCGTGCCGACGTACCAACTGTCGGCGCTGACAAGCACCGTTCCCTGGATAACATCCTTCACGGTTTGCGACCATTTCGCCTGATAGTCAGGATCAACATCAACACGAGTCAACCCGTGGTCCCGCATGTACTTGATGCACCGCGATATCCATCCGACCTGATATTCATTCGCCATAACGACATTTACCAGGACGGAAGGACTTCCAGGTCCGCCGATGAGATGGAGGTTTGGAAACCCCGCAACGCCGATACCCAAGTAGGTGTCGGATCCCTTTGACCAGACATCCTTGATGGTTTTCCCATCGACGCCATGGATGTCGATAACGGTCAACGCACCCGTTAGCGCATCAAAACCAGAGGCGCAGATAATGACATCGAACTCATGTTCCTTGCCATCAACGACGAGTCCTTTTTCCGAGAACCGTTCGATGGGCGTTTTCTTGACGCCGACAGCCGTGACGTTGGGGCGATTGAATGTCTCGTAGAAATTTGTGCCTACACAGATCCGCTTGGTTCCAAAATAGATGTTGCGCGGCGTCATGATCTCGGCCGTTGCAGGGTCTTTGATAATGTGCGCAATCTTTGCGCGCAGAAAACCGGAAATTTCGTCATTCAGTTCATGATTGGTCAAAATATCGACGAACGCGCGAGGCATCGTCGCCCCACCAAACTGCCATCGCTTCTCAAGAATTTCGCGCCGCTCATTCTCGCTGTATTCGTCACCCTTGCGAAGTCGCGTTGCAAGCATCTCTTCATTCATGAAGACATCACCTGAACCTACGATTTCCGACGTCCGCAGCCGCTCGCGAATTCTTGTCCTGTTTTGCATCCACCATGCCTGATCGGAATCGGTCAGCGGCCGATTGTTGGCGTTGGCATAAAAGTTCGGCGTTCTGACGAATACTGTCAGGTGTTTGGCCTGCTCTGCGACAAGAGGAATGAGTTGGGTTCCGGACGATCCCGTGCCGATAACTCCCACCCTCTTGCCTCTGAAATCCGGCTCTTGCTGAGGCCACTTCGCTGTATGGTAGATTTCTCCCTTGAACTTCTCGCGACCAGGAATGTCAGGCCAGATAGGCTCCGAGATGGGGCCCGCCGAGGAAACGAAATGCCGCGCACGATAGACATCGCCGTTCTCGGTATGTAACGTCCAGAACCCGGCCTCTTCGTCGAACGTCGCCTTGACTAGGCGGGAGTTGAAGCAAATATCCTTGCGAAGATCGAGCCGATCGCAGACAAAATTTATGTAACGAACGATTTCCGGCTGCGTCGCATAGCGTTCAGTCCAGCTCCATTCGTCGTCGATGATGGGCGAGAAGGAGTAACAATAAACGAGACTCTCAATATCGCATCGGGCTCCAGGATAGCGATTCCAGTACCACGCGCCTCCCACCCCGGTCCCGGCCTCGAGCGCAACTACCGTCAATCCCATTTCGCGCAGTTGATGGAGCATATGTATGCCCCCAAAGCCGCCGCCCAGCACCAGCGCATCAAGAACAATCGGTTCAGAATTTGTCATGCTCGTTGTCTACCCTGCGTCATCGTAATTTTGGTCGGCATCAACGCCATTTTGGACCGTCGAATTAAAATACGTAGCGAAGCGCTCTCGGCTGAACGCCGATGCCCCTCAGTCGCTTATGCAGATAAATCGTCCACCGCAGATCGCGATCCCGGCGATAGTACTGACGACGCCGTGGTCCGACAGAAGAAACAAGAGGCGGCACTTTCCAAACCTTTATGGATCTCGCCAAATTCTTCGAAGACTCGGCAAGTGAGCCGCTCACATTCCTCCAGGCTTCTTCGGGTACAGCCTCGATACAATTGGACGGACCTTTGATGTCCACCGATACGTCGCGCATTATATCCGTCTCACCACGTGGGCGCATCGATGCGATGTGCCTGCTCTAAGGGTGATTTAGCAATCGTTTCATCCCGCACCATCGCGAGAAGCAATTCCTGCATATGACGCCCTCTCAGAAACCTTGGAGCAACTCGCTCCGGGTTGCCTGCAAATAATATGAGAGAGAGAAATGGTAGAAAACCAACATCGCCTGATTCTGATGTTCAGGAAATCTGATCAGCAGGCGCGCATTGTAAATGCGCACCGATCCTCTGCGTTGATTGATTGATTTTCTGAGATGTTCCCATATGGATAACCTCGCAAGCAAAACTCTTACAGCTTTTGCTCCCCCAGCAACGTGGTCAGATATTTTTTCACCTTATTATGTATGTGCTTGGATGATTGCTTGAACTTTGAGGACTTTCGACAACTTGCACGTCAGCGGCTGCCCCGGAACGACCTTCAACCATATAGATGGCGGCCGATGATGAGATCAGTCAGCGCCGCAACACGCAGAACTTCGAAGAGTGCGATTTCATTCCAATGTCTTGCAAGGCGTCAGCGAAGTAGGCATATCCGTGACGGTAATGGGCCAGAAGTTAGCGTTGCCCTTCTACTGCTCACCTACAGCGCGTAGGAGTTTTCCACGACGGCGAGCGGCGGTTGCGGCAGCTGCAATGCATCGCATGCCTATAAAGAATAAAGATTCCATAACTGCTCATTCCGCGAATCTCGCTCGCGCAGAAATGAAAAGGCAGCTAAAAGTACAGGAAGTCCTGTCCTTCGGTCTGTATTGCTCACTAGAAGCACCTCCATGACCAGAAACGATCCGATACGGAAACCGACAACCCTCGCTGAGGCAATCTATATTGTCGAGCAAAGCTACGGTCTTTCAGAGCGTGCGCAAATCGTGGTGCATGTTCGGCGAATGAATTTGAATACCGGCAAGCACTTTCATCTGGTTGTATTGGAATATAGGTCGCTTCACGACGAGAGCGCTTTTATTCCCCTGCAATCAGGCAATATGTTTCGTGCAATTGAGAATTTGACCGGCCAGCGCCGCGAGTATGCTGCTGATTTGTTAGACGGAGGTATGGTGTCAGATGATGCGGTTGTCACGCTGCAAGATGGCACCACGTTACGCGCGGTGGAGATTGTACCCGCTCGACTTCCATATGAATTCACCCCCTTAGATGAGAAAGTCATCCATGCCGCCATTTCAGTGGCCAAGATTGAAGGCGCCGTCTATCGATCCTTCCGTCACGGATTGCCTGAGGAGGATGCCAAGCGGATTATTGATGTTGGGGGCAAGTCTGTTGAATTCGGCAAGTTCGTGAGCGGATTAAAGTTCATCGACTTCGGTAAACTGGCTCAGATTGAGATACAGCCCCTCTTACTCCTGAATATCAAAGGAGAATTTGAGATGCTGTTTCCGGATGAAAAATCTCCGTCTGAACAGAAGATTTCGGACACGCTAGCATTGTCGGGATTTTGGAAGCCAAAACGCAGACCGAAATCTTGACTTCAATGCACACCGCTTTTCAGCCACATTTCAACTTGGATGAGCTTAGTGACGCGGCGCAAATGATGTGAATATTGGTGGCTTCGTTCGTTTTGAATGGAGCTCACTGTGACCCACGACCGCATCGTCATGACGCTTGTACGCTCATTGCGAGCGCCCAAACGCAAGACAAGAACGCACTCCAAGAAGCAAATTCGGCAGATCGTAAACCTAGTCCTTTGTTACGGTTGGACCTACCCGATCCTGATCGACGAAGACGGCGTTATCATTTGCGGCTATGGCCGCTATCTCGCCGCGCTCGAGCTCGGTCTGAAGGAAGTACCGACAATAATCATGTCGGGCCTAAGCGACACCAAGAAGCGCCTCCTCTCCATAGCGGACAACAAGATTTCGGTGAACGCGGGATGGGATTATCCAATTCTTGCGGCGGAGCTTGGCGAGCTCGCGGTGCTGCTTCCCGAATGTCAGCTCAATATCGAACTATCCGGCTTTGAGGCTGCCGAGATCGACAGCCTGATGAGCGATCACCTCGATTCGGAACGTGAGCCTGCAGATGTCGTACCAGAGGTAGAAGCCAAGGCCGTCAGTCAAATTGGCGACTTATGGACGCTGTCAAAACATCGGCTGCTGTGTGGAGATTCGAGAGAACCCGGGGATGTCAAAAGGCTGATGGGCACCGCCCGCGCCTTCATGGTATTTTCCGATCCGCCTTACAATGTTCGAGTTAGCTCGGTTCAAGGGCGCGGCAAGATCAAGCACCGTGAGTTTTCTTTCGCATCCGGTGAGATGTCCCGAGCCGAGTTCAAGGAATTCCTTGTCAGCTGGATGCGCTTAGCGGCTCGCTATTTAGAAGACGGTTCAATCGTCTTCTGCTGCATGGATTGGCGGCACCTTCGTGAGTGCCTTACGGCCGGCGAAGATGCCTTCACTGAGCTCAAGAATATCATCGCTTGGGTCAAAACCAATGCCGGGCAAGGCAGTTTCTACCGCTCCCAGCATGAGCTGATCCTTGTATTCAAGAACGGCACCGGACGCCACCAGAACAATATCGAACTCGGCAAATTTGGCCGCTCCCGATCAAACGTCTGGGAGTACGCTGGCGTCAATACGTTCCGCAAAGACAGGCTTGCCGAATTGACGGTACATCCGACCGTCAAGCCCGTCGCCCTGGTTGCCGACGCAATGCGGGACTGTTCGCGTCGTGGCGACATCGTGCTCGATCCTTTCATGGGATCCGGCACGACCATTCTAGCCGCGGAAAAGGTCGGTCGGCGCGGCTACGGCATTGAAATCGACCCGCTCTACGTCGATGTGGCCATCCGACGCTGGCAGGAGTTCACCAAACGTGACGCGATTCTGCTGGCCACCGGCCAGACCTTCGACGAGGTGGCCGCCGAGCGGTCCGCCTCCCCTGCTCTCAAGCGCGTAAGGATTTGATGATGGCATCGATACCGAAAGTCAAACGGGTCATCCGGAAACGTGTGCGGCTGGAGTCGAGCGATGACGACGTCGGCTACGGAAAACCGCCTCGCTCCCGTCGATTCAAGCCTGGTCAAAGCGGCAATCCGAAAGGCCGCCCGAAGGGAGCCAAAAACCGTGACACTATCCTGCGCGAATTGCTCAACAGCAAAATCACAATGCGACGGGATGGCAAGGCTCGCAAGATCACAGTCATGGAGGGCATCTTCCATAAGGTGGTGGAGGACTCTTTAAAGGGCAATATCAAGAGCGCAACCTTCCTGTTAAATCAGTTGGCCGCGATTACTTCCGACGGAGGTAACGAGTCCGAGATAAGTCGCGACGACAAGGCAGTGCTCGACGCCTACCTACGCAATTTCCAATCCTCGCTAGGTAGAGAGGAGAAAGCGCGATGAAGGATCAAGACCTTCTAGATTCCATCCTGCGCAGCGACTTTGAGAGCTTCCTCCACCGTTGCTTTCTGATGCTCAATCCGGGTGCTCAGTACATCCCGAACTGGCACATCAAGGCGATTGCTCACCAGCTCCAGCTTATTCGAGACGGCAAGGTCAATCGTCTGATCATCAACATGCCACCGCGATACTTAAAGTCGCTCACGGTGTCGGTGATACTCCCGGCTTTCCTGCTCGGACATGATCCACGGATGAAGATTTTTGGCGTTAGCTACAGCAACGATCTTTCGGCCAAGCACGCGGCAGATTTTCGGGCAATCGTAAAATCTGATTGGTACCGCAAAGCTTTTCCGAGCATGCGTGTCGATCGGATCGCCGATTCTGACGTTTTCACCACGAGGCGGGGTTTTCGTCGCTCGACTTCCGTTTCGGCCACACTGACGGGTCTTGGCGGCGACATGATCATTCTTGATGACCCGCAGAAGCCGGTCGACGCGCAGTCAGATACATTGCGGAATTCCCTCAATCAGTGGTTCACAAACACTCTGCTGTCGCGGCTCGACAACAAGGCGACCGGCATCATTATTCTGGTGATGCAACGAGTTCACCTTCATGACCTGACGGGCTTCCTAGTCGATAATTCCAAGGACTGGACCGTACTGAGCTTACCCGCGATCGCCGAGGCCGATGAGACGATTCCGATCGGCGATGACAAGTTTCATAAGCGCCGGGTCGGCGAAGCGCTCCATCCGCGCTACGAGACCCTCGCCACACTGGAAAAACTCCGCACCGAAATGGGCTCTGCCATTTTTAGCGCCCAGTATCAGCAGTCGCCCGTCCCTGACGGCGGCGCGATGATCCACCGCGAGTGGATCCGATACTATGACCAACCGCCGGAGCGCACCTATCGAACCAAAGTCATTCAAAGCTGGGACACTGCAGCAAAAGTCGGCAGCCAGAATGACTGGTCGGTCTGCACCACGTGGCTTTTGGTTGATAAGCACTTTTATCTGTTGGACGTGACGCGAGGGCGATACGAGTATCCTCAATTGCGCGCCACGGCGATCGCGCTCGCGCAACGATACGATCCACACAAAATACTGGTCGAGGATGCATCAACCGGGATCGCTCTGGCTCAGGAACTTAAACAAAGTGGTATCTACAGCGTGAGACCTGTCCCCATCGAGCGGGATAAACAGGGCCGTCTGTTCGTGCATCAAGCCAAGTTCGAAGCAGGGCTGGTGCTGTTTCCCCGGAAGGCGCCATTCCTTGCGCAGCTCGAAGCCGAGCTTCTTACTTTCCCGCAGGGCAAACACGATGATCAGGTCGATAGCCTCAGCCAGGCGCTCGCATACAAGGGCGGCTACGATACGACCCTTTCGTGGGTCGGATGACAGCGCAGCAAGATGGTCCAGTTGCGTCTCACCTGTCAGATTTCGACCTTTTGAAGTTTCGGCGACGATTGCGCACAGCCGGCGTCGAAGAAACAGCTCTTAGCTAGCAGCGCGCGCAAAGATATAACGCCACTATCGTAATCAAAGCTTCCGGATTGATGAGAACCGCATCGTAAAGACGGGGCTCTTCATTGAGCCTGCCAAGGTTACGCTTTGCTCTGCCACGCAATCCACGTTCGAGGGAAAGAACGCTCCCGAGAACCGTACTGTGTCCCCACGCTTCATAGCGGCGAGGGATTTAAAGAACTGCGTGTCGGGATCAATCAGGGTCTTATCAGAATAGTCCGACAGAGCGTTATTCCATGTTGAAACCTGCAGGCCCTGCTCAATTTCGAGCGTAATCACACCTTTGCCATCGCCATTGGTGGAAAGATAGGCCACCTTTCCGATCCATCCCGATGCGCTCTGGCCGTTCAATGCGCTGCAGATCGCCTGCTGTCGGATATTGCGGAATCCGCCTGCGGCTAGTTCATTCGGGGCAGACGTGAATTGGGATCGCGCCTGCTTGATGGCCGCCATAAACCGAACTTGATCTGACGGAAGAGGTACGCTCGGGGCTGGTGGAGCAGTACTGCGGCCGCCGCCAACCAAGGCTCCGACAACGATGAATCCAAGCGCGCAGCCCAAGGCTGCCTTGATCGCAATATTCATGGGACCTCTCTCAACCAGTGTTAATGTGCCCTCCCGCCGCGTAATGAACCGCTCAGCGTGGGCAGACAGCACATCGCTTCCCAGCGGGCGGAAGTCCACGACGCTTTCGACTGCCCGTGCACTATCGCCAACCTCAGTTAATATAATCCTATTTTGGGATAATCCGTTTTCGGGATCAAATTGCTTGCCGCCGATTCACGGCTCTGGCGGCACATGCAGAAGACCCTCACATCCGCAGATTACGCGCGCCTCATCAGTTTTCTGGTCGCGGCCCGGGACAAGGCCGACATGAGCCAGCAGGCGCTTGCCGATGCGCTTGATGTGGAACAATCCTTTATTGCCAAGTATGAGGCTGGCCAGCGCCGGCTCGACGTGATCGAGTTTATTGCCATTGCAAAGGCGCTTGGTGCAGATCCGCTAAAGCTTTTGCGGGACTTTCTCGCCGGAAAAGTGCCTCCCCCGGCCAAGAAACGGCGCTGAACGGCTGAATATTCCCCGCATGATCATCTTGTGATCCAAACCGGGCGAACTTCGCCACAAGATTGCTCGCACTTCCGCTCGACTTCCCCGCCATACGGAGCGTCACTGTGCGCACCCATAGCAAGGAGTTGAGCATGGACCGCAGTTATATTGATCCCGCCATCAAGAGCATTCTCACAGAAGTTCACCAACGCACGATCGAAGCTTCTCGCGTCGCCAAGGCGGCCGACGTTTGCGCTCAGGCCGGTAGCGTCGATGAGGCGATCTCGGTGTCGATGGATCTCGATCGGATTTTCTATGACGCAGGCCGCTTGCACGAGGCGGCCTGCCTGCTCAAGCGACTGTCAGGCGACTAGTCTTTCTTCAGCCTGAAGGCTCCCCTGCCCGTCAGCAATGGCGGGCTCGCGGCCGTGGCAGCTCAGGATGCTGTCCTACACGCAGGAGAAGCCGAAATGCCTACCGATCATCGAAAGCCTCGCAAGACGACGCGTAAATCCTCACCGGCACCAAAGCGATCAACGAAACCGGCCTTGAAGGCTCAGCCGCCGGTTGTATTGAACAAGCCAATAGCTCAGAAGACGCCCAATGAGGCCATGTCCAAACGGGACAAGGTGCTCAATCTGCTGCGCGCTCCGTCCGGGAGTACCATCGCGGCAATCATGAAGGCCACCGACTGGCAGCAACATTCGGTGCGCGGCTTCTTTGCCGGAGTCGTCCGCAAGAAACTGAAGCTCAATCTGACCTCCGACAAGGTTGGTGGCGAGCGCCGCTACCGGATTGGAAAACCTGCGGGCTCGAAGTGATGCTCACCCGTTCTCTATCGAGCGGGCGACCAATCGATCCGGGGGTGGAAGCCGAGCTAAAACAGCTCGGCTTCATGCCTATCGCCAACTTGCGGATCAGATATCGGGAGCTATTCCGATCCGAACCTCCCCGGGCATTTGGGCCAGACCTGCTGCGGCGAAGTATCTCCCAGCAGATTCAAGAGAAGACCTACGGCGGCCTTTCGCGCGAAGCGAAGAAGCTACTTGGCCAACTCACACGATCCATGGCTTCCGGGAAGACAGGTCGCCTAGAGGTGCCGCAGCGGATCAAGCCCGGCTCGGAACTGGTGCGGATTTGGAACGAACAGACGCACAGGGTCACAGTGTTAGCCAAGGGCTTCGCCTACCAAGGCGAGGTCTTCACCAGCCTCTCGGAGATCGCCAATCGGATCACCGGCACGCGTTGGAATGGCCCGAAGTTCTTTGGACTGCGGACGAGAAGCAAAGAAGCAAGCAAGACGGTCGAGGCAAAAAAGGGCAGAAAGGGAGCCTGCCGTGGCCGCAAGTAATATGAAACCGGTTCGCTGCGCCATCTATACCCGCAAATCCACCGAACACGGCCTTGAGCTTGAGTTTAATTCGCTCGATGCTCAACGGGAAGCATGTGAGGCCTATATCAAGAGTCAGGCCTCACAGGGATGGCGTGTTCTACCTCAGCCTTATGATGATCCGGCGTTCTCCGGCGGCAATCTCGATCGCCCTGCCCTGAAGCAGCTTCTGGCAGACATCGAGGCCGGTCTGATCGACGTCATTGTCGTCTACAAGATTGACCGCCTGACCCGATCGCTCGCTGACTTCGCCAAGCTGGTCGAGACTTTCGATCGGAAGTCAATCTCGTTCGTCGCTGTGACCCAACAGTTCAACACCACCTCGTCTATGGGACGGCTGACATTGAATGTGCTGCTGTCCTTTGCCCAGTTCGAGCGAGAACTGGCGTCCGAGCGTGTCCGGGACAAAGTCGCCGCCTCCCGCCGCAAAGGCAAATGGACCGGCGGGACTGTTCCCCTCGGCTACGAGGCCAAAGACAAGAAACTCGTCATAAATCTGAAGGAAGCCGAAACCGTCCGTACCATCTTCAGGCAATATATCGCTCTGAAATCCTTCGGCCGCCTAGTCCAGAATCTCGACCAGCGCGGCATCGTCACCAAACGGCGCTACACCAAGGCGCCGAAATATCGCGGCGGCATCCCCTTCACCTATGGTCCCCTCGCCCATCTTCTGAAGAACCGCGTCTACCTCGGCGAGGTGCATCATGACGGCAAATGGTATCCGGCCGAGCACAAGCCCATTCTCGATCACAAGACCTTCGATCAGGTGCAGACGCTGCTCGCCGAGAATCGCGTCACCACGCAAACCCGTCGATCAACTAGCGGGGCCCTTCTCGCCGGCAAGATTCTCGATGATCGAGGCAACCGAATGAGCCCGAGCTTTGCGGTGAAGAACGGCATTCGCTATCGGTTCTATATTTCACGTGCACTTATGCGCGGCAGAAAAACTCAAGCCGGCTCCGTTGCCCGGATTCCAGCACAGGCCATCGAGAACCTGGTCATCACGGCGATCCGGGAGCACCTCGCACTCGACGTGCAGACTCCCGATGATCAGCTCAGACATCTTGTCGTGGATTCCGTTGCTGACGTCGTCGTGCATCCCAAGAAGATCACGATCCGCCTGCAATCAGACAATGCACAAACCATCGAGATTCCGTGGCAAGCCTCAGTGAAGAACGGTCCCGCACTGGCGCCATCCTCGAACTATGCCGATCAGCCAGATCCAAAGCTTTTGCAGGCAATTGTTCGTGCGCATGCCTGGCTGCGGGATCTAAAGTTGGGCAAATTCGACAGCGTCGAGGCGATAGCCACGTCGGTCAAACTCCATCCGAAAGTCGTTCGGCAGGAGCTGCGCTATGCGTTTCTGGCGCCTTCCATTACCCAGGCCATTCTGACGGGTGATCAACCGCCAACCATCACGCTGGCCCGGATTCCAAAGACGCTGCCTTTGGCCTGGTCTGGGCAATGCCGCACCTTGGGGTTTTGATCGGATTCGCACACCCGATGTTATGAAATATTGAAGGTCCATTTCATACCAAAAGCAGACATTCATCAATACGTTGTCATCGCTCCGTCCGCTGTTAGAGGCGGCTCTAATCATCTTAGGCTGTAGTGTCTCCGCCCCACGGGCACTACGTGTCGTCCTCCTCTGGCTCCCCACGCCACGAGCTCGTGTCGACTTTCGCCTCGGTTTGATTTGAAAGGAGCTGAATGGGCTCGGCTATGGTGGCCGCCGTCGTGCAGACAAAGGGGAAGTTCTCCTCGATCATTGCGGCGTCCGACCCCGATCCGTAATGCAACGTGACATCAACGTTACCGGTGATCTCATAGCGGATGATATCGCCATCTATGCTCAGAACGCGCATTTCATCGTAGAGGACACCCCCAGTCTCATAATGTCCGGCGACCAGATCAAGGCTGTCAATTGTTTCGTCTATGAAAGCCTTGACTGCTTCATCATAGAGATGCCCCTCGATCCGGCTTATAACCTCTCTGTGGACGTCTTCGGTCACCTCAAAGATCTCGAGCAGCGCGCTGATGGTTTCATTTGCGAGATTTTCGAGTTCGGCTGGATCACTAATAACTGTATCAGGCTTTAGATGAGTACGCTTGTTCAACTCGTTAAATGCAGGGCCAATCTCGGCGTGGAATTCCTTCGGATCGAGCTTTAGTCCGCCCTTTAAAAATTGGTCCGTCAAGCCACCGCGGCTTGCAAAGCAGGCACGTTGGCGGCGAGTTGGGCCTTCCAGCTGCGGGTGCTGCTCGTACCAAGCGCATGATTCGATTGCATCGTCATCCGGAGCCAGTTGCTTCAGCATGTGATCGCTGAGATCGCGCATGCTTACCGAGAAATGCTGAGCCCTTGTCGCAACGTTTTCCTGGTCCAGCGCAGCGATCGCTCCGCGTAGCAAATCTCGCGAAAAATCATCCTGGAGCCGGCCTTCGAGCCGCTTTACCAAGTCATCATTCGGCATTTACAGTCCGCATTACCAAGGCCATATTTCGAGCCACTGCTGTGTATTTGATGCCAATATTCGCTTGTTAGTTGGCCTCAGACTAATCATGAGACAGCTTCAACGGTGGCAATGGGCTTCGGATCGATTTTTTCCTGTTCAAGAAATCGAGCATCATCGCCTCCCAAGAAAATAGCCAGGGATTGCCACGGGTGGCCTGGTAGCAGATCGATTTTCCGCGACGCCTTGCCGGGGGTTCCGTGCAGACGCGCCAAAGCGGGATTCATGAGATGGGGCAGAACCGGAATTGATACAAGGGACGTTAGATGTAGCGCGATACGCAGGCCGCCTTCGTCGATGTCTCCCCAATGATGGATACGCGAGATTCCGGGCCACCGTGAAATCGCTACCAACGCCGCTGCGACTGCCCTCGACGGGAAACCACCGGTGTAGACGACCACGTCGTCGACCTGCAGCGCTTCCCGCACATGCCGATTGAAGCTCGCGAGGTTTTCGATCGTGAGGATCGATCGGATCGCACCCGCTGGTTCGATCGCTGGTGCCTGTTCAGGAGGAAGCCCCACATAAACCAAGCCCGCGAAATCCACACCCGCGAGACGAACCGGACCGGCCATTAAGACGGGCTGCGAAAACTTCTCCAAGCCCAGGCTAGCCATGGCTTCATTGTCAGACAGATCGGCATCGAGTTTTCCAATCTGCTTCAGGAAATTGATGATCCGCGATGCGCACCGTTCCAGAAGCTTGGTATTGCCTGTGGTTTGCCCGGAATACGTTCGAAGATCGCGTCGGTCCATCGGATCTCGCGCAAGAACGGCATCCAGAGCTGTGATGAATTCTACCGCCTGATCCGCCTGCTCAAAACTAATCGAGAACGGCCGCTCTCCCCGCAGCCATCCGTCGATAATACTGTCTCGCGCTCGTATTGCGTCGGTGTGCTTTGGTGCCACAGACGCCCACAGTCGGGATACCGCTGCTCTTGCACGCTCGACCGCCGGAATCCTGCCAAGAAACTCGTAAAGGAGGGCGGCATCTCTCAATCGGATACGTTCGGTCAGATGCTGCGCCTCACCGCGGCCCTTGACCACGCTGATGGCGCCTTGGCGTTCTGCATCCGCAAGAAGCCGGTCGAATGCCGCACGCTCCGCTGCAGAAGGGAAGTCGGCAGGCGCGCGTTCAGCCGGTTGGCGTGTCCTGTCTGGGACACGTTCTACCCGATCGAGAAGAATGCCCAAAATGTCGCGTGCCTTACCTGCGCTCACGTTATTCCGCTGCCTTTTGCGTCGCTTGCTCGCTCTCTGTCCTGAACCATTCCACGCCGCGATGCTCCGGATTGGCTGCCTGCATCTCGGCCTGAGCTCTCGGACCAATTCGCTCGGCATCCACGGCAACGCGATCCGTGCCACTCATGCGCGTCACCGAGATGATACAGTCCACTGATTCAAGGAACGTCGCGCGATGAATCTCGGGTGCCGCGATGACCAGTTGGAGCCCGAGATCACGGTAAAGCGTGATAAGATTCTGCGTGTTACCGATATCCAACTTGTTAAAGGCTTCATCGAAGGCGACCAAACCCATGCCTTCTGTACTGCCATCGCGTCCCCCTTTGGGGAAGTAAACGGACACCATACTGGCGGCAATGGCCACATAATAAGGCGCCTGACGCTGCCCTCCCGATAAAAGCCCAACCAACTTCGAGAACGCTTGCTGTTCACCCGCTTGATTCTCCAGGAACAGCTCGAACTCGAAGTAGTTCCTGTAGTCTTCCAAGCGGCGCGTATCCTGATCGCGCGTAACGATCTCCTCTACTTGCGCCATCGCGCGCTTCATCTCGTCGTCGGCTGTGCTTGCCTTATCCGCCAACGCCGCAAATGATGCATCCTGGCTTCCGATAATGCGCTTCACGAGATCGTAGAGCGGTTTGAAGTCCGCGGATATGTATCTTTTGAACGAGTACTTTTGACCTACAAACGAATATGCGGCGAGCCTCTTGTTCAGAATATCGAGCTGCGTCTTTATCTTCTCAAACCGATCGGACATTTTGGCGAGCAGGTCTTCCTTAAGCGCTGCCTCAAATTCATGACGCGCCTGAATGACTTTCTCGCGGTGGGGCCGGAGTTCATGTTCTTCGAGCCGCACCTCCCGCGCAGCGCACCAGAAGCAATGCTCAGCATGGCCGGCATCCTCCGGAAGGGGACTTGGACCTTGAATATACTGCCGAACGTATTCACCAAATTCGCGTAGGGCACGCGTACCGTTGTCGCGCGCAAGCCGCGCATATTCCTCAGCGGCTTGCCTTGCTTGATCGCGGCGCTCTGCGAGAAATCGCACCTCCTCGCCGCGCTTCTGAAACACCTGCATACCCAGTGTCGTCCGAGCCTCGTCGATCGTAAAGGCTCCTGCCTCTGCGAAAGCGATCAGTTTCGTCATGCGATCGGTGGCTTGTTCTCGCTCAATTGCTTCAGCAGCCAGCGACATCTTCGCGACGGCGTCCTGACGCTCCGTGATCCGCTCGACGGCCCGAATTGAACGCGTACTGCTTGTCCGCTCTTTTTCACGCAACTCTTTTATTTCTTTTTCGTATTCCGCTGTCTCTCTTTCGATGCGTTCTATCTCCAGCCGAAGGGCTTGGCTCTTGGGATCTTCGACCTGTTCCCGATCCTTCAGGAGCGCTGTTCGCCGCGCTTCGGCCCGCTTGACGTTTTCCGCTGCTTCTCGCAACTGCGATACAACGTCATCCTTACGTTCCAGTCCCGCGAGGTACGTAACCGCGCTGTCGAGCATCTTCAGTTCCCGATCCTTCTCAGTGATCTGGTTTCGAAGGAGGGTCCGCTTTGCTTGCGCGGATGCCAGCGCCGCAGTTTGCGCCGTCTTTCCAAGAATAGGACTGAAATCGCTAAATACCCGCAGTGAAAGCGCGGCAGTCGTCTTGCCGTTGCGCGTGATGGCGTGATCGTAATCCTGCAATTCCTGTTCAGTATCAGCGCGGACATAGCGCCCGACCTGGGTATCGACAAAGGCGCGCGCATCAACGTTATCGGTCCGCAACACGTTCGCAATCGATCGCTGTGGCAGGGCGCGATTCGAACCCCGCCGGGTCTTGCGCGTATTGACAATCCGGCAACCGTGCAAGCTTGAACGATGCCGCCAAAGATAGTCAAACGCGCTTTCAAGCTGCAACTCCGGCACAATCAGCGCTTCTCGGTTCGGTCCAAGAAGCATCTCCAGGGCGAGAGCCCACGATTCGTCAGCGATCTCCACAACATCTGGAAGAGCGCTGCTTTGAATATCGTTTAGCGCGAGAGCACTCATAAATTCCCGCACGTGGGGCGAAAGCACGCTTCCGCGTCCGTCGTTCGTGCCGCGAAGCGACTGCTCCAGATTATCTAGCTGCTGACGGTCCTCGGCAATTTCCGCGATTCGGATATCGCGCTGCTGCGCGAGCGAGGCACGCACCCCCAAGATTGCCAACGCGCGCCGCGCCGTGTCCGCCAACAATTCGCTTTCAGCTACAAGCCGCTCCGTGGCATGTTCGCTGGCGGCGCGGACAAGCTCCGCCGCTGCCTGTATGGCCCCATGATGCACAATTGGTACGAATTGACGTATCGCGGAAAATTGAGAGATGTGCCGAAACTCATTCATGCCGCTGTCGAATGATGCAATGGCGCGTGCCTTATCGTCGTTGGCAACCCGTTCCTCGACCTCAATGGCTCGAATCTTCGATGCACCTTCGCCTCCCGCAAGCATCGTCCGTTTGCGAATGATCTGGTCGTGATTCTCCGCGACCACGCCGGTGCGACTGGCAATCAAGCGATTAAACGATGCATTCTCTTCATCGGCGCGATCCTTTTCCTTCTCTAGTTCCCTGATCTCAAATTCCAGCCGCTTGCACTCCGAGGCGCTAGCGATATATTCCTCCGTTTGCGCTTGAAGCGTTTGCCTCGCCCATGTCGCGAAGCGACTTCGAATAAGGCGTATTGCCCTGATTTCCATTTCGAGTTCTTCAGCGCGATTTTCCATCGACCGCCATGTTTCAATAGACGAGCGGATGCGCTCGACATTGAGGGGATCCGCTTCAAGCACGAAGCGCCTCACAAAGTCCGTAGGGTCGCGGATTTCTCTGGCTAGGACGGCGTTATTGAAGCTGCGCAGAAAGAGGCGCGCATCCGGTGATGAGCGCGGCCGCATAGCGGCCAGGTACTCGGCGACGAACTGCGTCGATCGAGCGTGCAGCGTAAGCGCTTTGCCCCAGTTTTTCTTCAGCCGCTCGATGATTTCGTCATGGGAAACTACGAACTCGTCGCCGTCTTCATCGCGCTCGATAAAATCTTCAAACGAGAATGCGTAGCCCCGCGCAATGAACAGCGCCCGCGACGACTCCGTTCGCTCGCTATGATCCGCATGTAGAAGCAGGCCGATGGTCAACGGCTCGTCCGTAACCGTATCGCGAAACGTAAGAGCGAGAACCGTCTCGCACCGCTCACGCTTGGGTGCCCCACGATCGAAATCACTCACTTGGCCAAGGCAATAGCTCAGCACCGTGCGGTCGCTTTTCTCGCCGGCAGAAGGATTAAGGTCGATGAAGTTCCCGTTATTACCTGTAATGACCACCTGAAGGCCGTCGAGGATCGCGCTCTTGCCCGCTCCTGTCGGTCCAATGACGGCGATCATGCCGCCCACATCAAGGTCAAGAACCTCGAAAACATACCAATTGTGGAACGAAAGGCGCGTGAGCTCATACATCAGAAGATGCCTCGTCTGGATCGAGACGTTGCCGTTCCGGTGACGATCCGGCCCTGTCCGGCGCGACAGCTGAGTCACGCTCGCGCGCACTCCAAGCAAGGAATTCTTCAGGCGCTCCCAGCTCCACCCACTTCACAACAGAGGCGGTAAAGACATCATCGACAAGAATGCCTATGCCGGGGAGGACCGTAACCGGGGTAAGTCGCTCGACACGATCCGCATCATGCAACAGAACAGCTCCTCGCCGCCGCAACGACTTCAGGATTTCTTCTAGCCGGGACTCAATCGGTGGATCTGCCTTTCCAAGCGTCCGGATTCGGTCGAATATCTCGTCGGTGTTGGTCTCAACCCGACCGACTTCATCCATAATGCCCGCTCGCAAGCCTTCGTCATAGGCAACACGCAGCGCAAGCAGGACAAGAGTCTCGTCTTTCTTGAGACGCGAGAATTGCCAGCCGTACCGGTTCTGGCCCCGGACCAGCGCGATCATTCCGGTCGGCGGCTCAATGACAATGCTCACCCCCATCGCACCGAAGTACCGCTCGAAAAATGTGCTGTGACGGCGAATGAGGTCGTAGATTTCTCGCCGAAGCAGGCTTGTGTCCGGATAAATGATCTGATGGGCAAGGAGCGCTTGAATCGCGGTCTCGATATCGACCTTCTCGACGGGCGGGGTGCCTCGCCGACCTTCGAGAAGGTCGCGAAGTTCGTCAAGCTCCAGCATGCGACGCTACCTTTCCCACGCGACGAACGACGAAGTCGGGACACGAGATCCACTCATTCTCGAATTGTGTGGGCTTGATTTCGATAGCGTAGTGCCGCGCTAGAGCGCCGTCGCCGATCTGCTGCAAAGTACGAAGCCGCTCGAAAATGAAGAAATCATCTAGCGACGAAAGAGGCATGTCGGCCGCTTGCAACTCTCGCAGTTCGCCGAAAGCGGTGTCGAGATAGGCGGTCATTTTTGCAGCTGTGATTGCTGTGCGGCCCCGGTAGGTATCAAGCGCCGCGCGATAGGCAAGAAATGCTGGATCCGGTGCTTCACGCCGAATTTTTCGAGGTTTTATGACTTCCCGCCCACGTTTGTGCTGATAGAGGTCTTCTCTGCCGATCACTGCTTGTTCCGGAAGAAGGTTATGCGGGATGGATAGCTCAAGCGAGGAGGAACCAGCCAGATCGCCGAGCTTGGCTAACGCCTCGATCACACGTTCGGTCTTCGTCTCCGCGATGCGGTCCATGAATCGTAGGGTATTAGAAATTCGTCGTTCAAGCCGCTGGTTCGTTGCCTCGATAATTTCGAGATAGTCTCCGATCCGCTCAAATACCGATATCACGTTGCGCAATTCTTGAGTAACTAGCGCATACGCATCTTCAACACTCTCGCCGCGCCCCTCCTTGACGTATGCCTCGGAGAGGACAGTCATCCTTATTTCGTTGGCAAGAATGCCTTCCGCTGTGTCGATAATCTTACGTCTGAACCGGAAAGGATTGGTTGAGCTCTTCAGCCGCTTAAAATCTGAGATCAGGAAATGCTCGACGAAATCGTCGAAGAACTTTCTGAATAGGGTCCGCATATCGGTCTGGCCGACCAGCTCTTCTTCAATTTGCCGTATTGCGCTTGAGATCGAGCGCAAGTGATGCATAAAAGACTTAGCTGACCGCTGCGCGTTACGGACGGCCTCCGACCTGTTCTCGGGATCTTTATCGGCTCCTTCGAGCTGCAACAGAACTTGCAAGACTTCCCCGCCATAGGAGCGCGTTCGTCCTGCTTTGATTTCCAGTAGGATTGTTAGAATGAGGCGTCCGTTAGCATTCATATCGACAACGCGGCGGTAGCGATCCCGAAATTCGGTTAGCCACCCCGTGTCAAGGAGCCGCCGGTACGCAACGATGGCTTTGGCATCTGCGGTCTCCGCTGCCGGCGCATGCGGCACCTCATCGTTGAGTTGAACGTTACGGCCCTGACGGTCGATAAATTCCCTAATCGCCTGGGTCATTTCCTGTCGCGAAACGACGCCCGGAATATCTCCGAAAACATCTTGGTCGATGTGCTCCAAAAGATCGGCGTAGAACCAACGTGCCTCGCCAGAAAAAATGCGAAAGATATCCGGCGGTAGCCCGCCAAATATTCGAGAGCGCGCTTCGTGGGCTTCTTCCTCGGTCATGAAACGCCCCTGATCAAGCAAGTCGGCGGGCAGACGCGAAAGGATTGTTCCCGCAACCTATGAGAGCAGGTGTGAACAAAAACAACAAATACAGCAAGGTCGGCGCGCTCCGAATCGCCAAATGACCCGACCGATTAGGCCGCCACAGCGTCCTTTTGGTAGGGCAGATACCGCGGGATTACCTGCGTATCATCTTCTATACCCCGACGGATCTCCAATGTGAGGAGCTTGTCTGTCTCGAAGGCTGGGCTCAACTCGAGCGCCAGGTAGTCAAACAGAGGCTTCTCGTGGACGGCGACAATGATCTTACGATGCTGATTGCGCGATATCGTTCGCAACAGCGCCGCGAATTGGGCGATGTGCAACTCGTCCATACTTTGCACAGGATCGTCGAGCACCAGCCACGGCAACCGTGAGGTTGCGACAGAGAAATGAAGGGCAAGGAAGAGCGTTAGCGCTGCCGTGTTGAGATTTCCGGAACTCAACATTGAACCCGGCGTGCCGGCGGGCATTCCTTTGCGATGAAGAGTTTCCAGAGTCGCGCTGATTTCGGCCGAATCCACCGGAATTCGAAACGCTGGAATAAAGGGCTCAGTTGGAGCAAGGCGCACAAACAAATCGCGCCACAACGTGTTCAGGGAGTTGTTGAACACGTTGCGCACGGCATCCGTTCTTGCCCTACGAGCGATATCGGAAAGTTCCTTTGCACGCTTACGGTCGGCGTCTGCAACAGTGAATGCGTCATCCAGCTTTTCGATGTCGCCATCGAGCCGAGCAATATCGCCAGCGACAGTGTCCCGCTGAGAGCGCAGCCTAAGGATGAGCGCGCATCGAGTTATTGCCGTTTCGAGTCCTCGCTGGACTCGCTGAAGACCTTCCACACGCGCTGTGATCGCCTGTCGAAGTTCCGTCAGGAATTGCCCGAGCTGATCCGACTGACCTATCGGCTTGCCGCCAAAGGCTTCGCTGATGCGTGATGCACTGCCGCGTAGTTCGTTAGAAAGCCGATCGTTCTCCCGGAAGCGACCAAGCTCGCGCGATGCCACAGCTTCGTCGGAGAGAAATTTCGCACCCACCGCCACTGTATCGGAAATTCGCACGAGCGCTACTTGACACTCCGTTAGCGAAACAATCCAGCGTTTGGTCTGTAGCTTGGTGTCATCCGAAAGGATGGCAGAGCGCAGACGGTCAAGCCGCCGAGTTGTCGTGGTGATCCGTGTGGTAGCCGAAGTCTGCTCGTTGGACAGTTGACCAAGGCGCGCCGCATCAGCCGTTATCTGGGCAATATGCTGCTGCACGTGAGCAGATAATGGTTCTTTCGAGACTTCGTCGAAGTCGCGACCGCACACCGGACATTCGTTATCATGTATGTGCGGGAGAATGCCCGCCAGCGCCGCTGCAATCTGGCCGGACGTTTTGGAAATTTCGGCAATCTGCGACGAAATGATCTTGAGCCGGGCCTCGTCCTGTGCCTGGGCCTCTGCCGCCTGCTTCTGCAACGCGAGGTTCTCGTCATCCGTCGACAACAGACCCTTCAACCTAGCTAGCTCTTCTTCGAGGCGTTGGCGAGCAGACGCATAGGCGACATCCGGATTGGTCGATGACCAAGAAGGAAGATCGGGGAATGTTTCACGGAGCGCAACGGAAATTGCTTCTAGCTCAACGCCGGTTGTCTCACGCCAATTGCCAGCACTTACTGCCGCCTTACCCGCGCGATCCTCAACCTCTGCACGCTGAACCAAACCGGCGCTCTGGATACTCGACCACGCTCTCTCGACAGACTGAAGTTCGTTCAGCCGACCGCGCTCGTCCAGCAGTCGATGGCTTGCGTCTTGTTGCCGTAACTCATCGCGCAACACTTCGATTGATTGCAGGTCGGCCTTGCGGCCCGGCAGCGCTACGTCGAGTTCATCTTGTAGACTCGTGAGCTCACTTGCGAGCTGTTGCGAAACATCCGAACGCTCTCGCAGCAGGCGCGAACGCTCAGCTTCCTTCGATTTTTTCAGGTCTTCCGCGTCCTTGTACGCCGGCGCGAGCTTTCGCACATTACGAACGTCACCAACAGGTTGAAGCCCGTCAATAACCGCATCGAGCTGGTCCAGCCTCAGAAGGTCTTTCACGAAATGCGTTAGGGCCGACTCCTTGTTGGGATCAGCGTCCTGATAGATTTTTAGCAGGCGGCTCAAGGTGGATTGGGCAAGCATGCAACGATTGCTAAAGAACTGCGCATCGTTACCATCGAGGAACGCGGTCCCACTGACCACGCCTCCCTCAACCGTTATCGCGCCTTGCTTCAGCGGAACATTGTTTTTGCCCGCCAGCGACACAGAAGCCTTCTTCTGACCTTGGTGGACCAGGAAGCGCTCGAAGATCTCATCATCCCGCTTCATCGCAGGAATTTCTCTGGTCAGCGCTAGCTCCAGCGCAGACAATACGCTGGTCTTACCGGCGCCGTTAGTGCCGTGGATCAGAACGATGGGAGCGTCAAGCGGGACGGACACCGTGCCGCGAATGCTGCGGAAATTCTGGATGACCAGACCTTCAATTGGATCAAGAACGGTCATATCAAGTCCCCGCTGCTATCCGACATCGCCGACATCGTCGCGGTGAGAGGTGTTTCAAGACGCTGGCGCAAGGCATCCTGAACGGCACGCGCCCCTCGCGGAGCAGTGCCTAATATGAGCACTCCTAGTTCGTCTGTTTGATTGCGCAGGTTGACCAGGGGGTCCGCTGCAACCGCCGACGTGTCCGGCACTTGCAGCGGCAAAAGGACCGCCAACCAATCACGAAGGAGATTGTCGTCCGATGGTCCCGTTGGCGTGCCAACTGGCAGAACTCGACAGACTTTGGAGATGGACTCCAGCGTCTGGTCGCCGGGGGTTGGACCAGTGATGATCGCAGTCACTGGTCGACGCGATTGTACCGCATCAAGCGCTCGACCCAACCCTCCAATCTTCTGACGTGCCCGCTCCTCTTTCTCGGTCACCGTGTCGATGATGACGATGAGGTCAGGTGACCTATCTGTGCCAACCAGCATCGCCGCAAACTCAAAAGGGATACTGCCGACCTTGAACGGCCTCGGTAGGCACTTGAATCCAGCGTTAACCAGAATGTCTACAATAAGGGCTACTGACGGGCTCAAAGTCATAGTCCAGCTTGCTCCCTGAACAGCTGCACAGCATCGTCCGCGTTTGCTGCCGACTGGAGGATCGATCGCACCGCAACATCCGTTGCCGCGTCCGGATCAAGAACTCTTCCGGGGGCCGATGACGGGTTCCGCTTCATACGCGGAGCCGCTGCCGTGCAGATAACGACAACAGTATCAGGGTCCTCTTCATCAATCGTTCCGTTAAGCACGAGACTGGCCGCTGCGTCACTTGTGGCGACGACGAACACTTTGCGCTTTGCGCCCGCATTGTCGATTTCAACAGCGCCGGCGTCCCCAACAGACATCGTCCACTTGTCGTTGATGATCTGGCCGAGGATTCCCGCAGCGTTTGCTAGCTCCGGCAAACCTGTCGTCCCAAGGTTGGGATCTCCCGCGATTTGAGACACAGGCAGCACACCCAACCCGGCGAAAGTGCCATTGCCAGCGTAAGCCGTTCCCCTGAACGAACTGAGCAGCTGGGAGCCTCGCTGGACGATGGCCTTCACGAAGGCCAGGCGGTCAGCATCGCCGCCCTTGGCGATACGATCACGCAGGGCCAACACACCCTTTGCGATCGCCTCACGGTCCGCTGCGCCAAATCCCGGCGCAGTCGCGCGGTCAGAATACGCAGTGAGCTTTTTGGTCAGCATGCTCAGCACAAGCGCCGTCAACAGCGGCTTCGAGTATGCAGGCAGTTTCGCCGACTCTTCTATTTCGACCTGATGCTCGGCATACTGAGCACCATAGACGTATTGAAGCAATTGCTCCTGATCGATCCCCAGTTCCTGCTGCGCAAACACGTAGGCAGGTGGGTGTGTTGGAAAGGCATGCGGCTTAAGGCTGTTGCCCTTGGCGAACACCGCCTTGATGTTGAAGTCCTGGATTGAGAGACCAACGACGAGCGATGGATTCTTGCTCGCTAGTCCCTCGAGTTCCCGACGCATCATTTTGTAGTTGTCATCGGTGGTCCATCCCAAGATTTGAGGCCCGCGACCGACAAGATATGGGCGGTAAGCCGCTGTATTCTCTTTCGCGCGGACAGCACATCCGTGGAACTTGATGAGACGCGTCCGCGACGCACCGGCTGTGAAGTCCTCTGCCGTCACGCAGACAGACATCATTCCTGCGGTACCAGCCGATAGCTGCCCAATCGCCTTCTCGACAAGGCCATCCCAGTTGGCTGTTGCGACATTTGCCAACAACCCTTCCAGCGCGAGAACTGCGACACACACGTGTTCGCAGTCAGGTTCGGTCGCGGCGTTGGCGTATGTGCCTGGAACATCGACAACCTCCCAGAGCAGGTAGTCGACGTCTTTGCCAGCAACGACAATGGCGAGCAGATCAGAATATCTTCTGATGAGCCTACCCACCACATCGTCGATCGTCGCCCAGGTTTCAGGAGATGTTGCGAAATCGATGTTCGCCTTCTCTGCCGCGCTCAAGCCCGCCAGTCCGATCGCCTTATCGAACGCGATAGTGAACGCGCCCGCGCCACCTTCCGCAGCTCGCTTGTCCCACAGGTGCTTTAGAATCCTGTGACAAATCTTGCCAAGGTCATCGACCTTTTCCTTCGAGATCGCCGACCCTAGCCAGAAAACATATTTGCCGTTGGCAATGCCGTCGGCAGTCTCCTTGAACGGACCATCAAGCAGTTCAAGAACCGTCGAAATCGATATGTTCGCGGCAGTAACGCCTGCGGGCAGTGCGACCAAAATACCTAACCCCCGAAGGATTTACCCATCATCGCCAAGACTTACAGAATTGCAAGGAGGTCGCGCTCGTTAGCACGACCGACGGCTTTACCTGCACGATCGATGGGGGACGCTCGCGAAAGCCGCCTTTGGGGGATGGTCGCGCTGCACTGAATGTCGGAAAAGGGTCAAAAGCAGACATCTCGCGTATCGATAAGCGAGGCGCAATTGAGACGGAAATTCTGGCCAGCACTCAGTGCTATCGAACCCGTCTCTGGCCTAGATTCTCTGAAAACGGGAATATTTTGATAGACGGCCGGAGAATACTAGTCGATTACAGGCGCGCTGGCGGAAAAACGGTCTCTGTAGAGAATGACCTCGCGTGAAAAGCCCGCCATTGGCGGCGCTTTCTCGCAACTAAGAGAGAAATTCTCCAAGTCACGCACTGGATGGCTGTCGTGGGAGGATTCGAACTGCCACATTCCCAGTTGCAAAATGCCCTTTGATTTCTCAAGAGAATTTTACATTTTTTCGCGAGTTTCGGATCCAGAGACCTTTACACACAGCGGATGCTGAACCGGAAGTCTGCACCTCGCTGAAAAAAGCTGGAAGGCGAGCTCACGCGCCCGCCCCCTCTGATTTTTTGCCTGCCACCCGGTTATTTGGTGCTTCGTACTTTCTTGAAGCGCGACAGTTATCGCTGTGATTGCGGAGCCACCATCACCCCCTTTTGAGCGATTGGCTGTGACGGCCGGAATCATCACAAATCACCCGAGAATCTGCGCTCTGAATCCTCCAGGGCGGCTTCATTCGGTGACTATATCTTTACCGGCTGAAGCGCGCTTCGAGCACTCCGACAAACCTCCTCATAACATCGCAGCGCGTTAGCTTAAGAATTCCGGGCTGTCAGAACCTGTAGTTCACGCCGACCCTAACCATCGGGAAACCCACCTTGCTGATCAGCTTGCGGCCATTCACGGTATCAGATGTGACGGAATACCCGTTGGTATTGGCGATCATTGCACCAGCCTTGGCCCCCGGGAAGCTGAATGTGGCTTGGTCGAAGCGGGCGAGCAAATACTCGCCGGTTACTGACCAAGATTCGTTGAGCGCAAATTCGCCGCCGCCGCCGAGCACGTACCCTGTGCGCATCAGGGATGCACTTTCGGTAAACGCAGCAACTGACGAATCTACGGCAGAGCAACATCCGGGAATGGACCTTGCGCCGATATATTGCGTGCGCTCCTCGTTTTGCCGCATGAACGCGGCACCGCCCGTGACGTACAGCATCATCCGGTCGTTGAAAGCATAACCAAGGCGGCCGCGCACGGTCGCGATCCAGTCGATGCTGCTTTCCTGCACAGCTTCGAATGCACGGGCATAAAACATGTTGGAGTTGCTCAAAATTGAAGAACCTTCATTCGCGAAGGTTACCTGAGAGCCAGAAATCTCCGATCTCGCGATATGCGCAACGATACCGGCAACGATACGATTTCTGAACTGATAATCATATCCGGCCTGAAGTCCGAATGAGAGCGCCTTGATATCCTGATTGGGCGCTTCCGTCGCAGAATAGCGCGTCACTGATCCATCCAGAGCGGTGGATGCACCTCTTAGCTCCGCAAAGTTGTAAGCCGAATTGACGCCAGCATGGAATCCCGTCCAGCTTCTGCCGCCTTGCGACGGGCGGAACAGATTGGCCAATGAGGCGTAAGAGACTGGCTCGCTGCCCCCGAACTTGCCTGTGAGTCCGACGCGAGCGGTTCGTCCGGGGCCAGGCTGCTGCACCAGGCTGAGCGGATCGACATAATACTGGTCGGTGATGTTTTCGACGGTCGCCCAAAGCGT
The DNA here is from genome assembly GCF_021502575.1 of Bradyrhizobium sp. G127. NCBI lineage: Bacteria > Pseudomonadati > Pseudomonadota > Alphaproteobacteria > Hyphomicrobiales > Nitrobacteraceae > Bradyrhizobium > Bradyrhizobium sp. G127. The sequence continues at coordinate 1,530,270 of NZ_JAKFGN010000002.1, forward strand.
AATGTCCTTCGACAGCTTGTATTCCGCGAACGCATCGACCATCCAGTATGGCAGCCAGTCGATGGGAGCGATGATTGCAGCGGCGCCGTACTGCACTGCTCCATGACCAATCGAGCGCGGGCCCGTATAACCCACCCGACCTCCGATAGTTAGATCGTCGTTTAGCAGCTTCTGCGAGACGGTCAGATTTGCAGAATACTTTGGCGGAACCTGATTGGTTGCGTAGTCGCCTGACAAGGTCGAACCCGAACAAAGGCTGGCGGTCGGACAAAATTCAACATTCAGATAATAGTTCGCAGCCAATTCCGCCGTGAATCCGTTGTTCTCATACTTGCTGGAGAACTCCAGCCCCTCAAAGCGGGCACGATCGATATTGCGGACTTGGAGGCCACTCCATGTGTAGGTGTAACCCCATGTCGGATGGACCGCAGTCCCGGTAATCCCGACCCGAGCCACATAGTCCTGCACATCCCAGTTGAAGTATCCGAACTTCAGCATGACCTTGTCCTTCGCGGACAATACGCCATCCCTAATCACATTGACGCCGGCCTCCCAATTTTTCGAGCGCTCGGGCTGGATATTGGGATTTGGAATCAAAGTGTATGCCGCGACCGACTCAAAAAGAGTCGGCATGCGCAAGGCGCTGGAATAGCTCCCGTAAAATTGCGTGCCCTTGACCGGTTCCAGCACGACGCCTGCTGACGGACTGTATCCACTGTTTTCGTGCGACGGTTGCGGATTAACAGTAAGCGGATTGTTGACAATTACGCTGCGATCGAGAGACGAGTAGTGTGAATAACGCAGTCCACCGTTCAGCGTGAGCCAATCTACCGGCTTATAGGCTACTTTTCCGAATCCCCCGATTTCCTGCCGGGAGCCGTTCCGGGCCGGAATGTTCAGGTTCAACTGATCCGAGAATGGCAGCGGCCTTGTCGCCTCGTTGATGTAGGACACGCCGTAATCGACATCCAGCGATCCGAACCGGTCCAATGCAAAGTGCGATTTGTTGCTGATATCGCCTCCCCACATCGTGCTGTCGTTGCCGGGAAGATAGTCATAGGGAAGACCGTAACTCTCCGGCCTTCCGGCACCTAGACTGACGCGTGGCGGCGTGCGTGTATTGAGGCTTGTCATCCAGAAATTTGCCTTGAGATCGACGAGGCCGTTTTCTTCTGGCTTCCACCGATAGCGCGCCGTTCCGGTATCGACCGTTGTGGAGTTCTCCTGCCACTGCTGCAAGGATTGACTCAGAGGGCTTCCGAAAAGCGCAGCGACCATATCGCCGGACGTGCTGCGATAGCCGTTGTAGCCAATCTGCAGACTCTGCCCGATTTCGACATCGCGCACCGTGGCCTTAGCAAGATACGACTCCGTTTCAAGTTGCGTATTCAGAACCTGCTCGCCGGCGCGGTAGCTTGATAGGCCGCCATTCTGATACACGTGGGCGTATGAAATAGGGTGGGGAGGATAATAGCAGGTGCCGCTTGAATAACAGAGTGGCTGAGGGCCAGTGTCGATCACCTGAGCGCCCGGACCGTTCTTGCCGGCGAAATAGTTGCCCTGCTTTCGGAAGGCATAGCCCCAGAGCAGATCGTAATTCTCTTCCTTGATTGCCGCGACCGTGCTGAAAGAGCCGCTGGTCGGGTTGAGCCATCCAGGCCGCTCAAGGCCTGATGCCTGAGCCGTGGGCACAGGATAAGGCTGTGGATCGCTTACATAGGGCTTCGGCCACGTATAACCACCGCGATCGCCAGGAACAGGCGTTGCGGTGTTGGTGCCGAAACCACTTTTAACCCAGACGCCCCACTTCTCACCGGGCTTCACTACATCATCAGCACCGAGCGTGCGCATCGCCACCGTGCCGGCGATACCGCGCGAACTCGCGTCCGCCCCCTTACGAATATCGGCGCCGGCGAGCAGATCGGGATCGACAAAGGTGCGGTTGGAAACACCCTGATAGCCTTGATAGACGGTGAGAGCATTCTCCGCGCCGTCGATCGTCACGGCAACACGGCCCATGCCCTGCATCCCGCGGATGTTGACGTCGATGGACCCAGCACCATTGCGCGGTTCGCCCGACATCACCCCCGGCGTGCCGCGAAACATATCGGCCGGACTGCCGCCACGGAAACGCTCAATGGTTTCCTGCGAGATGTAGCTGGTTGCGCCCGGCGTATGATACGGTTGATATTCCGGCTTGACGCCAGCACCAGACACATCCACCGCGTCGAGGAGTGTCGTGCCATCCGGTACCGGCCCTATCGCGCCAGCGCTGCCCGGCCGATACAGCGTGATGCTCGACGGGCTGTTAAATCGCGCTGAAAGACCGGTTCCACCCAGCAAATGAGTCAGAGCGGTGTTGGGCGTCATCGCTCCTGAAACACCTATTGTATTTGTCTCACGCGGAACAGCACCATCGAAAGCAACACTCACGCCTGCGGCGCGGGAAAATGCAACGATGGCGCTCGACAAAGGCTGCGGCGGAATAGCAAAGGTGACCGTGCGAGGATGACTCACGCCAGCAGGCGCAACTGTTTGGGCTACGACTGAGGATGGTTGCAGGCAAACACCAGCAATCGATGTCGACCCCAGCAGCACGGCCAGCCGCACTGCGTTCTGAGAACTGTTCAAAATCACCATCGCCCTCCAGCAAAAGGGCAATACTCTTTGACCTGCCCTACTGGATCAGACGAAGTGTCATCTTCGTTTTATGAAGCCGCTCGCATTTTTTGCATGACTACGCTGCCATGATGAACATCACATACGGCGTGACGCTCACGAGGCGAATGGGCAGGCTGTCCCGCAGCACGTCCGGAACATCTTCGATGGCGTTGAGATCGACGATCAGGGTTACTGGCCGCTCCATGAGCGACGGGTTCACGATCACAAACTTTCCGCTTCGCCATCGATTGAGGGACGCGACGACCCGCCCGAACGGCGCGGAGACAAAAACCAGACGCCCGTCACGCCACGCCAGCGCCTCCATTGGATCGACGGCATTCGGAGAGCCGATGGTCTTGCGGCTGTAGTTGACCTGCCGCCCGGCTCCCACACGAACATCCTTGATGCCGAGACGGATGTCGGCAGCGTTTTCAAGCACCGTCACATGCACATCGTCGTCGGCAACATAATCTATATTGAAAGCCGCACCTGATGCCATGGTTCGGCCTGCGCCAGCATCTACAACAAAAGGACGGGCCGGATCCTGCGTGGTGGAGAAGAACGCTTCGCCCTTGTGCAGAGTAACGAGGCGAAGTCGAGAGCGAAAATCGAGAGATACGGCTGTCGCGCCTGCCAGCTCGACATTTGAATTGTCCGGCAGCCGTATGGATCGCCGTTCGCCCGCGCCGGTGCGATAATCGCCCATAAAGTATTGCTGATAGCCAAGCCAGCCGGTTCCGCCGATGGCGGCTGCAATCGCGGCCTTACCCAGACCACGGCGCGTCAACACCAGACGCGATGCCCGGCGGTGTGACTTGACTGTCGGCAAATCCGAGGCCGCCGACCAGATGCGCTCGATATCCGCATAAGCTGTCTGGTGACGAACGTCGCGCCTCAACCATGCGCGAAATGCTGATCGGGTCGATACCGTGACATCATCCGCATGCATGGCGGCGAACCACCTCACGGCCTCGCGCGATACGGGGTCCAGATCCTTTCCCGGCTCGTCGGTCCACTCGGAATGATCACCCAAAGACCGCACCCCTTCCACAGGCGGCAACGCTCGCCCTGTACAGATAGCTTTCATTATCTGGAGACGATCTAAAGTGCGAGATTTCTGAAGGGGCCGGAAATTTATTCCCGGGCACGATCCAGCGCAGCCCTCAGATGCATCATGACCCTGACCATCTGGCTGAATGCGGTCTGTGTCGGGATGCCAACGGCGCGGCCGATCTCCTCGAAGGTTCGGCCGTCCAGCCGCGCCAGAAAGACATTGCGCGGGGTTTGCGGCACCTGATTGAGTGCGGTTTGCAGGATCGCGAGTTCCTGCCGCGACACGACCACGCGCTCAGGGGACGGCGTCTCGTCCATGAACTTATCGAGGACTTCTTCGCCATCATCCAGAAAAGGCAGTAACCGCTGCCGCCGGGCGAGATCAATCGAGAGATTATTGGCTGTGCGGAAAATATAGGCCTGCACGTTATCGACATGACCAAGCGGCGATGCCGTAAGGAGCCGGAGGAATGTCTCCTGCGTGAGGTCTGCGGCAGTCTCCGCCGATGCGCCGCGACGGCGCAAATAGCGCTTCAAGTCGCTATTGTAGCGGCGAAATAGTTGCTGCACGTCCAACATCGCCTGTACCAGGTCAGGGGCCGCCTTTTCTTCCTTTCGATATAAGCGGAATGATTGCCGCGCAATATCAGCGGTTTACATTCGCTCTAAGCTTAGCAGATAGCGACTCAAGTTCAGGTTAGCCTCACTCCGGAGCCCGAGTTCTCGCCTTCTATGCGAAAGCAATTCGCGACGCTCTGAGAAGCGAGCTGGGTCAAAATCCAAGTGCAAATAAAGTTATTCAACGTGGAGGGGCGCTGGTGAGCGCACTGTCAAAAACTGGCTAAACGGGCAATGCGCCCCCGAGGCGAGCACCTGCTATTGTTGGCCTGTCACTCTGAGCGTGTCTTGAAACGATGTTAGCATTGGCCGATAAGATCACGTCGTCGCAGACAGCAATGTTCAAAAGATTTGCGATGAAATGACCATCGCAATCGGATTGATGAAAAGATTTTTGAAACATGAGAAGCACAGTCGTTCGAACCAATCCGTTGGCTGATTGACGAACGCGCAGCTCTCCGCCGAAGGTGGCTAAAACGGACCGCCACCCCCTCACGCAGTGGTTTTATTCTCCAGTCTCTGACGCGAGTCTCCAAAAAACGGGAATTCTTCAATGGTTGAGTGGAGACTGGGAGCCGATTTCGGAATGTAGTGGTGCGAATCCGGTCTCTGTAGAGACTCCCGGAAGCCTGGAAAGCCCTCTGTTTGCGGGCCTTTCTGCACCAAAAAAAATAATATTCTCCAAAAGCCGGACTGGCTGGCTGGGGCGGGAGGATTCGAACCTCCGCATGGGGGAATCAAAATCCCCTGCCTTACCACTTGGCGACGCCCCAATAGCGCCGAACGTATCTCGCGGCGGGGTCGGACCCGGCCGCTGCGAGCCGCTCATATTCGAAGAAGAAACGGCGAGATGTCAGGCCGGAAGCCATGAGCCGCGCCGATTCACTGTGGCAGCGCAGGTCTTAGAGCATTTTCCGGCAAAGTGGAAACCCGGTTTTCCGCGGAAAACAGACCGCCAAACCGCGGAATTTACAAAAGATTTTCCGGCAAACCGCCACCCGTTTCCCGCCAAGCGGGCCCCGGCACAATCAGAACCCGGCGCGATCCCCGCGGATGAAGGGACGGGGCATTATTCTGCGTGACAACAAGGTTCCTGCCGCCCGGAAACCGCCGTCACGCCAGTTGAGGGCGGCGGTTTTTCATGGGAAGACAGGGCGTGCCAGACGGACCCGACAAAAGCCGCTGGCGCAAGGAAAAACGCTTCATAACAACGGCTTACTCTAACGAGACTTGCGTGCGCCGTCCGGCTGGCCAGCCGGCCTTTCTGCAACAGAAGCGCCCGCCGAGGCTCTGCCCGAACAGCGAGATCACGTCCATGACTTACCGCGCGCCGATCACCGACATGCTCCTCTCCCTCAACCACGGCGCAGGCCTTTTGGCCGCTGTGGAAGCAGGACATTATAATGGCTACGAGGCCGAGTTCTCCGCCTCGGTGATCGAAGAGGCCGGCAAGTTCGCGACCGACGTGCTCGAGCCGCTGAACCAGATCGGCGACCGCGAAGGCATCAAGCTCACCGACAAGGGCGTCATCACCGCGACGGGCTGGCCCGACGCCTACAAGCGCTGGTGCGACGGCGGCTGGAACGCAGTGTCGGGATCGGAAGAGTTCGGCGGCCAGGGCCTGCCGCTCGCGGTGCATTCCGCCGTCAACGAGATCTGGAGCGCGTCGAACATGGCGTTCGGCCTGTGCCCGCTGCTGACGCTAAGCGCGATCGACGCTCTCGATGCCCACGGCAGCGCGGAGCTGAAGAACATCTATCTCGCAAAGCTGATCTCCGGCGAATGGCCCGGCACCATGCAGCTCACCGAGCCGCAGGCCGGCACCGATGTCGGCGCACTGCGCACGCGCGCGGAGAAGCAGCCGGATGGAACGTACCGTCTGTTCGGCACCAAGATCTTCATCACCTATGGCGACCACGACCTGAGCGACAACATCGTTCATTTCATTCTGGCGCGCCTGCCCGGTTCGCCGGCCGGCACCAAAGGCATCTCGCTGTTTCTCGCGCCGAAGTACCTTGTCAACGCCGATGGTTCGCTCGGCGCGCGTAACGACATCTACGCCAGCGGCATCGAACACAAGCTCGGCATTCACGCGTCGCCGACCTGCACCATGACCATGGGGGACAAGGGCGGCGCAGTGGCCTATCTGGTCGGCGCGGAGAATGGCGGCATGCAGGCCATGTTCACCATGATGAACCAGGCCCGGCTCGGCGTCGGCTTGCAGGGCGTCGGCCTCGCCGATCGCGCCTATCAGCGCGCGCTGGCCTATGCGCAGGAGCGCAAACAGGGCAAGGCGCTCGGCCACAAGGGCGACGGCTCTGATCCGATCATCATGTATCCCGATGTGAAGCGTAACCTGATGCTGATGCGCGGTCTCACCGCCGCGGCACGCACCATCTGCTATGCCACGGCAGTGGCGATCGACGTGTCGCATCGTGCCACCGACCCGAAAGTCAAAGCCAAGGCAGCCGCGCGCGGCGCGTTGCTGACGCCGATGGCGAAGGCGTTCTCGACCGACGTCAGCAATGAAGTCGCCGGCATCGGCGTGCAGATTCATGGCGGCATGGGCTTCATGGAAGAAACCGGCGCGGCGCAATACATCCGCGATGCGCGCATTCTCACCATCTATGAAGGCACCAACGGCATCCAGGCCAATGATCTTCTGATGCGCAAGCTGCAGATGGGCGGCGGCGAAGCCGTGTGGGACCTGCTCACAGAGCTCAAGGCCATCGTGTCCAAGGTCGAAGCCTCGAACGATCCGGCCTTCGGCACCACCGGCGCCAAACTTCGCGAAGCGGTGGATTCGGTGGAGCGCAGCAGCAAGTGGCTCTTGGAAAAGATCGCAACCTCTCCCGCCGAGGCGCTGGCGGGCGCGACACCTTACTTGAGGCTGTTTTCGACCACGCTCGGCGGCTGCTCGCTGGCGAATGAAGCGCTGGCGGCACGCAATGACGACAGCGTGCAGGGCGATGCCGGGCGTTACGTCACGCTGGCACGGTTTTTCGCCGAGAACGTCACCGTGCAGTCCGGCGCGTTCGAACGCACCATCATGGACAGCGCCACTGCGGTCACCGGCGCGGATGCGGTACTCACGGCCTGAACGCAACACATTGAAAGACCCGATACGCGCCGCCAACCGCGCGTATCGGGCCTTGGATGCGAACTGCGAATGGCGCGTCAGTAGTAGCACAGCGTCCCGGTCTTGGGGCCGCCGCGATAGATGAATGCGTTTCCAGCGGGACGCGTCGTATTCATGCTCGCCATCGCATCGAATGGCGACGTCGCGGTATCGACAGGCGACGAACGGATTTCATTCGGCCAATAGCGCCGGTCGGAAATCGTCGTTCCAGCCTGAGCACCTGCCGCAGCAAACATCGAAAGCGCGGCGGACGCAGCCAATACGAATATCCTGGTTGATACTTTCATGGTCGTATCCTTTTAGCTCTGTGCACGGAGGACGGAATATCTTCCGTTACGCCCCTTTAGGTTCGCATCAAGCCGGCCAGTATTACGCCGTCACGGACAGGTGACAGTCCGTGAGATCGCGGCATTCAAACAGCTCAATCGATGAGCCTGCCTATTTCAGCGGCTTCAGCCCCGCCTCGATTTCCTTGCGGCGAGGTTCGAGAAACGGCGGCAGCGCAAGCTTCTCGCCGAGCGTCTCCATCGGCTCATCGGTTGCGAAGCCGGGGCCGTCGGTCGCGATCTCGAACAGGATGCCGTTCGGCTCGCGGAAATAGAGACTGCGGAAATAGAAGCGGTCGATCTCGCCGCTGTGGTGAAGGCCGAACTGCGACAGCCGCCGGGTCCACTCGTGGTAGCTCGCTTCATCCGGCGTGCGGAACGCGACGTGATGCACGCCGCCCGCCCCCTGACGCGCCGCGGGTAAATCCTTTTGTTCAAGAACGTGCAACTCCGCCGCCGGACCGCCTTCCCCCATCGAAAACACTTCGATGCGATGCTCGCCGTCGGGCGACGCGTAATCGCGCACGCGCTTCATGTTCATCACATCGACCAGCACCTGCGCCGTGCGCGCCAGATCCGGCACGTTCAGCACGATCGGACCGAGCCCGCGAATCTGGTGCTCCGCAGGCACCGGGCTTTTCTCCCAAGGATGCGCCTCGCCGCGGCCGCCGTCATCGACCAGCACCAGCCGCTGGCCTTCCGGGTCCTCGAACGGCAGCGTCAGCCGGCTGTCTATTTCGGTCACCTTGCCGACATGCGCGCCGAGCCTGAGCAGGCGGTCCTGCCAGAAGGCGAGCGCCCTCTCCCCACCTACCCGCAGGCCGGTCCGCGACACGCTGCGGGTGCCGCGATGTTCCCGCGCCGCCGGCCAGTCGAAGAACGTCAAGTCCGTGCCCGGATTGGCCTTTCCGTCCGCATAAAATAAATGATATGCGCTCACGTCGTCCTGATTGACGGTCTTTTTGACCAGCCGCATACCCAACACGCCGGTATAAAATGCCAGATTTTCCTTGGCGTGCGCGGAAATCGCCGTCAGATGATGGATGCCGGTGAGCTGCATGGCAGTATCCCTTTATAACGGAGCGGCGGAAGCCAAAAGGCCATTCCTGCGGTTCCGGCCAATGATGTAGGATGACCTCACCAAGGGCGCCAGTCACCTCAATGTTGCAGCGCCTCCCGTATTTCAGGAAACGTCCATGACCGACCACGTAATTGTCACCGATGAAGATACCGCGCGCATCATCACCATGCGCCGCCCGGACAAGAAAAACGCGCTGACACAAACCATGTATATCGCCATGGCCGATGCGATCAAATCCGCGCAGTCCGATCCGGACATCCGCAGCATCGTGATTTCCGGCGGCTCCGGCGTCTTCACCGCGGGCAACGATCTTGAGGATTTCGCCAAGGCCAATACTGCAAACAGCGACGATGCCCGCCCCCTCGCCGCCACCCAGTTTCTCAAAGCGCTCGCCTATAACGAGAAGCCGCTGATCGGCGCGGTGGACGGCATTGCGGTCGGCGTCGGCACCACGATGCTGTTTCACTGCGACTACGTGCTCGCCAGCACGACCGCAACGTTTTCGACGCCGTTCATCCATCTCGGACTGGTGCCGGAAGCCGCGTCCAGCCTGCTTGCGCCGCGCACCATGGGCCATCAGCGCGCATTCTCGATGCTGGTGATGGGCCGCACCGTCAGCGCCGACGAAGCGCGCGAGGCCGGTTTCGTCAACGCAGTGGTCGCGCCGGGCCACACCGAAGTCGAGGCGCGCAAGGTCGCGCGCGAGATCGGCGCACTGCCGAAGGATGCCGTCGCGCTGACCCGCAAGCTGCTCAAGCCCGCACGCGAAGACGTGCTGCGCCGGATGGACGAAGAGTCGCATCATTTCGGCGAGCGCCTGAAATCCGACGAGGCACGCAACGCGTTCAGCGCATTTTTCGCCCGCAAGAAGAAAGCCTGATCGCCACCTGAACCATCCATCCCGACCGCGGAAAGATCGCCCCTGCAATGCCGACACTCTATTATCATCACTCCGCTGGCTTGAACCATCTCACCGCCCCCGGCCATCCCGAACGGCCGGATCGGCTGCGCGCGATCGCGCAGGGTCTCGCGCACGAGAAGTTCGATTCCCTGGTCCGGCACGAAGCGCCGATGGCCGATCTCGATGTTGTCGCACTGTGCCACAGCAACGAGTACATCGACGAGTTGCGGCACATCGCGCCGAAGGAAGGCATGATCTATCTCGATGGCGACACCTCGATGTCGCCCGGCACGCTGGAAGCAGCGCTGCGCGCCACCGGCGGTGCCATCGCGGCCGTCGATGCGGTGATGACCAACACCAAGACCAATGCCTTCGTCGGCACCCGTCCGCCGGGACACCATGCCGAATCGTCGAAGCCGATGGGCTTCTGCTTCTTCGACAGCGTCGCGGTCGCCGCACGCTACGCGCAGCGCAAGTACGGGATCCAGCGTGCCGCGATTGTCGATTTTGATGTTCACCACGGCAATGGCAGCCAGGAAATCTTCTGGGCCGATCCGAGCGTGATGTACGCCTCGACCCACCAGATGCCGTTGTTTCCGGGCACCGGCAGCACGCAGGAGCGTGGCGAGGATGACACCATCGTCAACGCGCCGCTGCACGCCGGCAACGGCAGCCGCGAATTCCGCGAGGCGTTCAATCTCGCGATCCTGCCGCGGCTGGAAGCCTTCGCGCCCGAACTGATCGTGATCTCCGCCGGATTCGATGCGCACTGGCGCGATCCGCTCGGCGGCCTCGAACTGCGCGAGGAAGACTACACCTGGGTCACGCGCAAACTGATGGAAATCGCCGATACCTCCGCGCAGGGCCGGATCGTCTCCGTGCTGGAAGGCGGTTACGATCTGGAAGGCCTGCGGGATTCGGTTGCGGTTCACGTCGCGGCGCTGATGAACAACTAAGGTCAAGCGCTTTCCAGCACGCCGCAAATCACGCTACATTGCCGCCACATTGCGCCCGCAAATCGTTTCTAGATTCCGCGGCACTCCCCAGATTTCAGGAATCGCATCATGGCTGAAACCGCACATGCCGACGTCAAGAAGCTGAGCTTCGAACGCGCGATCGAAGAACTGGAATCCATCGTCAAGCGTCTTGAGGACGGCAAGGTGCCGCTCGAGGAGTCGGTCGCGATCTACGAGCGCGGTGAAAGCCTGAAGCGGCGCTGCGAAGAACTGCTGCGCCAGGCCGAAGCCCGCGTCGACAAGATCACCACCGACGCATCCGGCCAGGCCGTCGGCACCGAGCCGCTCGACGTTCAATAATCTTTCCTGATGGGCCGGACTTCAGAAGTCGTTCAAAAGACCGGAATCGTCATCGGCTTCGCCATTCTCTGCGGCCTCATCGGTTTCTTCGTGCCGATGCTGTTCGACCGCGATGTCGGCGGCGCGCTGGCCTCCGCACTGTTGGGAATGGCCGGCGCGGCCGCCGGCGTGATCTTCGGCTGGCTGGTGATCCGGCGGAATTTCGGCTGAGAAGGCCGGTTCCCGCCCCTTGCCGCCTAAAACGTGGGACTTATCGCCACCGCCTAACGGATTGGCATTGTTTTGGAATTGGTATAAGCCACGGGACCGTTTCGGACCTTTCTGAGCGCTTTTCGTGCCGGGCCGGACGCCCCCAAAACTCATTGCGGAACATTGACGTGTCAAATTCGAGCAAGACGCCCCTCCTCGACGCAGCGCCGACTCCGGACCTGCTGCGCAAGCTCAAGCCTGAGCAGTTGCGCCAGTTCGCCGACGAATTGCGGCAGGAGACCATCGACGCGGTGTCGGTGACCGGCGGTCATCTCGGCGCAGGCCTTGGCGTGGTCGAGCTGACCACCGCGCTGCACTACGTGTTCGATACACCGGCCGACCGCATCATCTGGGACGTCGGCCATCAGGCCTATCCGCACAAGATTCTCACCGGCCGCCGCGACCGCATCCGCACGCTGCGCATGGGCAACGGCCTATCTGGATTCACCAAGCGCGCCGAGAGCGAATACGATCCGTTCGGCGCTGCGCATTCCTCGACCTCGATCTCGGCCGGCCTCGGCATGGCGGTGGCGCGCGATCTCACCGGCGGCAAGAACAATGTGATCGCCGTGATCGGCGACGGATCGATGTCCGCCGGCATGGCCTATGAGGCGATGAACAATGCGGGCGCAATGCACTCCCGCCTGATCGTCATTCTCAACGACAACGACATGTCGATTGCGCCGCCGGTCGGCGCGATGTCGGCCTATCTGGCGCGGCTGCTGTCGAGCCACACCTACGGCTCCGCGCGTGAGGCGCTGAAGAACCTCGCGCACCACCTGCCGAAATTCTTCGAGGACAAGGCATTGCGCGCCGAGGAATATGCGCGCGGCATGGTAACAGGCGGCACGCTGTTCGAAGAACTTGGCCTGTTCTACGTCGGCCCGATCGACGGTCACAACCTCGATCACCTGCTGCCGGTGCTGACCAATGTCCGCGATGCGGCGACCGGCCCCGTTCTGATTCATGTCGTCACGCAGAAGGGCAAGGGCTACGCGCCCGCGGAAGCCTCACCCGACAAGTATCATGGCGTGGTGAAGTTCGATGTCGCGACCGGCGCGCAGGCCAAGGCGAAATCCAACGCGCCGGCCTATACCGCCGTGTTCGGGCAAAGCCTGATCAAGGAAGCGCAGAAGGACGACAAGATCGTCGCCATTACGGCGGCGATGCCGGGCGGCACCGGCATCGACATGTTCGAGAAGGTCTTTCCCGAGCGCACCTTCGACGTCGGCATCGCCGAGCAGCACGCGGTGACGTTCGCCGCCGGTCTCGCCACCGAAGGCTTCAAGCCGTTCTGCGCGATCTATTCGACCTTCCTGCAGCGCGGCTACGATCAGGTCGTGCATGACGTGGCGATCCAGCGCCTGCCCGTGCGCTTCGCCATCGACCGCGCCGGCCTCGTCGGTGCCGACGGCCCGACCCATGCGGGATCGTTCGACAACACCTATCTCGGCTGCCTGCCCGGCTTCGTCATCATGGCGGCGGCGGACGAAGCCGATCTCGTTCACATGGTCGCAACGCAGGTTGCGATCGACGATGCGCCGAGCGCGTTGCGCTATCCGCGCGGCGAAGGCCGCGGCGTCGATATGCCGGAGGTCGGCGTGCCGCTGCCCATCGGCAAGGGCCGCATCATGCGCGAAGGCTCGAAGGTCGCGCTGCTGTCGTTCGGCGCACGGCTCGGCGAATGCCTCAAGGCCGCCGACGAACTCGACACGCTGGGACTTTCTGCGACGGTCGCCGATGCCCGCTTCATGAAGCCGCTCGATCTCGACATGATCCTGAAACTCGCGCGCGAGCACGAGGTTCTCATCACCATTGAGGAAGGCTCCATCGGCGGGTTCGGCACCCATGTGCTGCAAACGCTGGCCGACCACGGCGCGCTCGACAAGGGCCTGCGCGTGCGCACGCTGGTGCTGCCGGACACGTTCATCGATCATGACTCGCCGGCAAAGATGTACGAACAGGCGGGTCTCGACGCCAAGGGCATCGTCGCCAAGGTGTTCGAGGCGCTCGGCAAGGACAGGCCGTCCGCAACGGTGAAGCTGGCCTAACCTCTTAGATCGTCATGCCCGGGCTTGACCCGGGCATCCATCACTTTTGTAAGATGGATTGCCGGATCAAGTCCGGCAATGACATCGAAAATGCAGCAGACCGCATCATATCGGAACGACAATCATGGCCGAACGCAAGCGCGCGGACCTTTTGCTGGTTGAGCGCGGCCTGTTCGAAAGCCGCGCCCGGGCGCAGGCCGCCATCGAGGCCGGCGGCGTCAGCGCCAACGGCAAGCCGGTTCTGAAACCGTCGGAAGCCATTCCCGCCGATGCGGAGATTTCGGCCGAGCCAGCGCATCCGTGGGTGTCGCGCGGCGGCGTCAAGCTCGCGGGCGCGCTGGAGCAATATCCCGTCGAGATCGAGGATCATGTCTGCGTCGATGTCGGCGCGTCCACCGGCGGCTTCACCGAGGTATTGCTCGCCAACGGCGCCAGCCTCGTCTACGCCATCGATGTCGGAAAAGGTCAGTTGCATCCGAGCCTGCACGGCAATCCGAAGATCGTTTCGATGGAGGAAACCGATATCCGTTCCCTCGCCGGCAAACGGCTTGAGATACGGCCGGATGTCGTGGTGATCGATGTCAGCTTCATCTCGCTGAAGCTGGTGCTGCCCGCGGTGCTGCCGCTCGCCGCAGCACCCATGCACCTGCTGGCGCTGATCAAGCCGCAGTTCGAAGCCGACCGGAAGCATTCAAAAAAAGGCATCATCCGCGACGAGGCGGTGCACAAGGCCGTCTGCGACGGCATCGCCGCTTTCGCGGAATCGCTGGGATGCACTGACATCAAGGTGTTTCCGTCGTCCATTGCAGGCGGCGACGGCAATGCCGAATTCTTCCTCGGCGCGCGGCGCGGCTGATGACCGAACGCCTCATCATCGATCATGTCGGCCATTTCGGCGACGGCGTTGCCGTCGTCAACGGCGCGAACATCTATGTGCCCTATGCGCTGGGCGGCGAAACCGTCGACGTTCTCCCCTCGCCCGGCCATCCGGATCGGCGCGAGCTGGCGCATATCGTCACCGCCAGTCCGGAGCGCATCGATCCGTTCTGCCCGCATTTCGGCACCTGCGGCGGCTGCGCCATCCAGCACTGGCAGCCCGACGCCTACCGGAACTGGAAGCGGCAACTCGTTATCGAGACGCTCAACCATGCCGGCATCGATTGCGAGGTCGGCGACCTGATCGATGCCCACGGCACCGGCCGCCGCCGCATGACGCTGCATGCGCGGCAAAGCTCGCAGGGCATTCTGCGCGTCGGCTTCGCGGCTGCGGGTCGGCACGAGATCATCCCCATCGACCGCTGCCCGATCCTCGATCCCGCCATGCACGGCGCGATCGAGGCCGCGAACGAGATCGCGGAATTGCTGAAACCCGTCAGCAAGCCGCTCGACATTCAGGTAACGGCGGCCGACAACGGCCTCGATGTCGACGTGCGCGGCTCCGGCCCGCTCGGCACCGCGCTGCTGGCATCGCTCTCGAAGCTCGCAGAGAAACACAATCTCGCGCGGCTGACGCGCCATGGCGAACTGGTCATCATGCGCAAGCCGCCGGTGGTGCGGGTCGGCAAGGCGCAGGTCACGCTGCCGCCGGGCTCCTTCATGCAGCCAACGGCCCTGGGTGAGGAAACGCTGGCGGAGCTGGCTTTCGTGCGGGCGAAGGGCGCCAAGCACATCGCCGATCTGTTCTGCGGCTTCGGACCGTTCGCCTTCCGGCTGGCGGAGAAATTCAAGGTGTCTGCGTTCGACAGCGACGCAGGTGCTGTGACGGCTTTGCAGAACGCGGTGAAACTCACGCAAGGATTGAAGCCGATCAGGGCCGAGGCGCGCGACCTTTTCCGCCGTCCGCTGATGCCGCAGGAACTGCGCGATTACGATTGCGTGGTGTTCGATCCGCCGCGTCAGGGCGCGCTGGCGCAGTCGCAGCAACTCGCCGCAAGCAGGATTGCGCTGGTGGTTGCGGTCTCGTGCAATACGGCGACCTTCGCGCGCGATGCACGGGTTCTGATCGACGGCGGTTTCAAGATCGACGGCGTCACACCGGTGGACCAGTTCCGCCACACGCCGCATGTGGAACTGGTGGCAAGGTTCAGGCGCTGACTACCGCCCCCACCGCTCCTGCCAGATTTTCTCGCCTATGGTGCAGGATACGCGCGGCTCGCGGGTTGCGGCCGGCACGACGGTCAACTCCGGCACGCGGTGCGCGACCTCCATCACCAGCTTGGTGCGGATCGCCTCCTTGAACTTCTCCTTGGTCTTGATCGGCACCACGAACGATCCGGCGCCGCCGATCACGCAATCCTCGTAATAGATGTCGAGATTCTCGATATCCATGGTCGCGTAGTTGGTTTCCTTCGACATGATCGGCAGACCGTTGATGGTCACGCCCCGGGCCAGCGCGGCGTCGCGCGCGCTGGTCACCGGCTCGCCGTTGTTGTTCGGTCCATCGCCGGAAATGTCGATGACGCGGCGAATGCCATGATAGTCGTTGGCATCGAACAGCGGCATGGCGAAGTTGATCGCACCCGAGATCGAGGTGCGCGAAGCGCGACGCAGCGGCGCTTTCAGGATTTCCTCGGCCACCGCGCCGGCGGATTCCGGACCGTCGATCACCCGCCACGGGATCACGATCTTCTGGTCGGTCGATGCCGCCCACTCGAAATAGGTCACCGCGACCTTGCCGGTCGGCCCGGTCTTCAGCGCCTGCAGAAATTCCTTCGATGTGATGGCTTCCGCGTACCCTTCGCGCTGGAGCGCCAGTTCATCCATGTCCATGGAATAGGAGACGTCGACCGCCAGGATCAGTTCAACATCGACGCGATTGGCTTCGTCGGCGGCGGAGGGGATGGGCAAAGGCTGCGCGGATGGCGCCGCCATGCTGCGGACATCGCCGCCGGCGATCACTCCCGCCACCAGCACCGCTCCGATCGAGACACACCAGCGCATGGCGAACCCCTCCCGTCATCCAGGCCGGAATGGTGACACGGCCCGCCCCACCCGGGAAGCCGAAACGTGACTCCGCCCGGTCCCGTACACAGCAAGCGGATTCTCGGCCTTTTTTGAGGCCGGTTGCCTGCTGCGGAGGCATTTACCAACATTTCATGGAATTTGTTTACGTTTGGCAGTTGCGGATTGCCTCCCAAAGCCGGGACCGGCCCTCCGACTGGAAATCGCCACACACCGTCACGCAGGCCAATGCGTCGAAAGCCATTTCGACGATCGCCCCTCCGTGTCTGAAAGCGCCGGGTTTTAGACGGGTCAGAAAGACCCAAAGGATGTTTCAATGCTGTCCAGGCTCTCGATTCGCACCAAGCTCATTGCCCTCGTGTCCCTGTTGCTGATCGCACTGACCGCAATGGGCACCTTCGCCATCATCGAGATGCGCGCCATCAATGCCTCGGCCCAGGACATCAAGACGAGCTGGCTGCCAAGCATCCGCCTGGTCGGCGAATTGCGCACCCAGTCCGCCCGATACCGCGCGGTGCTGCGTGACTACCTGACGGAGCCGGACGAGAAGTTCATGGCCGACATCCAGCGCAATCTCGATGCCCGCGCCAAGGACTACGACACCGCGAACAAGGCTTATGCGCCGCTGATCTCCTCGCCCGAGGAAGCCGCGCTGTACAAGGAACTGTCGGCAACCTGGAAGACCTTCCGCGACGCCGCCGATGAGGTGGTCGCCCATGCCCGCAAGGGCGAGACGGCGCAGGCCCGCGCGGTCAACGCCCAGCGCGCGACCGTCGCCGGCCGCAGCATGGATGCGGTGCTGGCGAAGATCGTCGACATCAACGACAAGGGCGCAGCCGCGTCCGGACTGAAGGCCGAGCACGATTATGAACTGGCTTTCAGCGTCGTGCTGGGAGCCCTGGTCCTGATGGTGCTGATCGGGCTGACCGCCGCCGTCCTCATCGTCCGCGACATCGCCCGTGGCATCGGCTCCGTGCTGATGCCGATGCGCGCGCTCGCCGCCAACGACCTCGACGTCAGCGTCCCGCATCAGGGCGAAACCAGCGAAATCGGCCAGATCGCCGATACGCTCCAGGTCTTCAAGGAGGCTCTGGTGGCGAAAAAGGCGGCGGACGAAGCCGCCGCCAACGAGGCCGGCGCCAAAATGCGCCGTGCCGAAATGCTCGACACGGCCACGCGCAATTTCGAAGCCATGATCGGCGAACTGATCGGCTCGCTGTCGTCGGCCTCCACCGAAATGGAAGCGACCGCCAGCACGCTGACCGACGCTGCCGACACCACCCGGCAGCTCTCCGGCGAAGCCGCGAACACCTCGCGCGATGTCTCGGAAAGCATCCAGTCCACCGCCACGGCGACCGAGGAGATCACCTCCTCGGTGAACGAGATCGGCCGTCAGGTGATGGAATCCAGCCGGGTCGCCCATGTCGCGGTCCAGCAGGCCGAAAAGACCGACGCCAGCATCACCGAACTGTCCAATGCCGCGGCCCGCATCGGTGACGTGGTGAAACTGATCACCGCGATCGCCGAGCAGACCAACCTGCTGGCGCTGAACGCCACCATCGAGGCGGCCCGCGCCGGCGAGGCCGGACGCGGCTTTGCGGTGGTCGCGGCCGAGGTCAAGGCGCTCGCCTCCCAGACCGCGAAGGCCACCGATGAGATCACCGCGCAGATTGCAGGAATGCAGGCCGCAACCGGCGCTTCGGTGGCGACCATCAAGGAAATCAGCGGCACAATCGACCTGATGTCCGAGATTTCCTCGGCCATCGCCGCCGCAGTGGAAGAACAGGGCGCCGCGACCCAGGAGATCGCCCGCAACGTGCAGCAGGCGGCCGAGCTTTCGGCCCGCGTGGCCGCCAACATCACCGATGTCGACCGCGGCAACAGCGAGACCGGCGCCGCCTCCGCGCAGGTGCTCACGGCAGCCCAGTCGCTGTCGAAGGAAAGCAACCACCTGCAGACCGAAGTGCACCGCTTCCTCTCGACCATCCGCGCGGCGTAACCAATTCTCCCCGCGAACATTCCGAAAGCCGGCGGCGCCAAAGCCGCCGGCTTTTCGATGTCTGCCTAAAAAAGAATCGATTCATGCGTTTTCCGCAGATGGCTTCGGCGCAAATGCCGTATGGAAAATACGAAAGGCGAAGTCCGCACTACGGTACCTTTACGAACATTTCACCCAACATCGCGACAGTGAATGTCAGGAATCGGGTCCGCGAAACGGGCCGGATTCCATCAGTGGTCCCGCCGCGTCTTTCACTGATCCCCATCGGCCATCTAACGGGTTAGAACAACCCAAGGATTCCATTCCATGTTCTCCAGGTTCTCCATTCGCGCCAAACTCATCGCTGTAACAGCATCCATGTTCCTCGCCGTGATAGCGATGGGCCTTCTGGCCCTCAGGCAGATGCAGAGCATCAACGCTAACGCGGTCGACATCCAGACCAACTGGCTGCCCAGCGTCCGCGTGCTTGGAGACCTGCGTGCCGGCGTCATCACCTATCGCAACGTGATCCGGCAGCACATGCTGGCGGAAACGCTGGAAGAGAAGCTGGCCAACGAAAAACTCGTCGAACAGGTCGTCGCGAGCAACAGCAAGATCCGCGAGACTTACGAAAAGCTGATTACGTCGGCCGAAGAACGCGCGCTGTATAACGAGTGGGGCCAGCTGTGGGACAGCTACAAGAAGGGTGCTGCGGAAGTGATAGCCCTGTCCCGCCAGAGCGTCGGAAAAATTCCGCATGATGCGCAGGAATTGAACAGCAAGACCGTTAACCCGATCGGTCTCAAGGCGGACGAAATCCTGAAGAAGGACATCGACCTCAACAACAGGGGCGCCGATGCTGCCGGCCAGGAAGCCCGCGACAACTATTTGATTGCGCTCAAGATCGTCATCGGTGCGCTCGCCTTCATCGTTATCTCAGGCACTGTGGTCGGCTATTTCCTGATCCGCGACGTGTCGCAGAATATCGACTCGATCGTGAAGCCGATGAAGACGCTCGGTGAGGGCGACCTGACAGCCGAGGTACCGCACCAGGGCGAGAAGACCGAAATCGGCGCGATGGCCGACACCCTGCAAATCTTCAAGGAAGCGCTGATCGCCAAGAAAGCTGCCGACGAGGCCGCCTCGAAGGAAGCCGATGCCAAGATCCAGCGCGGCCAGCGGGTCGATGCCATTACTCGGGACTTCGAAACGCTGATCGGCGAACTGGTCGAGTCGCTGTCGTCGTCCTCAACCGAACTGGAAGCCGCCGCCAACACCCTGACCAGCACGGCTGAAATCACCGGCAAGACCTCCGGCACTGCCGCCACCGCCTCGCAGGAAGTCTCCAGCAATGTGCAGTCGGTCGCCGTCGCCACCGAGGAAATCACCTCGTCGGTCGGCGAAATCGGCCGCCAGGTCCAGGAATCCAGCCGCATTGCTTCCGAAGCCGTGCGTCAGGCGCAGAAGACCGACACCAGCATCACCGAACTGTCGCAGGCCGCCGGCCGTATCGGCGACGTGGTGAAACTGATCACTGCGGTCGCCGAGCAGACCAACCTGCTCGCGCTCAACGCCACCATCGAGGCCGCCCGTGCGGGCGACGCCGGCCGCGGCTTCGCGGTGGTCGCTTCCGAAGTGAAGGCGCTGGCGGCGCAAACCGCCAAGGCCACCGACGAGATCAGCACGCAGATCGCCGGGATGCAGACGGCGACGCAGGAATCCGTCGCGACCATCAAGGAAATCGGCAAGACCATCAACCTGATCTCCGAAATCTCCTCGGCCATTGCCGCGGCGGTGGAAGAACAGGGTGCCGCGACGCAGGAAATTTCGCGCAACGTGCAGCAGGCGGCTGAACTGAGCAGCGAAGTCGCCGTCAGCATCGCCGATGTCAGCCGTGGCGCCGGCGAAACCGGTGCAGCCTCCGGGCAGGTGCTGTCGTCGGCACAGATGCTGTCCAGCGAGAGCACCCGCCTCAAGATGGAAGTGCAGAAATTCCTGACGACGGTTCGCGCCGCATAAGTCCGGCCGTCACATCGTCACCACGGTAATCGGCGGCTGGTCGCTTCAGCCGCCGATTTTTTTGCGTCTATGCGCGCCAGCCGTCAGCTGCAGACATCGACCTGCCGCCAGCGCCAACCGTGACGGGTGTGGACGTGTTGCACCTCATAGCAGCTGCCACCGTACGGATAGGCGTCGGCGTAGCCGTCATAGTAGTAATCGTCGTCGTAGGGTCCGCCGAACCCGATGAAGGATCGGCCGAAATGCCGGAAGCCGCGACGGTGACCGAAATGCCCGACCCCGCGGCCCTGAACCGCGGCGAACCGCGTGCCGGGCGCCATGGCGAAGCTCCGCGCGCCGAAACCGCCGCCGCGAAAACCTCCACCTCCGAAGCCACCGCCGTGGAAACCTCCTCCTCCGAAGCCACCCCCGTGGAATCCTCCACCTCCGAAACCGCCGCCGTGGAATCCACCGCCGCCGAAACCGCCGTGACCTCCTCCACCGCCACCACGCGCAAGTGCAAGGGACGGGGAAAACGCGCCGATCGCCGCCACAGCAGCGAGCGCTATGATACTTTTTCTGAGCATCGCTCTACTCCACGGAATTACAGCCTCCATGGGCGATATAACTCCGCGTGCGGCGTTTACATCCGTTGCCTGCCTTCACATTCTCGGAATGAGATTTCGATTTTGCAATGAAGCGATCGGAACGCGCACAAAACGTTCACGATCACTCGATGTTCCGCGCGCTCAACTGGCGCGGCTGACCTGCCATTCGAAATCGGCCGGCATCACGTTGCTGACGCAAACCGTGTCACGGCCCGCTTCCTTGGCACGGTAAAGCGCAGCGTCCGCATCGCGGACCAGAGCGGTGGCCTGCACGGCTCCGGGGCGCGGAAAGGCGGTGGCAACCCCGACGCTGACGGTGACGATCTTGTGCTCGTTTCTGGTGTGTTCGATCAGCAGGTTGCGGGCCCCTTCGCGGATCGTTTCGGCAATCTGCAGCGCCCCGTGCCTGTCGGTGTCCGGCAGCAGAACCGCAAATTCCTCGCCGCCATAGCGCGCCGCAAGATCGTCCGGACGCCGGACTGCGCTGTCGATGATGCCCGCGATCGCCGCCAGCGCCCGGTCGCCCGCCTGGTGTCCATAGCTGTCGTTGAACGGCTTGAACTGATCGACATCGATCATCAGCAACGACATCGGCCGTCGGTCGCGCACCGCCGCAGCCCATTTGCGCGACAGTTCTTCGTCGAACCAGCGCCGGTTGGCGAGTTGGGTCAAACCGTCGGTCCGCGCCAGTTCCTCCGCAGCTTTCTCTGCCGCCGCGCGGCGGCGCAATTCGCCTTCCAGCATCCAGACCAGACCGACCACGCTGGCCGCCATGATCGCAAGGATCGCGGCCAGAACCGACATCTTGAACCACCACGGCGCGAGGATCTTGTCCGTCGACACTCCCACCGCGACGATGAGCGGCAGATGATCCACACGATGAAATGCATAAAGGCGAGAGACGCCGTCCAGCGACTCATCGCTGGTGAATGTTCCCCGGGTCTTGCCCGTCATGTGCGTGAAAATCGGCCTCGATTGCCAGTTCGCGCCGATCTCCGATTTAAGACCGGCCGTGCGCGCGACCAGCGTGCCGTCATCCATCAGCAGGACGATCCTGTCGCCGTTTCCCATCGAGACCTTGTTGAACAGCCGCTCGAAATAGCTGATCCGGATGGTACCCGAGACGATGCCGCCAAAGCTGCCGTCCGGCCTGCTGATGCGCCGGCTGACGGAGACGGTCCAGATATTTTCCTGCAATCGCGCCTGGAACGGCTTGCTGACATACAATCCGATGTCGCGCACGGCATCGCGCTGAATCTTGAAATACTCGCGGTCGGCGAAATTTCCTTCACGTGGGGGATAGCCCTGCGAATCCAGAGTGATGGTGCCTTCGGCGTTGAGCATCACCAGTGCTCCCAATCCCGGTGCAGTTGCCGACCTGTCGAACAGGATTTTCTGCCGCAGGCCGGGCTCCTGATAGAGAATGTCCGGGTCGTTGACGCCTTCGAGAACGGATTGAAGCGAGAGGTCATAGAGTTCGATGTCGCGCGCGATGGTTTGCTGCGTGAGCGTGGCGACGTTCGCCGCCGCCTGCTCGTTCATCAGCAGCGTGCTGCGATAGAAATCGTAGCCGATCGCCGCGAAGAATCCGAACAGCACCAAAAGCCCGCACACCGTCGCCGACCAGACAAACGCCCGGCTGGAACGCATCAGCACCGATCTCAGATATTCAAGCAGCTTCATGACGAACCGATCCAAGGTGCTGTAACCTTGCGCGGTTTGCCTAATTCCGCGTCTAGATCGGCCGATTCACGGTTCCAGCGCAAATATCCGTTAAAGTTGCGCTAACGCCGATGCTTCCGCCGACGCCTATCTGGAACAATTTCAGGTGAACGAACCGCTTCGCGATGGATTGCCGCGGGCACGTAGCGTCACGCCGTTCGCTTCTGTCTTGACTTCATATGCGGGGGAGCACGCCGGCGCCCAGCGCCGGCGTTTCGTCCGGCAGGCCGTAAACCCGTTGCGGCGCGGAGAATCCCGCCACCGAGAACATGCCGAGATCGCTCCAGCCGTCGTCGACATGGCCAGCGAAGGCGTTGGACGCCACCACCGTGCGCCCGAGACGGCCGGCGATCTTTTCAAGGCGCGCGGCGAGATTCACCGCCGGGCCGATGCAGGTGAAGTCGAGACGATCGCCGCCGCCGATATTGCCGTAGAGAACCTTGCCGACATGCAGCGCGAGGCCGAAGCGGAAGCCGTCGAGCGTCTCCGTTCCGTGATCGTAACGCATCGCCGCCACGTTGGCACGGCTCTCGCGTGCGGCATCCATCACGCGCGCGCAAACCGTCGCCGCGTCGCCTTCGTTCTCGGCGATGGGAAACACCGCCAGCAATCCATCGCCCATGAACTTCAGCACTTCGCCGCCGTGATCGAGAATCGCCGGCACCTGACAATCGAAATAGGCATTGAGCACATCGACCACGGCCTCGGACGACAGCCGGTCCGACAGCGCGGTGAAGCCGCGCAGGTCCGACAGCCAGATCGCGGCATGCATGGTCTCGGTGTGGCCGCGGCGGATTTGCCCCGCCAGAATGCGCGAGCCGGCGCGCCCGCCGACATAATTGTTCAGCAGTCCGGCGGCCGTCCGCCGCAACAACCAGATTTCGATCATCCGCGTCAGCGACGGCATCAGCGCCCGCATGGCGTCGAGCTGGCCCTCGCTGAACCCATCGGGGTCCTGGGTGATCCAGCTTGTCGCGTGAACTTCACCATCGGACATGTGGAGCGGCAGCGCGATGTAATCCGTGGCGCCTTCCGCGCGCATGTCGGAGAAAAATGGCGAGTTGCCCACGTTGCCATCCGCCAGCCGCCGCCGCACTTCCCGTCCCTGCTCGAACACGGTGGCCAGCGGACTGGAGAGATAATCGTCGGACTCCTCCGAGCCGTAGGCCATGCTGCCCATGGTGACGCCGGCACCGCGCCGCCAGATGAAATTGCGGCCGATCATGCTGGGATGGAGCATGCTGACGAACACCCCGACCCGCCACAGCGGCAGGCCGCAGGCAACCAGCCGCTCACACGTCTCGCTGACGAACTGATCGACGCGCTGCGCCGACCGCGCTCCGCCGGTCAGCCAGTCCGAAACACTCGTGAGATCGATGGCGTGCATAGCCATGTGTTGTGCGGCCTTCGCGGTGCGGTCAAGGCGAGAAATCCGCCAGCCGGACGCATCTTGGCCACCGGGACCTGAGCATGGAGCCGGAGTTGACTTGGATCAAGTTGCAGCGCACAAGCCATTGTAATCTATAAAGAATATAAAATTTGAACAATCTTCTTCCGGTTCGCGTTTGTCAGCCCTGTCCTGGGCAGACCGGGCCGTCCCTCCAACGTCCGCCGTCCCAGCTGCGGCTATCCAATCCGCAATTGTCCCGTCCCTCCTCGCGTCTTCAATGCAGAAAGCCACAATGAGTAACGAGTCCACACTGGCGCGGCGTCTCCAGTTCAACAGCATCGACAACGGCACGCGTGTAGTTCTGAGGGAGCACAAGGATTTCCTGCTGTCGGAAATGCCGCAGATCCTCGACCGCTTCTACGATCACATTGCGACATTCGCGGAGACGAAGGTCTTTTTCAAGAACCGCGATCACATGATGCATGCGAAGCAGAAGCAGCTTCAGCATTGGGGCATCATCCTCGGCGGCGAGTTCGACGGCTCCTATGAAGCGTCCGTGACGCGCATCGGCGAAATCCACAACACCCTGGGCCTCGAACCGCGCTGGTATATCGGCGGCTACAACGCGCTGATGGGCGGACTGGTCGAAGCGATCGCGCTGCGGCTGCCGTCGCCCGGATTTCTGCGCAACACTGCCGCCGTCAAGACCGCGCTGCAGGCGGCCGTCATCAAGGCCGCGATGCTCGATATGGATCTGGCCATCGCCGTCTATATCGAAGCCGGGCGGCGCGACCGGCGCAACACACTCGACTCGCTTGCCACGAATTTCGAACAGGCGGTCGGCGGCGTTGTCAGCATTGTCGCCTCGGCGGCGACCGAACTGCAAGCCTCGGCGCAATCGATGACGGCGGCGGCGCGCGACACCGCGGAACAATCGACCAGCGTCGCGAGCGCGTCGGAAGAAGCCACCGTCAACGTTCAGACCGTCGCATCCGCGACGGAGCAGTTGACCGGCTCGATCGGTGAAATCAGCCGCCAGATCAACGAGTCGGCGCGGATCGCGGCCGAAGCCTCGCGGAACGCCGAACAGACCGCAGGCAAGATCAACGGTCTGCTGGAAGCAGCTCAGAAAATCGGCGCCGTGATCGACATCATCACGAAAATCGCGGGGCAGACGAACATGCTCGCTCTCAACGCGACGATCGAGGCCGCCCGCGCCGGTGACGCCGGCCGGGGCTTTGCCGTTGTCGCGCAGGAGGTGAAATCCCTCGCGGAACAGACCGCGCGCGCAACGACCGAAATCTCCGCGCAGGTGGGAGCGATCCAGTCCTCAACCACCGAGTCGGTCGAATCCATCAGGGAGATCACGGCCGTCATCGCGTCCATGAACAAGATTTCGGCGTCCATCGCCGCCGCGATGAACCAGCAGAGTTCGGCCACGCAGGAAATTGCACGCAACGTCGAACAGGCCGCACAGGGCACCCGCGCCGTCTCGGCCAACATCACCGGCGTCACGGTGGCAGCCGGCGAAACCGGGCAGGCTGCCGGTCAGGTGCTGTCGGCGGCCTCCGAACTGTCAGAACAGTCGGAGACGCTGCGCGCCGAGGTCGACAAGTTTCTCGCCACCGTCCGGGTGGCGTAAACGGCGACACGCGCGCCGGTCGTTGCCGACAGGCAGCGGCCGGTTAGCCGACCTGGCCGCGATGGCGCAGCAGATGATCGGCGATCACACAGGCCATCATTGCTTCGCCGACCGGCACCGCGCGAATGCCGACGCACGGATCATGACGCCCCTTGGTCATGATGTCGGTGTCCGCGCCGGATTTGTCGATCGTCTTGCGTGGCGTCAGGATCGATGACGTCGGCTTCACCGCGAAACGCGCGACCACTGCCTGTCCGGTCGAGATGCCGCCGAGAATACCGCCGGCATGGTTGGACAGAAACACCGGGCCGTTGTTGCCCATGCGCATCTCGTCGGCGTTATCTTCGCCATGCAGTTCGGCTGCGCCGAAACCGGCGCCGATCTCGACGCCCTTCACGGCATTGATGCTCATCAACGCGCTGGCGAGATCGCTGTCGAGCTTGCCGTAGATCGGCGCGCCAAGTCCGGCCGGTACGCCTTCGGCGACGACCTCGATCACCGCGCCGATGGACGAGCCCCTCTTGCGAATGTCGTCGAGATACTCCTCAAAGAACGCGGCTTTCGCCTTGTCCGGGCAGAAGAATGGATTGTGCCCGACCTCGTTCCAGTCCCACATCGCGCGATCGATCTTGTGCGGCCCCATCTGCACCAGCGCGCCGCGCACCTTCACATCGGGAATGATCTTGCGCGCGATGGCGCCGGCCGCGACCCGCGCGGCGGTCTCGCGCGCGCTTGAACGTCCGCCGCCGCGATAGTCGCGCAGGCCATACTTGGCTTCATAGGTGAAGTCGGCATGACCCGGACGAAACTTGTCCTTGATCTCGGAATAATCCTTCGAGCGCTGGTCGGTGTTCTCGATCAGCAGCGCGATCGGCGTGCCGGTGGTGACCTGTCCTGCGTCCGTCTCCATCACCCCGGACAGGATTTTGACCTGGTCGGCTTCCTGCCGCTGGGTGGTGAAGCGCGACTGGCCGGGACGGCGGCGGTCGAGATCGCGCTGGATCTCCTCGACGGTCAGCGGGATTTTCGGCGGGCAGCCATCGACCACGCAGCCGAGCGCCGGCCCGTGGCTTTCGCCAAAAGTCGTGACGCGAAACAGATGGCCGAAGGTATTGAAGGACATAGGAAATTACCCGGCAGGCCGCGGACCCGCTATTGGCTAGAATTGAGCTAAAGTCGTAACGCGCGGACCCGTTAGGGTCAAATGTGAGGCGCTTAAAGTGCCACTTTAACGTTTCGTTAACTATGTTTTGTGACCTGCCCGTCGGCAAAAACATAGACCACGCCCTGCTCCACCGTCAGGTCCGCCGCGCCGACCGGCGTCTCGACATCGAGCGCCACCAGCAGCGCCCGCATCGAGCCGCCATGCGACACCGCCACTGTGTCCTGCAACAGCGAGTCATACCAGTCGCGCAGGCGGATGGTGACCGAGGCATAGCTCTCGCCGCCGGGCGGCGGCACGCCCCATTTGTCGACCTGACGCTGGGCGAAAACTTCCGGATGCGACTGCTCCATCTGCGGCAGCGTCGAGCCTTCCCAGTGACCGTAGCCGATCTCGCGCAGGCGATCATCGAGTTCGTAATCGTGCGGCGGCACGCCGAGCACGCCGCGCAGCAACTCCATGGTGTTGCGCGCGCGGCCGAGCGGCGACGACACGAACGGGATTTTTGCGGGGTCGTGGGAATCGCGCGCCAGAATATCGGTCAGCAACTCGCCGGACCGGATCGCCTGTCCCTTGCCGATGTCGTTGAGCGGGATGTCCTGCGTGCCCTGAAAGCGGCCCGCGGCGTTCCATTCAGTCTGGCCGTGACGGATGAAGTAGATGGTGGGAGATGGCATGGGAGTTTCTCAGATTGTCATTGCCGGGCTTGACCCGGCAATCCATCTTTTAAGAACATTTTTTGAAGAGGATGGATGCGCGGATCAAGTCCGCGCATGACGAACGTGGATGTTGCGGTTTAATCCTTCCCGCCGAACGACACTTCCGGCGCATGCGGGTTCTTCATGCCGACGACATGATAGCCCGCATCGACATGATGCACTTCGCCGGTGACGCCGCGCGACAGATCGGAGAGCAGATACATCGCGCTGTCGCCGACCTCCTCCTGCGACACATTCCGGCGCAGCGGCGCGTTGGCTTCGTTCCACTTCAGGATGTAGCGGAAGTCGCCGATGCCGGACGCCGCCAGCGTTTTGATCGGTCCCGCCGAGATCGCGTTGACGCGGATGTTCTTCTCGCCGAGGTCAGCGGCGAGGTAACGGACGCTGGCCTCGAGCGCGGCCTTGGCGACGCCCATCACGTTGTAATGCGGCATCCACTTTTCCGCGCCGTAGTAAGAGAGCGTCAGGATCGAGCCGCCGTCGGTCATCAGATGTTCGGCGCGCTGCGTGATCGCGGTGAGCGAGTAGCACGAGATCAGCATGGAGTTGGTGAAGTTCTCCTGCGTGGTCTCGAGATAGCGGCCGTCAAGCTGGTCCTTGTCGGCGAAGGCGATGGCGTGAACGACGAAGTCGATCTTGCCCCACTGCTTCTTCACCTCGGCGAACACTGCATCGATGCTGGCGGCGTCGGTGACGTCGCAATGGCCGAGCGTGATCGCACCCAGGTCCTTCGCCAGCGGCTCGACGCGCTTTTTCAGCGCATCGCCCTGCCAGGTCAGCGCCAGTTCCGCGCCCTGGTCGCGGCAGGATTTCGCGATGCCGTAGGCGATCGAGCGGTTGTTCGCCACGCCCAGGATGACGCCGCGCTTGCCGCGCATCAGGCCCATATTGTCAGCCATGAAACCAAATCCAGATTGCCGGGGAAAGGGACGCCCCTCATGACATAGGCATCATGGCCGTTCAAGCCGGACAGGCGGTCGAGACTTTCGCCTCAGAGGCCGAAACGCCGGAATACCGAGCCATTCATGGTGTTTTTCCTTTAGAACGGCCCATGAGCCGCCGACCCGGACGAGCCTTTTGATGAGTAACGATTTCCGCCATAGCGTCGAGACCATGATCCCGGCCCTGCGGCGCTATGCTCGGGCGCTGACGCGGGATTCCGACATTGCCGACGATCTGGTGCAGGACACGCTGGTGCGGGCGCTGCGCTCGGAGAAGCTGTTTCTCGGCGGCGACCTGCGCGCCTGGCTCTACACGATTTTGACCAATCTCAACCGCAACCGCCGCCGCTCGCTGGCGCGGCAGCCGACGATGATGGAACTGCATGACACCAACGCCGACGCCTCCGGCACCGAGGCGGAAGGCCGCGACATTTCCCGCGCGCTGGCGACACTGGCGGAGGATCAGCGCGCGGTGCTGCTGCTGGTGGTGTTGGAAGGCCTCAGCTACCGCGACGTCGCCGACATTCAGGGCGTGCCGATCGGCACCGTGATGTCGCGCCTCGCGCGGGCACGGGCGCAGGTGAGGGCTGTACTCGAGGGCGAGCGGCCGGCGCTGCGGCGGGTGAAGTGAAAATGCATTTCATGACCCAAACGAGATTCGACAGAGACGAAAGAGCCGGACGATGACCGATCACACCATTCCCGTCACCGAGGACGAACTCCACGCCTATGTGGACAACGAACTCCCTGCGGAACGCCGCGACGCGGTCGAGGCGTGGCTTGCCGCGCATCCCGACGACGCCGCGCGGGTGGCGTCATGGCGCACGATGAGCGACGCGCTGCATGCAAAATACGATGCGGTGGCGGACGAGCCGGTGCCGGCGCGGCTGTCGGTCGATGCGCTGTCACGGACGCCGCGGCGCTGGATGATGGGCGCCATCGCCGCAACGCTGGTGGCGTTCGCCGCCGGTGGCGGCGTCGGCTGGGTGGCGCACGGCGCCAACGCCGGGCCGTCGATGTTCGCGAATCTCACCGGCGACGCGCTCGACGCCCACAAGCTATATGTGGTCGAGGTGCGGCATCCGGTGGAAGTGGCAGGCAGCGAGAAGGCGCATCTGCAGCAGTGGCTGACCAAGCGCTGCGGCTGGGAAGTGCGCGCGCCCGAACTCGACGCGACCGGACTGAAACTGGTCGGCGGCCGGCTGCTGCCCGGCCCGACGGGACCGGCGTCGTTCCTGATGTACGAAAACGCGTCGGGCGAGCGCTTCACGGTCTACGCGTCGCGCGCGTCCACCGAAACAACGCAGATGCGCTACGCGACGAGCAACGGCACCGGCGCGCTGTTCTGGGCCGATCGCGGCGTCGGATTTGTCGTCAGCGGCGGCACCGACCGCGACCGTCTCGAACGCGTCGCGCGGCTGGTCTACGACCAGAACGAGAAGGCGGGATTGTAAGCGCGGCCTGCCGTCTCACTCCTTGACCGCAAGCACCTTGTCGATGCGGCGGCCGTCGAGATCGACGACCTCGAACCGCCAGCCGTCGGCGCTGACGCTTTGCCCCGCTTCCGGGATCGCGCCGAATTTCTCCAGCAGATAGCCGGCGCAGGTCTGGTAGGGGCGCGGCGCGGGCAACTGAATATCGAGCAGCGCCGCGAACTCCAGCGCAGGCATCCAGCCCGAGATGAGCAACGAGCCGTCGTCGCGCTTGACGAAAGCGGGTTCGGCCGGGCCCGCCTCGGTGTGAAAGCTGCCGACGATGGACTCCAGAATATCGGCGTTGGTGACGACGCCCTGAAACGTGCCGTACTCGTCGTGCACGAGGCCCATGTGAACCGGCGATTCACGCAGGATGGCGACGACGTCGCGCGCGTCGACGGTTTCGGGAATCACCGGCGCGTCGCGCACCAGCTTGCCGATGTCCGGAATCTCTCCTGCCAGATACACGTCCAGCATGTCCTTGGCCTGCACGATGCCGAGCGTCTCCTCGCCGTCGAACACCGGCAGGCGGGAATGCGAGCCCTCCTTGAATGCAAGCCGGATCACCTCCGGCGGATCGGACAGGTTGATCATGCTGACCTCGTGGCGCGGCGTCATCACCGCGCCGACCGGCAGATCGCCGAGCCGCATCACGCCCGCGATCATTTCCTTCTCGCCCGGCTCCAGCACGCCGGCATTTTCCGCCTCGACGACCAGGGTGCGGATTTCCTCCTCGCTGACTTTGTCCCCGGCCTCGCCGCGCTGGCCGAGCAGCCAGAGCAGTCCCTTGCCGGAGCGATCCAGCACCCACACCAGCGGCGAGGATATTTTCGCGAGCACCACCATCGCCGGCGCGACCTTCACGGCCACCGCTTCGGGATCGCGCAGCGCGATTTGCTTTGGCACCAGTTCGCCGACAATGAGCGAAGCATAGGTGATCAATGTCACGACGGCGCCGACCCCAACCGCGTCGGCGACACCCTGCGACAATCCGGCGCCCGCCAGCCACGCCGACACGCGCGCGCCGAGGGTGGCGCCGGAAAACGCGCCGGACAGCACGCCGACGAGGGTGATGCCGATCTGGACGGTGGAGAGAAATTTTCCGGGGTCCGACGCCAAGGCGAGTGCGCGGCGCGAACCGCTCACGCCCTTCTCAACCAGGGCGGCCAGCCTCGCAGGCCGGGATGAGACGATGGCAAGCTCCGACATCGCGAGCAGGCCGTTGATCACGATGAGCACCGTGACGATACCAAGTTCAAGGGATAACAATTGATGCCTTTTTGTGGGGTACGCCCGCAGACTACACCAAAATTCGCACTGCAACAGCATGGCGACCCTGCACGGAGGCGCTTTATCAAATCGTCACAGATGCTAGAAGACCGGTTCCCTGCGTGACCTTCAAAGGAAAGAAAATGCCAGCCTATCGTTCCCGGACCAGCACCCACGGCCGCAACATGGCGGGCGCGCGCGGCCTTTGGCGCGCCACCGGCATGAAGAACGAAGACTTCGGCAAGCCGATCATCGCCATCGTCAACTCTTTCACCCAGTTCGTTCCCGGTCACGTGCATCTGCAGGATCTCGGCCAGCTCGTCGCGCGCGAGGTCGAGAAGGCCGGCGGCGTCGCCAAGGAATTCAACACCATCGCGGTCGACGACGGCATCGCCATGGGACATGACGGCATGCTCTACAGCCTGCCGTCGCGCGAACTGATCGCCGACAGCGTCGAATACATGGTCAACGCGCATTGCGCCGACGCGATGGTCTGCATCTCCAACTGCGACAAGATCACGCCCGGCATGCTGATGGCCGCGATGCGGATCAACATCCCGGTGGTGTTTGTCTCCGGCGGCCCGATGGAGTCCGGCAAGGTCACGCTCAACGGCAAGATCCGCTCGGTCGATCTGATCGACGCGATGGTCGCCGCCGCCGACGACAAGGTGAGCGACGCCGATGTCGAGGTGATCGAGCGCTCGGCCTGCCCGACCTGCGGATCGTGCTCGGGCATGTTCACCGCGAACTCGATGAACTGTCTCACCGAGGCGCTCGGCCTCGCGCTGCCGGGTAACGGCTCGGTGCTGGCGACGCATGCGGATCGCAAGAGCCTGTTCGTCGAGGCCGGTCACCTGATCGTCGATCTGGCGCGCCGCTACTACGAGCAGAACGACGAAAACGTACTGCCGCGCATCATCGCCAACTTCAAGGCGTTCGAGAACGCTATGACCCTCGATATCGCCATGGGCGGATCGACCAACACCGTGCTGCATCTGCTGGCGGCCGCGTATGAAGGCGAGATTCCCTTCACCATGCAGGACATCGACCGGCTGTCGCGCCGCGTGCCGGTGCTGTGCAAGGTCGCGCCGTCGGTTGCCGACGTGCATCTGGAAGACGTCCACCGCGCCGGCGGCATCATGGCCATCCTCGGCGAACTCGACCGCGCGGGCCTGATCCACAGCGACCTGCCGAACGTGCACAGCACGTCGCTTGAAGACGCCCTCGGCCGCTGGGACGTGATGCGCACCAAGAGCGAGAGCGTTCGCAACTTCTTCAAGGCCGCACCAGGCGGCGTGCCGACGCAGGTCGCGTTCAGCCAGAACCGCCGCTTCGAAGACCTCGACACCGACCGCGAAGGCGGCACGATCCGCAATGCCGCGCACGCCTTCTCGAAGGACGGCGGTCTCGCGGTGCTGTCCGGCAACATCGCGCTCGACGGCTGCATCGTGAAGACGGCCGGCGTCGACAGCAGCATCCTGAAATTCGAAGGTCCGGCGCGGATTTTCGAAAGCCAGGACGCAGCGGTCGATGGCATTCTCGGCGGCAGGATCAAGGCCGGCGATGTCGTGCTGATCCGCTACGAAGGACCGCGCGGCGGTCCGGGCATGCAGGAGATGCTGTATCCGACCAGCTATCTGAAGTCGAAGGGCCTCGGCAAAGCGTGCGCGCTGATCACCGACGGCCGCTTCTCCGGCGGCTCGTCCGGTCTGTCGATCGGCCACATCTCGCCGGAGGCGGCGGAAGGCGGCACAATCGGTCTGGTCGAGGATGGCGATATCATCCAGATCGACATTCCGAACCGTTCGATCCGTGTTGCGGTCGAGGACGCCGAACTCGATCGCCGCCGCAAGGCGATGGAGGCGCGCGGTGACGCGGCCTGGAAGCCCGAGAAGAAGCGCACGCGCAAGGTCTCAACGGCGCTGAAGGCCTATGCGGCGCTCACCACCAGCGCGGCGCGCGGCGCCGTTCGTGTCGTGAAGGATTGATTGAAATGGCGGCGTTGCCTTCCGGCGACGCCGCATCACTCGCCGGCGACGGCTTCCGGTTCGCTCTCGGCAGCGTCAGCGAGTTTCTTCTTCGGCGCGACCTTCTTCTTTTTGGCCACGACCACGGGCGGGTTCAACGCCTCTTCCGCTTCCCTGGCCAGCCGCAGCGCGCGCAAGCGCTCCATGTTCTTGCGGACGTCGACATATTCCTTGCCGACCTGGGCGAGCGCCTGTGCGCCCTCTACTTTGGCGACACGCTGTTTCTCAAGGCGGGCCAATTGTTCGGGGGTCTGGATTTTCGGCGATTTGCTGGTCATTTGAGACATATAGGTATTCTGGCCGGAATTGCCACGGCAGGAACCGCGAATAGTCCCCTGCCAGCGCGCCTTGACATCTCCTCATTTAGGAATATAGTCCGCAACGTCCTGTTCGTGAGGGGCGCTTTCTAGAGGCGTCTTGAAGGCGGAGCAGGATGCGGCGCCTGCGCGATGTGGATTCGCAC